>NZ_SJSA01000001.1:1298264-1622830 GCF_004766125.1 Duncaniella freteri
GTTGGCAGTGGGATGGCAATCGAATGTCCAGGACCTGTCGCCGTCGAAGAATCTCATGGTGAGAGACGAATAGTCCAGTATCAGGCACCTGCGGCAGTAGAACAGGATGTGCCCGCTGAATGCCGTGGCGGGGTCTTCTCCGGGGAAAAGGGCGTCAAGGTCCTTTACGGTTGCGATCACGAGGCTTGCTGCTTCCAGATTGTCCCACACCTCAGGCATGATGCGTGTGGTGCGCGACACCTGGCGCGGATCGAAATAGGGGAGATACACTGTCTCTGCCTTGCGTGCGCGTGCGTGGTCGAGAAGCTCGATGATGCGGGAGTGATTGCGCTTGTCAAGGACCATGTATGATCCGTACACAGTCACATCCCCCTCGTTGACTCGCGGCCACACAGGGTTGACCGGTTCGGAAGGGTATGCCGAATGAAGCACGGCGCGGTTGTCGCCGGCTGCTGCTGAGGTGATGCGCACCGGGCTTGCGCCTTCGGTGAAGCGGTCAACGGATGTGGTGTCGATGTGTGATTTCTCAAGGGCGGATATTATATGGTCGCCCACCGCGTCGGCGGCGGTTTCCCCTACGAAGCATGTCTCCACGCCCATCTCTCCGTCGATCATGGCGGCTGCCACGAGACGGTCGCCGACCCTTGTGGCGGCTGCTCCGTCACATTGTTGCGGGAGTGTGACATTGAGCGACAGCTCTCCTATAAAAATAGCTTTGTTCATTGTCCGTAATATTCGCTTTCACCCGCCTTAAGGGGGTGCATATGGGTTGCTCAGTATCCTGATTCTTTGCGTGACTTGTGTCCGAGGAAGCCTCCGTGATGACGTTTGGAGTACTCTTTTGAAGAGAGGCCTATGAGATTCATCACATTGACTATGAGCACATCGCCGATAGCTGTCATCACAGTGGTGGATGTGGTGGGGGTGAGCCCGAGCGGACACACCTCCGGGGCTCCTCCTGTAAGTAGAGTAACGTCCGACAGGCGTGATAGTTCACTCTCGGGATTGCCTGTCATTGCAATCACCGGGATCTCGGGATGGAGATCCTTGGTCAGAGCGACGAGGTCAAGCATTTCGCGGGTGGTGCCCGAGTTGGAGATCAGGAGCATCACGTCGTTGGGCTGAAGCACCCCTATGTCGCCGTGCTGTGCCTCGCCGGGATGCAGGAACACTCCGGGTGTTCCGGTGGAGGAGAATGTGGTGGCGATGTTGAGGGCCACCTGCCCTGCCTTGCCCATGCCGGATGCCACGAGCTTGCCTCCGCGACGGTGCACATGTTCGATTATGAGCTCTATGGCGCGGTCATAGTCCTCACTGTAGGGTATGGAGAGAAGAGCCTTGGCTTCATGCTCCAGTATGTCATGCATAGACTGTTTGATAGTCATGTCAGATATGGTCTTATTGTATAAGCACAAAGTTAAGAAAATTTCCATAGCCCGACAAAATACTTGGGCTTAAAATTAGCGTTTCAGAATATGCTTTTGGCTTGCAGTCATCGGCTTATTGTAGGTCGGACGATTTCTGGATGAGTGATGAAAGCCCGTCCGCATCGCGCTTGTTACGGCTGGCGGATGGGCTTGTCTCAGATAGCCCGGAGGGTTGTGACTCCTGTTTTCCGGGAGGGTAGTTAATGTGTTTTACCCTGTTGTGTATTAGATTATATTTATAGTGTAGATTTTTTTCACACCTCGGTTGTCGAAAGTCACCGTGGCTTTGCCGTCGACAGGCTGGCTGATATTGATTTTCACTTTCCTGTCGTCGGACGATGCGGTCACTTTGGGGGTGGGGTTTCTGTTCCCTTCAAGCTTGTAGTCGACATCGTATCTGTCATATCCTGTGTATCCGTTTTCGGCTGTCATTCTCGTGGGAGTGGCGGGAAGTTCTACCCTGTTGCCGTTCACGCTGATCGTTACCTCAGGCACTTTCGGACATTCGAGGTGTTTCCCTCTCTTGCTGAATCCTAAGCCTTTGAGCATGCACAGAGGCTTGCCGTTCTCCCCTTCGGCCACAAGATATATGGCGTGTTTGCCTTTGAGTCCGTCCACAGCTACGGATACGTCGGCTGTGAGGCGTATCACCTCTTCGCCCTTTGCCCGCTTGCCGCTTTCCGGAACGGTGATCTCTCCGATCTTCTTCCCTTTCCATGTGGAGTTGTCGTAAGGACCGTCAAGCATCACTGCCACCTTGAACGATTGGTCGGTGATAGGTGTGAGGAAGATGTTGATATGTGTCTTGTCCCCCTTCTTTGTGCCCTGGAATGCCGGCACACCCTTGGTGCCTTTGTCCAGACCTCCGAAGCCGAAGTACTTGAAGCCGACGATATCGTTGCCTTTCATCCTTACAGGCATGTCGTTGTCCCAGATGTCCCATGAATCCTGCTGCGCTCCTATGTCGGAGAGGTAGCATGCATAGCCTGCGGAATAATATCTGAATGGGTCGAGACCATAGATCTGAAACCCTTCCGAGGTCACTTCGGCTCCGGTGTACTCGTTGCCGTCGGATGTGCGGGCTGTCCATATGCCGTCGGGAGCGTAGGGGTCATAGCCGCGTATCACCACTTTGCCTCCCTGTGCCACAGGAGTCTCGTCCCATTGGATGGTGACAGGTGCCACCATAGCCTGGCGGGCGAAACCGAATCCGCGTGGGGGACGGTGATAGAACACATACCATTGTCCGTTGATGTCCTGTAGGCTTCCGTGTGTGTTGTGTGCCGCATTGGTGCAGGCGAGATGTGTGCCGTCGGCATTCGGGACGATGCCGCGGGAGTCAACGAGCACTCCTCCGCTGCGCCATGGGCCGAGAGGGGTGTCACCGAATGCGTAACGCAGGGTGGAATTGGTATTGCCCAGTCCGTATTCGCGTCCTGAGTATCCCGAGAATATCATCACATATTTGTTGCCGACCTTGCGTATGGAGGATGCTTCGAAGAATCCGAAGTCCTTCGGGTCCTGCTCCTTGTAGAGTGCCGGATATTGTGTGCCCTCGGGGTCGCGCACCTTGCCGTCAGGGGTGCACGCAGGGATGAAGTAGGGCATCGTCTCTGTGCCCGGTCTTACGGAGTACATTGTGGCGGGGTCAAGTTCGGCGGCGAGCGAACGCTGGAATCCCCAGAATCCGTAAGCGCGGAAACCTGTACCGTAGTCCGGATCGGAGGGGTCGGTGATTATGTCAACATAGATCGACGGATCGAAACCGAGCACACTGCCCGCAACGGTGTGAGAGCCGTCCTCCGAAAGATTCACCGGGGTGAAGGGGCCGTCGGGGCGGGTGCCTTTGCACACCATCGCCTCGCGTCTCGGTCCGCGGCTGTGTGGGTATAGATAATATATCTTCGAGCCGTCTTTCTGCGGTACTTCCACGAGATCGGGGGCGTACATTATGTCCCATTTTCCGTTATGGGAATAGGTGAATATCGCACCTTCATCGCGCCAGTCGGTGAGATCCTCTACCGGTGCTGACCACATGCGTATGTCGGAGCCGCAGTAGCGGTCCACGCTTGTGTCGTGCGATCCGATGATGTATGCCCTGTATTTTCCCGGGCGGTCGGGGTCCTCGAACACTCTGGGCTCTCCGTCGGGGAGATGTTCCCACAGCGGCAGGTAGGGGTTGCCGAACGACTGGAGCATCAGTGCGGCTCCTGTGCATAGGAGTGATAGAACGGTCTTTTTCATGTGATAATTATGGTGTGGATTTATTTTGTCGGAGTGGAGATGGGAATGGTGTTTTACCCATGCCGTTTCGGAATGTAAAGTTAGTCAAAAGCCGTGGTTGTCATGCTTTTTGCATGTAACGTGATGTGGGCTTTTTTGTGTTCGGTTGTGCGATTTTGTCGCAAAAAGATACAATAATGTATCATCCCGCATGTTTGATGGTGCCGGGAGGCGTTTAGGCATAAAAATGCGACACTGGCAGGCCCTGTTGTCGGGGCCGGTCGGTGTCGCCTGGGCGGGGTGCTGTCAGATGTGTGTCAGATGTCCTCCTCTATGGAGAAATCATCGGGCAGATCAAGATCGTCAGTGCCGGGGAGAGTGCCGTCGGCTATATCGGCGATGTCGGCTATCTCCTCAGCCTCCTCAGCCTTGGATCCTTTTGCCGATGACTTCTTCTGGTCCTTTTCGGATGATGATTTCTTGGCGGGCTTGCTGGTGGCGGCGTTGCGCAGAGCCTCGTTGATCTTCTCCTCAAGCTCGGAGGCGAGTTCGGGGTTGTCCATTATCATGCGTTTTGCCTGGTCCCTGCCCTGGGCTATCTTGGAGCCGTTGTAGCTGAACCATGAACCGCTCTTCTGTATGATGCCGTACTCCACACCGAGGTCGATTATCTCGCCGCTGCGGGATATTCCCTCTCCGAACATGATGTCAAACTCGGCACGCTTGAAGGGGGGAGCCACCTTGTTCTTCACCACCTTTACCTTGGTGAGCTTTCCGAGGATGTCGTCGCCGTCCTTGATGGATGTGGAGGGGCGGATGTCGATGCGCACGGATGCATAGAATTTCAGCGCGTTGCCACCTGTGGTGGTTTCCGAGGGTCCGAACATCACGCCTATCTTCTCGCGGAGCTGGTTGATGAAGATGCAGCAGGTGTTGGTGCGCGATATGGTGGCAGTGAGTTTGCGCATCGCCTGCGACATGAGGCGAGCCTGCACTCCCACGTTCTTGTCGCCCATATCGCCGTCGATTTCGCTCTTGGGGGTGAGGGCGGCCACCGAGTCGACTACAAGGATGTCGATGGCTGAAGAGCGTATGAGCTGTTCGGCGATCTCAAGTGCCTGTTCGCCGTTGTCGGGCTGGGCCATGAGCAGGTTGTTGACGTCGACACCGAGTTTCTCGGCGTAGAAACGGTCGAAAGCGTGTTCCGCATCGATTATCGCCGCTATGCCTCCGGCTTTCTGAGCCTCGGCTATGGCGTGGATGGCGAGGGTGGTCTTTCCCGATGACTCCGGGCCGTATATCTCGATGATTCTGCCGCGGGGGTAGCCTCCTACGCCGAGGGCGTAGTTGAGTCCTATCGAGCCTGAGGGTATCACTTCCACATCCTCGATCTGCTCGTCACCGAGTTTCATTATGGCACCGCGGCCAAAGTTCTTTTCGATGTTTCCCATCGCTTGGGCAAGGGCGTTGAGCTTTGCCTTTACAGGATCGGTCTCTTTCTCCTTGTCCTTTGCCCCTTTTACGGTGGTCTCTTTCTTTGCCATTATATTTCGTGTTATTATGATTATGCTTCTTATGATATCTGATTACAGTGCAAAGATAATGCCGCAGGGCGGCAAAGAGATTGCACATCGGTGTTAAAAATGCTTAAGCCCGGATGGGGCTGAAAAATTTCGGAAAAATTTTCATATGCCGTGAACCATTCTTGCGGAGATGCGTTTTAACAGTACATAGCAAAATTACTTTTTCCATTGCAAGAAATGTGATAATGATTGGTTTATTATCTAAGCGGGAGGACGATGTGATATCATCTTCCCGTTTGGTCTATATATATACCGGGATTCTTGTCAGGACATTTATTGTCCCCGTTCCCTTTTGAGCTTCTGGGCCGCGCGGTAAGCGAGATATTCGCTCACATACGATTCGCGTGCTATCTCCCTTCCGATTTTCCCTTCAAGGATGCCTCCGTGGTTGATGAATATGTCCCAGAATGCCTTTAGCCCATGAGCCACAGGCGACAGCAACGGTATCTCATCGGGGGCTGCGGCAAGCACTCTCGCTTTGATTCCGGCGTGGTTGCGCACTACTTTCCTGTACTGTTCCGGCGTGTCGCAGCGGTAATGCAGTATGTCGCCGTCAAGCAGCTCGGGGCGCACGGAGTCGCGGAATATCACCTTTTCGGCTACGTCGCGAAGGTTCCATGTGGCATAACGCTTGTCAAAGAGGCGTATCTGACAGTCGGGATACCATCCGCAGTGCTTCACAGGGTATCCGCAATAGAAGTTCAGGCGGGATATGCTGTATACCCTGTGCTCGAACCCTTTTTCCTTGAGAGCGAGTATGCTTTCGCGCAGGGCCGGCGACAGCACTTCGTCGGCATCAATCGAAAGGACATGCTGATGGGAGGTGAGCGATGTGGCGTACTGACGTTGTGCGCCGAATCCGTCAAACTGGCGCATGGTGACACGGCATCCGTATTGCCGGCATATCTCGACCGTGCGGTCGGTCGAGCCTGAATCGACCACAATAATCTCCTCGGCGATGTCTCGCAATGATTCAAGGCACGCCGCTATGCGGTGCTCTTCGTTGAGGGCTAAGATTGTGGCGGATATTTTTTCCATTTTTAGGGGTTCTCTTGGAGGTTACAAATATAGTGCTTTTTGTTTTCAGCGACAATTATTTGTTAAAGAAATTGGGGCGGTGAGCGGACGTTGTGATTGGCAAAAGTATGCTCAGATGGCTTGTGGAGGGTCTGAAATATGGATAAATGTGATGATTTTCGCTTTAATTAACAGATTTTAACTTAAACTCATGTGGCAGGGATACGATAAAATATCTACCTTTGTGCTACAATTACATTAAGTACTTAAATTACCGTCAGTCGCATATAGCTACTATCATTAAGTTTAAAGTCAACAAAAAGTTAGGTTAAAGCATGTGGGCAGCTGTGAAGCTCCCCACATTTTTTTTATGCCCGTATTTCAGGCTTGAGATTGTATGGTAACCGGTATTTTATTATTCACTATGAACTATTGAGGCAGATATATGAGTGTGCATGCGTGTGACGGATTGATTATTGATTCCGTGGCCGATGCCACATCGGCAGTAGTCACCGAGCGGTAGGCTGCCACGCGGCTGTTGATGTCCTCGCCGTGCATTTCCGATAGGGCAAGCTCCTGGGCGCGTGTGAGATATGACAGCATTGAGAACTGATGGTTGCTCTCGTAGCGGTTGACGGCGCGGGTGAGTTCGCGGTCGGTTATGCCGGTGCATTCCGAGGCTACCGTAGTGAGGATTGTGCGTGCTCGCTCCACCGACTTCTGTGACGCATCGGACAGGCGCGCACGCAGCATTAGGAACCCCGGTTCCTCGCTTCCGGCTATCGAGGCGTCCACCTCTGTGAACAGAGGGTCAGCCATAAGAAGCTGCCTGTAGTAGCGTGACGAGCGTCCCGAGGCAAGGATGTCGGTGAGGATATCGGCCTCGATATAACCACGCTCGCCGTAGGCTGCCATAGGATAGGCTATCACTATCAATGGCTGTGGCACGGCACCTGTGACGGTGCACTCCCTCGGGCTGTCCGAAATGGTTTCGGGCTGATAGAGGCGCGGTGATATGTCACGGCGCGGTATTGCTCCATACCATCGTTCCACAGCCTCGCGCGCCCGCTCCAATGTCACGTTGCCGCTTATGGCAAGCACAGCATTGTTGGGTGCGTAGTGGGTGTAGAAGAAGTGTTTCACATCCTCCATCGTCACACGTTCTATGTGGCTTATCTCTTTCCCTATTGTGGGGTAGCGGTAAGGATGGGTGGTGTAGAGGAGTGAGCGCAGGCGGTGTGCCACATCGCCGTAGGGACGGTTCAGGTGGGTCTGCTTGAATTCTTCGATCACCACCGAGCGTTGCACCTCAAGTGAAGCGGGCGAGAAGGAGAGCCCGAGCATACGGTCGCTTTCAAGCCATAGAAGCGTCTCGAAGTTGGCAGCCGGGGCAACGTCGTAGAAATTGGTGAAATCGTTGGAGGTCCAGGCGTTGTTGGTGCCTCCGGCACGTTCGATTTCGGCATCGAAATCCGGTATGTTGACTGATCCGCCAAACATCAGGTGCTCGAAGAGGTGTGCGAGGCCTGTGAGTTCCGGAGATTCATCCCGAGAGCCGACATTGTATAGTGTATTGACTGCCACCATGGCTGTTGACGGATCATAGTTGTGTATGACCCTCAGTCCGTTAGGCAGTGAGAATGTGGAGTATTCTATCATAAATCTGGCATTAGCAGGGTCAAAGTTACGGTTTTTTGCCGAAAAATAATGTAAATAAGAGATTATGAGTACAAAAAAGGAGAAAAACATTTGGAATGTGGGGCAAAAGTGTGTAAATTTGCAAAAATCATCACATTATATTTTAATCCTCACTTAGACATGAAAACTCTCGTAGAACAGATCAATGCCGGTTTCGAAGCGTTTGCCAAGGATGCAGCCGCTCAGGTAGAATCAGGTAACAAGGCAGCCGGAGCACGTGCACGCAAGGTGTCTCTGGAACTTGAGAAGCTCCTCAAGGAATTCCGCAAAAATTCTATTGCCGCTGCAAAATAATTGCGACATCATAGGATTTGAGTGCTTCCCGGGAAGCCTCCATCAACGAGAAACAATCAGAAAACTTTAGTGTTTTCCGGTTGTTTCTCGTTGTTTTTTGTCATCAGGGCGGAGCCGTCTATTGGCTCATGAGGGCTATGAGGTCGGAATCGGAGAGGTCCGGACAGGCAGCGTGGGCTTCGGTGGCGTGTACCCAAAGGGCTATGGCGCGTGACATGAGGATATCGTCGTGACATCCCCGCCGGGCGGCATAACTGCCGTTGGAGAGAGCCTCGTATTGTAGCAGCTCGTCGCAGGCACCGTTGTCGTGTTCGATGTATCCCCCTTCCCTCACAAGGCGTATCAGGTGGGCTATCAGCGAGGCTTTGGTGCTTACGTTGGTATGGAATCCCGGAAGATTGTTGGCGCGGAAGTACATGTTGGGGTACTCGTCGGCAAGAGTGCGCAGTATGTATTGTCCGCTCCCTTCCGAGGAGGTCTCCCATGTGTTGCTCTCCACCACGAGCAGGGCTGTGTTGTACCATTTTGCCATGGCGGCTGCAATCCATGCCAGGAGATCGTGATCGATATGCCCCCTCCATTGGGCCGCCACCTCGGGCGGGGAGCCGCTGTCGGAGTGCCGGTCGAGAACTGTGATCACCGAATAGTCGGCATTGTGGGACCTGCCTCCTATATCGAGGCTGGCTATGTAGCTCGCGCCCTGTCGTGGCGGCACCCATATCGAGGCTTTGCCTTGTGGCGAGGGTGTGAAGTGCGGTTCGGAGATGTCGGATGGTATGCCTGTGCGCGAGCCTGCCACTTCGCCGGTCAGCGGGGTGAGCGAACAGCCTGTGTCGCGCAGGCGTTTCACATCGTCGGCTGAGAACACATTGGTCTCGGTGGATGTGAACGCCTCTTCGGCAGTCGACGGGAACTCCGCCATCATGGAGCGTCGGTCAAGATATTCCGACGCCTTTCTCCGGTACCATTTTATTGCCTCAAGGGTGCATCCGTGATGCTCCCACAGCCCGCGTTCGTAGTCATTGAGCCCGGCATAGAACTTGTCAGGATCATCTACCGGCGAGGCGTACATGTCGATCTCATACCATGGCACGAAGAATGGAGCCTTGTCGCTCTTCCCCTCTGTGGCGCGCAGCCATTCGCGGTGGAAGAAGTTGCCCACTCCGTTGGCGGTGCTTTCGAGCACCACGCAGGTCATCGGCTTCATGGCTATACCGGACGACACCGAGCGTATCAGGTCGAGCGGATTGTGCTGGAGGGAGTCGCGCCAGAATGCCACCTCGCTCAGATGGGCCATCGAGCAGTCCATGCCGCGCGTCGACTCCTGGTTCTCGCTGGAACACACTGTGACACGGCATCCTCGCCCGGGGATATAGCGCGTGTTGCCCATGCGCTCGAACGGACGGAACTCAGGCTCGCACTCCTCCGTCCAGTATTCGGCAGGATAGTGCGACAGTATATGGCTGTACATGCCGCGTATGGTGCTTGATGTGTCCTTGACGTGGGCGCATATCAGCGAATGCCAGTTGCGCTGGTGTATGATCTGTATCCATGCGAAATACACCTGTATGAGCGTTGAGCCTCCCCATTGCCTGGCTTTTACCATGATGAGCCTTATGGGCATTCCGGCTGTGCGTTGCCCTTCGATGAGCGACAGCAGGCGTCGCTGCGGGCGGTTGAGTATGAACGGTATCGGGAGCTTGCTCTCCTTGTCGGTGATCTTTACGCATGTAGCCGCCCAGAATTCAAAATCGTGGCGGAAGCGCAGCATATTGAATTCGATTGTGGAGAGCGATGGGGTGTAGGCGGGATCGCGGAGCATGCTTTCGGGGATATGGAGTGTGTGTATGCCGCGTGTCACCTGTTTCCGGCATGGGTCGTCGGGATTGCCTGTCAGTGGATCGTAACGCATTCTGCGTATGGTTTCGTGGCGTGAGCGGTTGATTGATTCTATTGTCATGATGGCGTGTGTCTGATCCTTATGGTGTGAGGTGATTCCGAGTTGATGTCGATGTCGAGGGTGAGATGATGGGAGTGCGGTATGCGGAGTGATCCGGTCAGCGGATGGCGCAGGGAGCCTCCGTTGATGGTGAGTGTCAGCAGGTGTGGCAAAGTGGCTGCTGACACTGGGGTGTCGGGCCTGTGATGGGATGCCGATAGCGATATGGTGCCCCGCATGCTTTCTCCGTATATGGGCAGATATAGCATTGCATGAGAGCCTGGGGCAAAGGTGTGCGGGAGGGTCACCGTGTATCTGGCGCGGCATACCGATGGCTCATCCTCCTTGGCAGTGTCAAGTAGCTCACCCTCGGAGGTGACGAGTATGAGCGACTGTAGTGAGGATAGCAGGGAGGACGCTCCTGATGATGAGCGTGTGTAGAGTGTTTTGCCGTCAAGGGTTGTGACAAGTGTCGGTTCATCTCCGTATGGCACTATCCATAGTTCTCCGCGGGAGTCGTCCCATCCGAGCATACCGGAGGGGCACTCTTCGAGTATGGTCGAGGACTGGCGGGAGCCTGTTATGGCGATCAGCCTGTCGCCTGTTATCGCCGCTATGCCTCCGGGTATGGGTGTGGCGGCACGGTGATCGGTGATCCCTCTGCTGTCGAGGAGGTTCATGTTGATGCGCGTGCGCCGGTCGGTGAGTGTCATGGATGATATGCCGCCGGTGCCGAGAGTGTAGAAGCGTGCTGCCGGCACTGTGAATGAGCTGCTGTGGCGCATCGATGGGAGCAGGCTGTGTATCACCGAGGCATCCCCCGCACTTACCGCAGTCGGTGTGAGAGGTGACGATTCTGTGGTGATGGCTATCCCTGAGGGATAGCGACGGAGACTGGGCGAAGAGGGCGGACTGACGAATCCTTCGGTGTCGTCGGTGAATGTCACCGGGGCAAGTGTCGGCGAAAGGTAGTAGGCCCATCTGCCGCACGGCGATGGCGTTAGTGGCAGCGTCACGGAGCGTCTGCCGGCTATGAGGGTGATGAGGCGTGCGTCGGGGTTGGGATACACCAAGAGAGGTGAGAGTGATGTGACTGATTGCTTGTGTACTACCGTCTGGCTCACCACTGTGGAGCCGTCCTGCATGGTCACTTGCACGGCAGTCGGTGTCGAGCTCTCCGAGGCGATGACTTTGGCCGACATTTCGGGGAGTGTGTAGCCGTCAAACGGTATTGCCGTGAGGTTGCCCCATGCGATGAGGTCACCGCTGCGGGCTGTGCACCCGGCGGTGAATGTGTTGGGCGGACTGAGGCGTACCCTCATTATGCTGTCGGGGGTAGGTGGTGTCGAGGGAATGGATATGATGGATTGCAGGCGCGCCATCTCTTCGGACGTGTCATCTTCCGCCGGAGAGCTGCGCAGGGTGGTGTCGGCATTGTCGATTATGGATGTGATGCAGCGGGTGAGCCTGCTCGACGAGGATCCTGGATCATCCAGGGGGTTGACCCCGGGCAGTGTATGGGTGAATGTGAGCTGTGTGGTGGAGCTTCCGGTACGTGTGAATGTTCCTGGAAGTCCGGTGACAAGCGGATGCAGCTGGGGCGATACGAGCACCTCCACAGAACGTACCCTTGACAGCCATTCTGCATCGGGGGTGCGTGAATAGGTGATCCCCACTGTGTAGCCTGTGGCTGTGAGCCGTGCTCCTGACATTTGCCGGAATCCTTCGCCTGTGAGAAGTATGGAGGCGTGGGTGGCTTGCAGGCCGCTTTCGGGCGATATGAGCACAGGTGCGGAGGTGTATATCACATCTCCTCCGTCACCGATGAGACGGTAGCGTGCCACTACAGGTTGAATGTAGCGGCGTTGCAGCCGGGCGAGGTCACAGAGCCTGAGATAAGCATCGCGCATACCCTTGTCGAGAGTGGTGCGGTCGGCATCGCAAAGGGTGCGGGAAGATGTGTCGTAGGAGCCTTTGAGCGTCACGGCAGGGATGTCGGCTGACACTGCGGTCATATCCTGCCTGGTGAGAGTGATGACGGTGCCGTTGAGGTGGCCTGCGGGAACGAGGGTGTCAAGAGGTATCAGCAATGGGGTGCCGCGGTGGCGCATCACTATGAGCGATCCGGCTGTGCGCGTCACTGTGGCTGGGGCTTCGTCAAGGCGGATAATGCTCTTTATCTCAGTGTCTGTGACAGCTTTGAGGTGACCATGATGATACATTATGATGCATCGTGTCCCGTCGTCGAGGGTGATCAGTCCCCCTTTCACAGGTTCTGCTCCGGGCAGGGAGGATATGGTGGCGGGGCGGCTGACCCCCATGAGACCGCCTGTAGGGTCAGGGCGCAGATTGTGACAGCGCAGCACCCGGCTGCGGTCATGCAGGGTGGATGAGAGTGGAAAAGGGATGACGGCACGGCTACCCTTTGGGCATGTGGGGTGACAGGAAGGAAACATAAGGCTGCAATTTTGTGATGGAGCCACAAAATTACAGCCTCGCAACGCCCGGGATGGTGCGGTAATGTCGCTCCGGGTGTTCGGCGGGATATAATATGAGAAAAGGGTTAAAGACCTGGAGCCTTTAACCCTTGAATATGTTTATGCGATGTCGGTTATGACCTATGCATACCGGAGCTTAGCAGCATCCTTCGAGAGCCGCGTTGGTCTTGTGTACAGCCTCTGCGCTCTTGTGGAAGAGAGCCTTCTCCTCCTCGTTGAGTTCGAACTCGACGATTCTCTCGATACCGTTCTTGCCGATGATGGCGGGAACACCGATGCAGAGGTCGCTTTCGCCGTACTCACCCTCAAGAAGAGCGGAGCATGAGATGAGCTTCTGCTCGTTGTGGAGCACAGCCTGTACCATTTGGGCTCCTGCCGCACCTGGAGCGTACCATGCAGAGGTGCCGAGAAGCTTGGTGAGGGTAGCACCGCCCACCATAGTGTCGGCAGCAACTTTCTCAAGTGTGGCAGCGTCAAGGTAGTTGGAGGCGGGCACGCCACGGTAAGCCGCATAGCGCACAAGAGGAATCATTGTGGTGTCGCCGTGACCGCCGATAACGATACCCTCAACCTCGGTACGGTTAGCTCCGAGAGCGTTGGCGAGGAAATATTTGAAACGTGCGCTGTCGAGTGCGCCGCCCATGCCGATGATACGGTTCTTGGGGAGACCGCTGATCTTGTGGATCAGATAGGTCATAGTGTCCATAGGGTTGGAGATGCAGATGATCACTGCATTGGGAGAGTGCTTGAGCAGCTGCTCGGTCACGCTCTTCACGATGCCGGCATTAACACCGATAAGCTCCTCGCGGGTCATGCCGGGCTTGCGGGGGATGCCTGACGTGATGACTACGACATCGCTCCCTTCGGTGGCGGAGTAGTCGTTGGTCACGCCGGTGAGGCGGGTGTTGAGATTAAGGATGCTGGCGGTCTGCATGATATCCATGGCCTTGCCTTCGGATACACCCTCCTTGATATCGAGGAGGACAACCTCGTCAGCGATGCCGCAAGTTACCAACACATTTGCACAAGTTGCGCCCACGTTGCCGGCGCCCACAACTGTTACCTTTGACATAGTATCTGTTTATTTTGAAACGTTGAGTGATTGGCTGATTTATTTTATCGTTCCGCAAAATTAATGAAAAATTTCCGTAATTAAGAATAAAAGGAGCAGTAAAAATGGTCATATATTCCGAATGGAGAAATTTTCAGACCAAAGGACCAGAGAGCTGTATAGGACAGGAGAACAGGAGAACTTTTTTATAGGACCAAAATATGAACCTGAATATATTAAAACTATAGTCCTTTGGTCCTCTGGTCTAAAAGTTCTCCTGTTCTCCTGTCTTAATATAGTTCTCTGGTCCCGATTACACTCGGAACCCCTTCCGGATATTGCGCGAGATAGCAATGATATTCCCCGCCGTGATGGCAAGAATTATTGCAGTGCCTGTCAGGACCGTAGGCACGCACGATGCACCGCGGGCACCGAGAGCCTCTATCTGTTCCTGCCACATTGACGACGCAGCAAGCATCCCGGCTACGGCCAGCAGCAGAACCGACAGATTGACAGTGGCAACTATAGTCTGGTAATACCTTGCCACCTGTCCCGGGGTATATCCCAGGAGCATAAGGTCGTGTATCTTGGAGCGGTTCTTCTGTAGGAGCAGATATATGCTGAGAAGAAGTATAAAGAACGCAAGTATGCTGATTATGGCACCGATGGCGACCACTACAGTAGTGACCATCGACAGGAAATAAGCGGCTTTGCCACCTGCGGTCTTATCGCCGGCAATTTCGTAATCATGGCTCTCCATATATTTTGTCGCCTCAGGGTCGCCTGCGCGTTTCAGTTTCACTATCAGGCGTGACGGCTCGGTGTTGCGGCCTTCACCGTAAATCCCGTTCGCCCAGGAGAGAAAGTTCTCAGGCACAGCTATAGTGTTGAGCCTTGACGAGAATCCGGCTATGCGGGCGTCCACCCATTGCTGACGTCCGTTGCCGCTGAGGCTCAGACGTAATGGGAGCATACCTATAAGTTCCTCCGATATCTGAGGCATCCCGCGTGAGGCGGCAAACCCGAAATTATAGAGCGTAAGATAATCTTTGGATATGATTACCGGCACCGGGTCATTCGAGCCGGGGCGGTAGTCCCATCCTCGGGGAGATATGTCGAAAAACTTGTCAGGGATAGACTCAAGGAATAGAGCCGTCGACAGGTTGGCACCAGCCATATTCACCTGCGCGCTTATATTGAAATCCGCAGCGGTGAATTCACCCACCTCTTCCGCCCAGGGCTGTGACGAGATCTCTGAGCGTTCATCGGCAGTGAAGGTGGTAGCCGCCTGCCCGCCACCCATAAGTCCGTCAAGCCCCTCCACGCGTTTGGATATTATCATATAGTCGGCAGACACGAACGAATCCTCCGCATCGCTTACCGAAGTGATGTCACGATAGAATTGCAAGGCAGTGAGGACAATCACCAGTCCCGCCAGATTGGCGATAGCGTACCCCGCTATCTGCCCCCCGCTTATATTGCGGCGCAACAGCCGCCTGATCGGATTAGACATAGATTAGATATTATTTGTTTTAATATATTAAAGACAGGAGAACAGTAGGACTTATTTTATTCTTGAACTTGGTTTTTGGAACGATATGACCTGTCAAAAAGACGAGTTTTATGTATTATACGATAATCCTCAGCCCCATAATTTATTAGAAATCCATCATCAATTCTTGTAGCTGTAAGATAGTTTACTAATTGGATATGATGAGATTTATTTAATTAAGATATGGCTTTTAGCTCTATTATCACTTTACCTTCTACTATTATGTCTGCTCTGAAGTCGCCTACATGAATGATATCCTTTGTAATTAACCCGAATAGGTGACTCTTCTTCAATATTAAGCCCATGGGATCGTAATTCGATCGCCAGAGCTTTTTTATATATCGATTCAAGGTAACCTGGTGCAAGTTCTTTTCTTACCTCAAAGGCGCAATCTTTGATAATAGATAGAAGATCGGTGGTATTCATATATAAATGTGTATTTATGGTTTAAAATATGTTTGAAAATTTATGGTTTTGTAGTTACAGAAATAGTTCTCCTGTTCTCCTGTCTGTTCTCCTGTATTTTATTTAGTAATAATTTATTGATAAAGAATCCATCTAAAGGTGCAGTAGTCTGAACTCGTTGAGTGTGAGCTTGTTCCCTACCGAAGTGGCAATTACGGCAGCCGATCGTCTTTCAGCCTCCTCGACTATTAATGCAGCCACCGACTCATTGTTTCTCGCATCGAGATGGCTCACAGGCTCGTCCACAAGCAGGAAATCAAACGGTTGGCACAGAGCCCTGATTATAGCCACCCTCTGTTGCTGGCCCACACTGAGTAGTCCTGCGTTCCATTCCGCCTTATGCCGCAATTCCAGGCGGTCAAGCATCTGCAATATCTCCGCCTCACTGCGGTAGGAGGTAAGACGGTTCTTCACCATGATATTATCCATCACTGACAGCTCAGGAAACAGCCGCATCTCCTGCGGCAGATAAGCCAACGCCTCACGGCGCAGCCGGCACCATTTCTCAATGGAATACCCCTTGACAGGCTCCCCATCCATAAGTATCTCCCCGTCGTAATCAGTGCGTGCCCCATATATAAAAGAGCAGAGCGACGACTTTCCGGTCCCGCTCTCCGCCTCGATTATATAGTTGCCGGGGCGCGTGAACACCAACTCATCACGCATCCACACCTCACTATCGCACACAGGCGACTCCTTCTCGCTCCCGCGGAACACCTGCGGAAGCACCCTCCGCAGAGTAATGTTTTGTATCATCATTATATCATTTAAAGCCCCGAATAATTTCAGACCACAGGACCATAGAGCCATAATCCTATAGCCCTCTGGTCCTTTGGTCAAAAAAACTTATAGCCCTCTGGTCCTAATCCAGCATTATAGAAAGCAGATAGGTCAGTATCGGACCATTGCTTCCCGGAAGCGCGAATTTCGCCTGGCCCTTTCCGCCCGACATTTCGATAGCCAACTCCATGGCAACACCCTCGGGGGCACCGTTAATGTAATCCGACAAAGGATCTGCAATGATATTAAGCGACATTTCCTTGTTGACAAACATCGGTGCAAGCGAATTATTTCGTGTATTGTCAAATCCTATTGTGGATATTCCCAGATAGCCGTCCACATTACCTATGGTTATCTCCTTGCCATACTGGGGTACGGCAATCAGCCCCTCACCCACAGCCTTGGGGGTGATGCCTGCGGTAGCCATCATTGAACTCACAGTAGCCGTGAGCTGATTTATTTTCCTCTGAGGCATATGGACAAGAAGTATGAAATCCCAGTCCGATGGGTCGCCGCTGTCAATCACATTGGGTGTTACCGGGCGTGCAGCTATGAGCAGAGTCCCGTCGATGGACTCAAGGTAAGGAGTTATCACATTCATGAAAGCCTCCGCCTGGAATCCACCGAACAATCTGGCAATAGTCTCGAACGGTGTCCAGTCGAAGTCAGGGGTCAGTCCTGCTCCGAATGTCAGGTTGAACCCTTCCGGCACATAGGCAAGCACCGCAGGATTGATATTCCGCATCCCCTTTGACTTCTCGATCTTTCCGTCCGAAGTCATCCTCTCCCAGTTGAGCACTATCGATTTTCCGTCCGTAGTAGTGTTGATGGCAGCGACATTCCACATTTTTTCCTGTATCGACTGATTGTCCGGTTTCTTGTCCGACTGCTCTAACCAGTTGATCATTGCGGTGTTTGCCAGATTATCGCGATTCAATGCCTGGGCAATACCGTCAAGCTTGCTTATGGGCATCTCCTTGGCGGCATTCAGCACATCTTTCACGCACTGTGTCGCCGTCTTGTTGTGTCTCGACAGTATCCATATCTGAGAGTCGTTTGCCACCAATGGATAGTTCCCGGCATATCCGGTGTGGAATCCGTCATTATCGGCATTCCAGGTTATGGCATCCTCCATCACAAGTTTGAACCGCTCGAAGTCCGAGATGGCAAATGTCATGAAGGCGGTATTGTTTTTGTCGAGCACGAGTGCTATGGTACTGAAGTCGGCAACCCCCTTGGCATCCATCTCAGCCAGATTATTTATCACATCCGGTATGGTAGGGGCTATGTTCTTCTCGATTTCCGGAGATGCTTTTATGCCTTCCTCGGTGAATTTTATGCCCGAAGCCTCGCATAGCGACCGCAGATTCAATGTTGTTACTGTTGTCACATTGGCAGGGATCGTGTCAAGCAGCTCTGCCTTTTTTGAGCATGACGACATCACTCCGAGCATCACGGCAAGGAGTGCGAAGAGAGAAAAGTTTTGTATCTTCATGATTGTAAGTTGGAGGCTGTGCCGTGATGTCATGGATATATGAGATCAAGGGCACAGCCTCATCCGTTAGAGTGATATATTTATTCCATAAGTTTCCTGTAGCGGCGTCTCACCGGCTCCTTGCCTCCGTTGTGGGCTTTCTTGTACTCTTCGTAATCCGAGTAGGAACCCTCGTAGAACACCACATTGCCGTCACCCTCAAACGAGAGTATATGTGTGCATATCCTGTCGAGGAACCATCGGTCGTGGCTCACTACCACTGCACATCCGGCAAAGTCCTCAAGGCCTTCCTCCAGTGCGCGCAGAGTGTTCACGTCGATATCGTTGGTGGGCTCGTCGAGCAGGAGCACATTACCCTCCTCCTTAAGAGCCATGGCAAGGTGCAGACGGTTGCGCTCGCCGCCCGAGAGCACTCCTATCTTCTTCTCCTGGTCGGCTCCTGTGAAATTGAACCTCGACAGATAGGCGCGGGCATTGATGTCCCTGCCGCCCATGCGGAAGCTCTCCACCCCCTGGGATATCACCTCATACACGCTGCGTTCGGGCAGAAGGTCATGGTGGGTCTGGTCGACATAAGCGATCTTCACGGTCTCGCCCACATCGAATGTGCCTGCATCCGGTGTCTCCTGACCCATGATGAGGCGGAACAGAGTGGTCTTGCCTGCTCCGTTGGGACCTATCACACCCACAATGCCGCCCTGAGGGAGCGAGAATGACAGATCCTTGAACAGCTGCTTTTTGCCGAAAGCTTTCGAGAACCCCTGCACATCGATCACCTTTGCTCCAAGGCGCGGACCGTTGGGGATGAATATCTCAAGGCGTTCCTCACGTTCCTTCTGGTCTTCGTTGAGGAGCCTGTCATAGCTGTTGAGTCGGGCCTTGCCCTTTGCCTGGCGGGCCTTCGGAGCCATGCGCACCCATTCAAGCTCTCTTTCGAGTGTCTTGCGGCGTTTGGATGCCTGCTTCTCCTCCTGTGCCATACGCTTGGTCTTCTGGTCGAGCCACGATGAATAGTTACCCTTCCATGGTATGCCCTCGCCGCGGTCAAGCTCAAGAATCCATCCCGCCACATGGTCAAGGAAGTAACGGTCGTGAGTGATGGCTATCACGGTGCCGGGATACTGCTGGAGATGCTGCTCAAGCCAGTCGATGCTCTCCGCGTCAAGGTGGTTGGTAGGCTCGTCGAGAAGAAGGATGTCGGGCTGCTGGAGCAGGAGGCGGCACAAAGCCACACGGCGGCGTTCGCCACCCGAGAGGGTTGATATCTTCTGGTCGTCAGGCGGGCACTGTAGGGCATCCATCGCACGTTCGAGCTTCGAGTCGATGTTCCATGCGTCAGCGGCATCGAGCTTGTCCTGAAGCTCGGCCTGGCGGGCAAGCAGTGCATCCATCTTGTCGGGGTCCTCAAGCACATCCGGGTCTCCGAACGACTCGTTCACCTTGTCAAACTCCGCAATCAGGTCCATGATGGGCTGCACACCCTCGCGCACCACCTCTATCACAGTCTTGTCGGGGTCCAGCTGCGGGTCCTGTTCAAGATACCCCACGGAGTAGCCCGGAGAGAACACTACTTCTCCCTGATAGCTCTTGTCGATACCGGCAATGATCTTGAGCAGAGAGGATTTACCCGAGCCGTTAAGACCGATTATACCTATTTTTGCCCCATAAAAGAATGACAGATAGATATTTTTTAGCACTTGTTTTTGCGGGGGATATATCTTCGACACCCCCACCATAGAAAAAATTACTTTCTTATCGTCAGCCATATTCCGAACTGATGTTTATTTTAAGGTTGATTTATTATTTAAGTCTTTATCTTGATTCCTGATAAAAATATTTTTTCGCTCTGCTGCAAAGATAGACAAAATTTATCGAATCACTTTCACTTCCTGTCCATTGACCTCCATGCATACGCTATGTAGGCGAGGACAAAGGGGATGATGAGCGACACCCAGCTCATGGCGGTGAGGGTGAACATCGATGACGAACTGTTGTGTACGGTCAGCGACGACGATGGGTCAATGAGCGATGGGTAATAGGGGGTACCGTTGTATCCCGCAACCCAGAACAGGCTCAGCACCACAAGCACTGTACCGATTCCGCTCCACCATATCCCGCTTGTGAAATGGCTCGCCAATGCCGAGCGCACAACACCGAACAGCACCATCACTGTCCCTGCGAGGAATGCCACAAGTGCAAGAGGCATGTCAAGATAATTATGGAGATACTTGAACTCGACTGTCTCAAACACCGACCTTCCGCCGTCAAGACCGCCGTCCTTCACCGTCTGGAGTGAGTCGGCGGTGAGCAGAAGCCCTACGAACAGCAGGAAGAGTACCACAAAGATAACTCCGTTCACAAGCACCCTGCGGCGGTTGGCATCAAAGAACGCATCCTTTCGCGGATGATTGTTGAGCAGATACATGGCCGCCTGAGTGCGTGCAAGGAACAGCACGGCAAACCCGAGCACAAGATTCTTCCAGCTAAATATAGCCTCGAACCCATGAGTCGGAGCCCAGCGGGATATCACTGGCGACCCTGTGTCAAGGATGCTCCCCTTGCTCACTGTGAACTCTGCCCCGAAGAACATCATAGCCACAGCTACCCCAAGAAGCACACACCCCGCCGAGCCGTTGATGAACAGGAACACATCGTAGGTCCTGGTTCCGAATATATTGCCCGGCTTGCTGCGGAACTCGTAGCTTACGGCCTGAAGCACAAAGCTCAGCAGTATGAGCATCCACAGCCAGTAGGCACCGCCGAAACTTGTGGAATAGAACAGTGGGAATGAAGCGAAGAACGCGCCGCCAAACACTACCAGCGTCGTGAACGTGAGCTCCCATTTATGTCCCAGCGACGAGATCATTTTACTTTGGTCGGCGGCTCCGTTGCCGGGACACAGTAGGAATGTCTGTCCTCCCTGCACAAAAAGCATGAACACAAGTATCGCGCCGAGCACCGAGATGAGCATCCACCAATAATCCTGAAGCATAGTGAGTGTCATAGCTTATTCCTCCTCTTTGTTAATCTGTTTGACCATAATTACGGCTTCGGCGGCAAGCAACGCTGTGAACACTGCCGCGAAGAGCACAAAAGTGATTATCACCGTTCCCGAAGGTATTGCCGAGATCGCTGCGCGTGCCGGCATGAGATCCTGTATGATCCAGGGCTGGCGTCCCACTTCCGCGGTGACCCATCCTGCCTCGGAGCATATCCACACCACTGCCACCGACAGCATCGCCACCCACTGCCACCAGCGGGTTTCCCACAGTCGGCGTCTCTTGTACGCGCTCCACAGGGCTATCGCGATAAACAGCGTGAGATAGCCTCCCGCAAGCACCATGATGTGGAACGAGTAGAATGTGATCCCTACCGGCGGCACTGCCTCCTCGGCACTGTCAAGATATCCGTAGCCGAAGAAGGGATAGTTCTCCTTTATCTCAGCCCTTGCAGCGTCCATTGCCGCGGTGTCACCTTCGGTGAGGGCGCGGTCAAACTGCCTCAATGCCTCATGCGACTTCTTTCCCATCGCCATGCGCTCGGCATAGCTCACAGTGTCGATCGAGTCCCCTTCGGCGTTCATGCTGCGTCCAGCTATGATGTCGTTTATGCCGGGCACAAATGAATTCATGTCATGGTTGGCGAGTATCGACAGCCCGTAGGGAATCGCTATTTTCATTATGAAAGGGTCCTTGCCGTCATCGAGGGTCTTTGACGGATCGAGTATGCCGAATGCCACTATCTCCTCGCCTCTGCCTCCGTCGTACAGTCCCTCCATGGCAGCGAGCTTCATGGGCTGCACGCGGGCAACGTCGACTGCCGAACTGTCACCGCTCCACAGGGTGAGCACCATTCCGGCAGCTCCTACCCATCCTGCCACCTTCACCGAGCGCATTGCCATCTCCCTGCGCTTGCCGCGCATTATCAGATAGGCGCTCACTCCCATCACGAATACCGCCGCGAGCACCCAGCCGTCAAACACTGCGTGTAGAAACTTGTGCACAGCCACCGGCGAGAATGCCACAGCCCAGAAGTCGTCCATCACATTGCGCATCTGTGCCGGGTCGAATTCCATACCCACCGGATACTGCATCCAGGCATTGGCTACGAGTATCCATAAGGCTGATATGGATGCGCCCGCTGTGGTGAGCCACGTCGATGCCAGATGGAACCCAGGGCTTACCTTGTTCCAGCCGAAGAACATGATGGCGATGAATGTTGCCTCCATGAAGAAGGCGAGCAGGCCTTCGATGGCAAGAGGTGCTCCGAAGATGTCCCCCACAAACCATGAATAGTTGCTCCAGTTGGTCCCGAACTCAAACTCCAGGATTATGCCTGTGGCGACACCCATCGCGAAGTTTATGCCGAAGAGCGTCATCCAGAATTTGGTCGCTTTGAGCCATTCCTGGCTCCGGCTGCGGTAATAGAGCGTCTCCATTACACCTACAATTACGCTGAGTCCGAGCGTCAGAGGCACGAAGAGCCAATGGTACATGGCGGTGAGGGCAAACAGGCCTCTCGACCAGTCGACTACTGTCATTAGGTCAGTCATATCTAATTGGAATTAATGGTTGTTGTCTGAGGCAAATAAA
This sequence comes from Duncaniella freteri, assembly GCF_004766125.1. Taxonomy (NCBI): domain Bacteria; kingdom Pseudomonadati; phylum Bacteroidota; class Bacteroidia; order Bacteroidales; family Muribaculaceae; genus Duncaniella; species Duncaniella freteri. Next base: position 1,320,879 of record NZ_SJSA01000001.1, read on the forward strand.
TAGTTCTTGATGGTGAGTCACAGCGACCTGTCGATCAGTTCTTCCCTCACAGCTCCGGCTCTCTCTTCATCCGTGGCGTAGTCCCGCTTGAGAATATCGGGAAAGAAAAACAGTTTCATCACAAGAAATATGAATATGAGCTTGATGATGATTATGGCCCAGAGTTTTCTGCCCACTGTCATGGACCGGAAACCTTCTATATAGAATCGAGCGATTCTCATGAATATGTTCTGCCGTATTTCCATACCGTTCGGGTCTTGAAGCTCTTCTGATTATAACCTCTCGCTGTGCTTAATTGTTGAGCAGTTCCATGGCTTTTTCAAGTATGGTGTCCTTGCCGTTGAGGGCGTCCTGCGGGTCCATATCCACGGCACATCCCTCTGTCGGGGTCACTCCCCCCTCTGTCGACACTCCGTTGGCGTCAAGCATGGAGCACGCCGAGAACCTCACGCTCCATCCGCATGGTATCTCCGAGGAGTAAGGCATGCCCGATCCTCCTCCTGTGGTGGCTCCCGCTATCCTCACGCCAGGCAGCAGCTTCATCACCGAGGCGAAATTGTTGGCGGCTGAGAATGTCGAGCGGTTGGTGAGAACTACCACCGGCTTTGCCCAGCGCACACGCCCGGGTCCGGCAGGATTATAGGTGATGGCATAAGGCTCGGAGAAATCATCGTGACCCGGACCTGTCTTGTGCGATATGTAGCCTACGAGGGTGGGGCGGTCTATGAACCGGGCCACGAGGGTCTCCACATTGGTCAGCGAGCCGCCGCCGTTGTCGCGTATGTCTATTATGAGCCCGCGAGCCGCCGCGAGGAAGTTGAGTGCGTAGTCGAGGTTCCCCTCACCGACGGTAGCCGAGAAGTTTTCGTAGTAGATATACCCGATATTGTTTTCAAGAAGTCCGTATATCATCCCCGACGACTGCCGGTAGTTGAAATTGAAATAGCTCTCCTCTATGAGACGCTTGTTGAAATTCTGAGGATAGTCGCTCCACCATTTGCGGTAGTACGATGTGTTGAACGGTGCCGACAGGTTCACATGTCCGTCGCGCAGCTCGTCAAGCATGTCGGCACACACTATGAACAGCTCCTCTCGGGTCATCTCGCTCCCTATTCGACATGCATATTTATCATGCACCTGGTCCCAGTCCACCCCCTTTTCTTTGAAGAAGCAGTAGTGCTCGTCAAGGATGCTCCACAAGGCTTCGAAATTGCCTCGCGGATCATCGGCACGCTCCTCTATCTTATGGCAGGAGGTCAGCCCCATAAATATGGCTGATATCAGGGATGTTATGAAAAATATGTTTCGCATCTTAAGGGCTTCATGAAGTTAAAAGTCGATATACTCTTAAAATATCGGTGAAATGCTTCTCGCTTTCCGCGAATGTGGCTTTCTCGGGTTGAACGACAGCCACTCGCCGCTTATTCCTATCACGAACGAATGGTTATATATGTGGGTCACAGTATCGTTCACTTTCGATGAGAAGATATTGGCGCGGTAGCCGAGCCTGAGATTGGTCGAGCCAAGGTGCAGGTCGGCTGTAAGCAGATTGTCAAGTGAGAAATAGTTGCCCCACCAGGCTCCGTGCACCAGACCCTTGTCGTTGCCCAGATAGATTTCATAGTACAGTTCACCATAGTCGGGCGCGAAGAACACCCCTGTCACCGGTAGGGTGGGGCGGTACATGAGGGTCACCGGGAGCTTGCCTATGCGCAGCTGATATGCCGCGTAGCCGGTGAGGTTGATGGTCCATGCCCCCTTGGCGGATGCCGGATTGTTGCCGTTGCGGTCATTGTAGAGGCATCCTGCGGTGAGTCCGGTGGAGCCGCCGGCGGCGAGGGTAAGGCTTTGCGCCGGACGGAACTTCCTCATCATGCCCCAGTCGGCGTTGAGCATGAGGCTCCACATCGAGGCGTTCCCGGCAGGGTTCTCGCAGCGGTCTATACCTATTCCGGCGTGCAGGCTCATGGTCCAGTTCTCCGGGTCGAATCCCATTGCCTGATAGCGCGTGTAGTCCACACCTGTGTGCCATCCTCGATACTTTAGAGGCGTGAGATAGGTGTCCGCAAGGCGTGCCGATCCTGCCTCGATAGTGTATGAGGCATGCACCGGCCGCAGCGGTTTGCTCTCCTCATGCTGTTGAGTCGTCGTGCCTTCGTAGTACATGATCTGCCTTTCGGCAAGCGTGGCTGAGCCATAGTCCTGGGCATCGGCGGCAGCCGCCCCGAGGCAGAGGGCAGATATGATCGCGATAATATGTTTCATAAGGATGGGATGCTATTCGAACAATCGTGTCTGACCTGTCAGCTCGTCCCTTATCTCGTCATCGCTTTTCTCGATGAACTCCTCGGTGGCGTTCTCCCTGGTCGTGTTCTCGTCGGATTCTTCTTCAAATTCTTCTCCGATTTCAGGATCCTCCAGCGGTTCGAGCTCGGTCACACTGTCAATTGCATAGGTGGTGAGGCGTTTCCCCTTTGCCTTGTATGACTTCACGGCCACAAACTCCCGGGCTACTACCTCGAGCGGCGGTCTCACCGAGTCGGCTCCCGCGTAAGTCACTTCCACTCTCAGCCCTGCTGCGTCCGATAGGAGTATGAGTGTCGAATTCTCATTCTCGCCAAGATAGCGTTGCGGTTTGGTAGTGGGCTCGAATGTGAATCGTTTCAGGTAGGGATACCCCTGGTCGGCATCGTTGAGTATGGCGGTCCAAGCCTTGTGGGAATTGTATTTCTCTATGCGCAGTATATTCTCGGGATAATGGTTTGACGCGTCGAATGTCGAGGTGTAGTACTCTCCGCTCTTCATTATCACCAGCACAAGGTCCCCGCTGTTGAACTCTCCCAGGTAATTGCCCCTGCCGTCATAATTGAGGCGGTTTACATCCGGGTCGAACCACACATCCCTGCCTCCGAGCGTCGACACTCCGTCGCTCTTCTTAGTGAACGAATGCACCTCGTTGCGTGTCACTATGTTGCCTAAGGCTCCGCGCCCCTTGATGGCGAGCTCCGAGAAGTCTATGTCGAATTGCAGTGTCTTCAGGCGCAGTTTAGGTTTCAGTGTCACCTTCACCACCTCTGCCTCGCCGTTGGGGTTGGCTGTGAAATACTTCACCTTGGTGCCGGGTTTCCCCGGTGTGAGGTTATACTCCTTGTCGCGGGTCACTCCGGTCACGCGGAATCGTTTCATGTAGTAGGTTCCGCCCTTGCCGTCCTGGTATATCACATTGTAGATGGTCCTCTCGTCGTTGCGTTTGAACACATCCACGTGTATCACACCTTTGCCCACCGACAGTTTCTCCTGCACTTTCACCACCTTGTACCGTCCGTCCTTATAGAAGATTATCACATCGTCGATGCTTGAGCAGTTGCACAGGAACTCATCCTTTTTGAGCGAAGTGCCTATGAACCCCTCCTCGCGGTTGATGTACAGTTTCTCGTTTGCCTCAGCCACCGTGGCGGCCTGTATATTGTCGAAGCTGCGTATCTGTGTCAGGCGCGGATAGGATGCTCCGTATTTGGATTTAAGCCTCTTGTACCAGTCTATGGTATATTCGGTCAGGTGCGCCAGGTGTCCGTTCAGCTCTTCGATTCTTTCAAGATAGGCGGCTATCTGCTCCTCGCTCTTGCGCGAGTTGAACTTTAGGATGCGTCCCATCTTTATTTCGAACAGGCGTATGATGTCATCGTCCGTCACAGGGCGTATCAGTTTGGGAGCCCACGGCTCCAGGCGGCGGTGTATGTGGGCTATTGCCTGTTCGCGGTTCTCGCTCTCCTCGTATTCCTTGTCCTTGTATATGCGCTCTTCGATGAATATCCGTTCGAGCGATGCGAAGTGGAGCTGTTCTCTCACCTCTCCGAGCTGTATCTCAAGCTCCTTCCCGAGAATCGAGCGGGTGTGCTCCACATTGTGGCGCAGCACATCGCTCACCCCTATGAAGTGGGGTTTCTTCTCCGATATGACGCAGCAGTTGGGCGACACCGACACCTCGCAGTCCGTGAACGCGTACAGGGCGTCGATGGTGCGGTCGCTTGATGTTCCCGGGAGCAGATGCACCAGTATGTTGGCAGTCTCCGCTGTATTGTCGTCCACCTTGCGTATCTTTATCTTTCCGCTCTCGAAAGCCTTGAGTATCGACTCGATGAGCGTTGCGGTGGTCTTGCCGTAGGGGATTTCAGTGATGGCGAGTGTCTTGTTGTCGACCTTCTCGATCTTGGCGCGTATCCTCACCGAGCCTCCGCGCTCTCCGTCGTTGTAGCGCGACACATCTATGGAGCCTCCTGTGGGGAAGTCAGGGTACAGCGTGAACTCCTCACCCTTGAGGTGGGCTATCGCCGCATCGATTATCTCGTTGAAATTATGGGGAAGAATCTTTGACGAAAGCCCCACGGCTATGCCCTCGACACCCTGCGACAGAAGCAGGGGGAACTTCATCGGGAAAGTCACCGGCTCCTTCTTGCGTCCGTCGTAACTTAGAGTCCATTCTGTCACCTTAGGGTTGAACACCACATCCATGGCAAAATGCGACAGGCGTGCCTCGATGTATCGGCCCGCGGCGGCTCCCGCGCCGGTAAGTATATTTCCCCAGTTTCCCTGTGTCTCCACCAGCAGGTCCTTCTGCCCTAACTGCACCAGAGCCTCATAGATCGACGCGTCGCCGTGAGGGTGGAACTGCATGGTGTTGCCCACGATGTTGGCCACCTTGTTGAAACGTCCGTCGTCCAGCAGCTTCATCGAGTGTAGGATGCGTCGCTGCACAGGCTTAAGCCCGTCATCGATATGCGGCACGGCACGTTCCAGGATCACATAGCTGGCATAGTCGAGAAACCAGCTCTGGTACATTCCTCTCAATTCGTGCTTCACCACATCGTCAGTCGTGTCTACAAGTATCTTCGGGTCTTTATCGTCGCTCATGGGTAGGGGATTCTTTTATCTTCTCGCAAAGATAGCAAAAAAAACATTTATTCACAACCTGCTGCCGATGCTTTACCAGCCTTGTTTTTTCTGGCGCGGCCTGTCAGTTCCCTCCCCTCACTGTCCGGAAGAAGAAATACGCGAAGCATCCTCCGGCAAAGAACAGCGACGCTGAGAAGCTCAGGATGATCCCTGTCACACCCATCCCTGCCGGTATGGCAAGCAGATATGTGGCAGGCGCGCCTATTATCACATAGCTCACGAATGCTATCCACAGCATCGGCATCACATTCGATGTGCCTCTCAGTGCATTGGCGAAACTTATCTGTGTGGCGTCGCCCAACTGGTAGAGCACAAGCGGAATAATGAGGGTCATTGTCATGGCGAGAACGGCAGGGTCAGTGGTGAATGCCGAAATCAGAAACCTCCCTCCGAATATGAACGCAAGCGACGACACTGTCCCGATGGCGATGGTCACATGATATCCTCCGAAAGCGATCCTGCGCATCTCTCGGGTGTCGTTAAGCCCGCAGGCATTCGCTACGAGCACACTTGTGGCTGAGCCCACGCTGTAGTAGAGGCAGAAACCAAGCATGCCCACTATGACTATTATCTGGAACGACGCCAGCTCTATCGTGCCGAGCCATCCCGCCACAATCGCGGCGAATGTGAACGACCCCGACTCAAGCCCCATCTGCACAGCCACAGGCCATGATGTACGGTTGAGTTTGCGTGCCATGCCTCGCACCGGAACCCCTCTCATGAACGCCTTGGCATAGGAGGCATACCTCTTTCTGCCGAAGAACGCTCCCATCATCAGTCCGGCACTCAGGAGGCGCGCTGTCAGGGTGCTCACTCCGGCACCTGTCAGCCCCATTTCAGGCATTCCACAGTTGCCGTATATGAGCATATAGTTGCCGATGATATTCAGCGCATTGGCTCCAAGTATTATCCACATCGGCATCCTTGTGTTGTTTACGGCGTACGACCACTGCGCAAACACATTGAACAGCGACACCGGCACCACTCCTGCAAGGTATATCATGAAGTAAGGCTTGATTATGGGTATGAGCTCCTCGGGCTGACCCATACGCTCCACATTCAGGAAGAATATTGTCATTATCAACGTCACGGCAAGCGAGAACGCCACATTGAGTTTCACTGCCGATCTCATGGTGGAGCCGATCTCGTTGTCCATCTTCCTGCTGAATAGCGATGCCACGATAGGGGTTATGCCATAGGTGAATCCCAGGCAGGCAAAGAGCCCGCAGTTGAACAGATTGTTCACAAACGATGCCGAGGCAAGTGCCTCGGTCGAATAGTGGCCCACCATTATGTTGTCCGCAAACCCCACTACGATTGTACCCAACTGACCTATGAGTATCGGAAGCCCGAGCCGTAGGATGTTCTTGTAGGTTTTTATATACGTGTTCGGTTGTGATTTCATGATCCTCTGTTTTTTAGAAAGTGCAAATTTACGCAAAAATCCGCGTTCTTTTTGTACGGATCTCTTCGATTGCTGTGTATAATGCACCCCTTCGCAGTGTTCCGCACATTGTTTCAATAATGTCGTTATAGGCTCCGAAAAGTAGCAAAAATCTACAATTAAAGCCTAAAAAGTATCGATTGTGTGAAATGTTGTTAATGCTCATGTCATTTCTTCAAGAAATATTTTGTCACATCAGCCAAACGTCTTAACTTTGCACCGTGTTTTTCATGGTATTAGATTTAAGGTTAACTAAGATTGGTTGTCGAGATGACAATCAATTTCTTTTTTTGTACCTTTGCTGACGTTCATCCCATCTGTCTATCATGAAACTCTTAATTTCCAGCCAATCTTTTAAGGACACTTTCATAGATTATTCTGCATCCGCAATGGCATTGTGGAGCATTCTGTGTGTGTTCACTTTGAGTATCGGTGATAGTCTCAGGCTGTTCTACAATGTATTGTACTTTATAGGCGACTCGGCATTGCTGCTTGCCCCTGTATGGCTCCTTCCGCGTCGGTTGAGATGGCTGTCGGTCGTGCCTGTGTGGCTTACGTCGGTGTATCTTACCGCAAGCTCCATGTACTTTCGCTACTGGGGTGACCTGTTGCCGTTGTCGTCGGTCTTTGAGCCGGACAACTGGAACTCTTTTGTGTTCGGAAGCATTTCCCATCTGTTGGCTTGGAGCGATGTGGTCATGTGCATCCTCCCTTTAGGGCTGCTTGTGTTCCTGCTGTGGCGTCGGCGTAAGTATGCCCCTGCAAATCTTTCCTGGAAATGGAGATCGGCAGGCTTTGCAGCATCAGTGTTCATATGGGTAATGGCTGAGATATGTTCATTCTATCATATGAGTGGATATCTGGCAAGCATTGAGAAGGACAATTCTGTTGGCGAAATATTTAATTACAGATTTGGTGATGAATATGCTTATAGCAGGATGCACGACCTATCACTTTCATGGAAGTCAGGCTATGTCTATTTCATGGTCAATAATATAAAATCATTAGGTGATATTCAGGAGCGATTGGTGCTTGATGAAAATTACAAGGAATCCTTGAGTCGGGCTCTCCGGTCCTTGGGTGGAGTTGATAATTCCGGTCGGTATGTTTCCAACAGGGACAAAAACCTGATATTGATAATCGTTGAATCACTTAATTCCGGAGTCCTTACGGATTATGGTCAGCGTCTTGCCCCTGAGCTCTGTTCCTTAATGGAAAAGCCGGGGACAATTTCATGCCTTAGGATTTATGATCAGGTCAAGTCCGGATGTTCGAGTGATGGGCAGCTCATATATAATACAGGTCTTCTGCCATTGGAGTCAGGATGTTTGGCTCAGCAGTTTGCCGGCAACTCTTTCCCCTCTCTGGCAAAAAGCCTCCGTCCGCGTCCATCTATAGAATGTATCGTGGAGGATGGGCGTGTATGGAACCATAAGGAGACCACTCTGGCATACGGTTACGACGCATTGTACGATGCCGGAGAGATAAGACGCCTTGGCATGGACCCTCTCGAAGTCGGAGGTGACAGGGCTGTATTCGAGATGGCTCTTCAGAAGATCGGCTCGCTCCCCGAGCCCTTCTTTGCCCAGGTCGTCACCCTGTCGATGCACTTTCCGTTTCAGGACCCCGGCATAGACAGGCTCGCATGGATTGACCGCATCACCGGCATCTCCCCATCCGAGCGCAACTATCTGCAATCTGTGGCATATTTCGACCGTCAGCTCGGGTGGTTTCTCGGCATGTTGAAGGCTAAAGGGATCTACGACCGTTCCGTGATAGTGATAGCCTCTGATCATGACCGTCCTTATAAGTCCGTCGACGGAATCATCGACAGCACCGAGAGCCTCCCTATAGCTTTCATCGCGCTCAACACCGGAGGCGCGACACGCCTCATCGATAAGGATGCCTGGCAGATGGATGTCTATCCCACCATTCTTGACATAATGGGAGTCACAGGCACGGATTACCGCGGGCTCGGCACCTCACTTGTCACCCCCGACGACTCCCTCCCGGGCACCGGAATACCTGTGGAGGAGATTGCCGGCATCTCTGAAAAGATAATACGTTCCGATTTTTTCCGATAATATCAACCCATCAGCCGTAACAGTCGTCATATGAGTATTCTGAGCATTCTTCGCAACTATTTCTATTACCGCATAGCCTGCCGCAGGCAGGTAAGGCTCTCCCCCCTTGCCATAGTGGCTGGAGGCAGCACGTTCGAGGGGATGAACCGTATCCTTTCGCGCACACAGTTCCGCGGCTCCATGGGGCGTGGCAGCTACATAAGCCACTCATCCAACCTTGATGCCAGCATAGGCCGCTTCTCCTCCATCGGTGCGCGCGTCAGAGTCATCCAGGGGGCACATCCCTACAAGGCTCCTTATGTGTCCACCTCCCCATACTTCTTCTCCGATGCGGGGCAGTGCGGCGTCTCCGTTCTCGATAAGCCGGTCTATGACGAGCATCGTTATGCCGATCCCGGCCGGCGGCACGCCGTGGTCATAGGTTCCGACGTCTGGATAGGCACCGATGCGCGCCTCATAGCCGGAGTGACAGTCGCGGATGGGGCTGTTGTCCTTGCCGGGGCTATGGTCACCAAGGATGTCCCCCCCTATGCCATTGTGGGAGGAGTCCCCGCACGCATCCTCGGATACCGCTACGACGAGTCGGCTATAGCCCGCCTGCTCGATATCCGTTGGTGGGACCGTGACATGTCCTGGATCAATGCCCGCCACCATCTGTTCACCTCCCTTCCCTCTTTCCTATCCTCCATCTGAAATCTGTATCCCATGAAAATCATCCCTGCACTCACCTCCCTCCTCCTCTCCGGCACTGTTCTTGCCGGCAACCCGCTCATAGCGTTTCCCGGAGCCGAAGGCTTCGGGCGTAATGCCTCCGGAGGCCGTGGCGGCAAAGTCTACCATGTCACCACGCTTGAGGACGGCGACCATCCCGGCACATTGCGTCATGCCGTGATGCAGAAAGGCCCCCGCACAGTGGTGTTCGATGTCGCAGGGACCATCTTTCTCGACTCCCCCCTGCGCATCACCTCGGGCGACCTCACTCTTGCCGGACAGACAGCCCCCGGAGAGGGGATATGCATAGCCCGACACCAGGTGTCGCTGCGCGCCGACAACACCATAGTCCGCTACCTCCGTTTCCGTGTAGGCAACGAAGGAGGAGGGGAGCCCGACGGGCTCGGGTGCAATGAGGCTCGTGACGTTATCATCGACCACTGCTCCATCAGCTGGTCGGTCGATGAGACCTGTGCCGTATACGGATGTGAGAATGTCACCGTGCAATGGTGCATATCATCCGAGAGCCTTCGCAACGCAGGCCATCACAAGGGACCTCACGGCTATGGGGCGATATGGGGAGGCGACCACGCATCCTTCCATCACAACCTCCTTGCCCATCACGAGAGCCGGGCCCCGCGCCTCGGTCCGCATGTCAGCACCCAGGAGCGGGAGCATGTGGATATGCGCAACAATGTCATCTACAACTGGGCAGGCTCAGGATGTTACGGCGGAGAAGGCATGAATGTCAACATCGTCAACAACTATTACAAGCCCGGTCCCGCCACCCCGCGTGGCTCCAAGGTCGGGCACCGCATCACAGCCATAGGGGTGCGCACCACAGGCTACACTCATCATGACTCCCATAAGCCTAACGCCTGGGACCCTATGTGGCACCGCTGGGGCCGATTCTTCATCGACGGCAACGTCATGGAAGGGCATCCCGACATCACAGCCGACAACTGGACCCTTGGAGTGATCCGTCAGGCTGAGACAGGCGATTATGACGGCATGTACTCCCCGGAGCTTTTCAGTGAGATACGTCTTTCCGCTCCTATCGAATTCGGTCATGTCACCACCCACACCCCTCGGCAGGCCTACGAACTCGTCCTTGCGGGAGCCGGATGCTCCCTGCGGCGCGACTCGCTTGACCGGCGCATAGTCGAGGAGACACGTATGGGCACAGCCTCGCGCTATGGTTCCGTGTCGGAGGATGCGCGGCAGAAGCCCGGGCTAATCGACCTCCCTTCCGACGCAATGGAGCCTGATTGGCAGTCGCCGTGGGTTCATCTGAGCGACGACGGTGTGGCAGACTATCTGCGCACACACGGCACACTCCCCGAGCATATCCGCGACACCGACGGCGACGGCATACCCGACCTCTGGGAGATAACCCGCGCGCTCGATCCACTCGACCCCGCCGACGGCAATGCCGTCACCCTCTCCCCCTCGGGCTACACCAACCTCGAAGTCTACCTCAACTCCTTGGTCTCTGAATGAATTATGTTTGTCAGAGCATTTTAATATATGATCTTTTGGGCAAGAAGATCAGAGTATTCTTTTGCTATTCTGAGAGATTGAGAAAATTTTGATATTTTTTGTGCATTTAATTCAGATAAAGGATTCAGTACTGATAGAAAAATATCAATTCGTGATAATAAATCATAATGTATCCCACAGATAAATATATCAGAGTTCTCTATATCAGTAGCATCAAATAGTAGTGTGAAATTAATACTATTTAGATTATTGTTATCAGATCCATTTATCATATATCCGTCAACTCGCCATAGATAGCGTGGCAGATTAAGTGTCAGGATATCTATCTTATGCATTTCGGAATTGAAATAAACCTTATCCCTGAGGCTTATTTCTTTTTTGAAATCATTTACTGTGGTCAGATAGATATCCCATACAATTCTACATCCTCGATCATACCAGCTTTTCATGTATAGTGAATTGAATTCACGTATGATTGAAAAGACCGTGTTGAAACTGATTCTGATTTTATGGGGCTTAGGGAGCAATATGTCCTTCACAGTGGCATTGATTTCTTCCACTGTATTACGATACATATACCATCTTGTCTTTATATGTTGCCAATATTCATTTAGGAATTCCATTTTTGCAAATGGACCTATCTCATCATCGTGAACATATATTTTGTCGATGGCAGATGATTTTAAGTATATATCCCTTTGATATGTTTTATTAAGGATTGTAGGTATGTCATCGGTTTTGAAGGAAGGTATGGGAAGAGTCGTGGAAATGTGGTACCCGGTTACAGCGACAGCATGATTCCCTATGGGCACAGCTTTTGATATCCCGTTTTCAAGAAATCCTGACTCGTCAGCATAATGCAAGCTCATTCCTAATACGGGAGTGACTCCGACCGAAAGATAGGCTCTCATCAAAGCCTTGAGATAACTGGTATTTATGAAGTTACATAGCAGAGGATCAAGACCGTCTTCTCTCACAGAACTTGCCATTTGAGCAGGTGTCAGACCTCGGTGTGGATGATTGAGCTGATATTGTGGTATTATCTTTTTTGCATTTTCTGTAATTCGGGATGGTGCAGATACTTTATCGACATCAAGTAGTGAAGAGCCGTGGAATGATGACCATAGAGCTGATGTCGCGCATGCCGATAATGCTCTGTCCTGTTCCTGAAATGCCAATGATTTTATGGTTGCTCTTGTCCTAATAAATGAACTCTATATGTCTTTAGGGTTGGGAAATAACGGTTCTTTTCATTAGTCTGTGGATACGTTGAGATGCACACTTTGGCTAATGGTGCATTTGGCAATGGTCTGAGCACTATAAAACCAAGATAATTATTGCATAATAAATCTGGAGTTGAGCCATCTATTTTCTCTAAGATATAATTTTTTAAATCTGACAGACTAAATTCAGAAGAGAAAAGATGAATCCTTGCGCACTTTTTTTGGATATCCTGAAAACAACGTGAATAGTATTCTGAATAATCATCCAAGAAATTCTTGTCAACATATTTGGTCTCAATAATGATAGTCTTACACCCTATTTGTTTTAGATAGTCGTTAAGATAAAGAAAACGGTCGTTGTTGGTCTCACAGGCATTTCTGGTGGATTCAGGAAGGACAGATATGAGATCTGTGAATGAATTATATGGGACTACAGTTAAGTTCATTCTTGTCCGCTGCTATATTGTGAATGGTGTCCAAAGTTCAGTTTCGCTTAGTTCCATACGGTTGTCTATATCCTGTCTCGAAAATTCTATGATATTCTTCATGCTTTTTACATAGTCAAGCCATTTTGATGAACTGTAAAATTCTTTCTGTGAATGATAGAACTTTAAAGAGTCCTCTATCCTTTTTTTCTCAGTATTTGATATGTCGCGATCTTTGAGCTGCTCCAATATCATATCAATGGTTAGCTCATAAGTTTCATCCGTTTGCATGTATGGTTATTAGATTGGTAATCAGTATGTGGATTGTTCTGACGCTATTTCAAAATTAAAGGCTTCTCCTTGATATCCGGGGTTGTATGTTTTCTTAAATAATCCGGTGCGATCAAACCCTACGAATTTGGCTCCGGCAAATTGCTCGACGCCATTGAATTGGATACAATTTATGGATGCCTTCTCATATTTAAAATTTAAGTTGAAATCTGCTTTGGCAAGATTCAGCTCATCTTCGATGTTTCCGTGCAGTCTGACTTTGCTTCCTTTTGAGGAGGATTGAAATGATAACAGGTTGTCGGCATAGTTTATCTCTACTGCAATCCAATATTTAGAATCCCATATACCCTGTTCCAAATATTTTTTCATGAAACTGAACACCTCATTCTGAATAGATGAAAAACGCTCTATCTTTGTTATGTGAGCCTTGTAATGAATGCTGCCATTAGCATTGAAACTCAATTCTGTCCCAGTGGTAGCATTATCGGATGTCCCATCTATGGAAGTTCCCGATGATATTGTCACTCCGCAGTCACAACTTTCTATGGTATCCGTTTCTTCAATGGTTTTGTTGAAAAAAATGAGACCGAAGTCATTGTTTATGTTTCCAAGGCGGCACCATTCTTTCCCTTTCCATACCCCATAGTCACCTAATTGTACACGGAATCCAGGTGTGGCTGGATATAATCCGTAATCTGTCTTAATGGGGGCATTACTCATATTTTGGTGAGATTAAGTTATACTTTATCTTGCAAAGATACGATACTTTTGTGTCAAGATACAAATTTTTTAGCTTTAATGTGATTTATCCTAAATAAAAACCAGGGCTGGCGCATGAGATTTAACTCAAATTCAGTCAAAAATTCACCTGATTATGTGAAATAAACTTTCAGATATTGCATATATTGCTGAAAATGGATATATTAGAGGTATGCAAATAGAAATTTTCAGCAAAGTAAAAGACCCGCGCGACTTGGGCAAGGTTAAACATGAGCTCGAGGATGTGCTCCGAATGGCACTCATCGGCGTGTTGTGTGATTGTGAGGACTGTGACGACATATCGGATATGGTTACAGACCGAGAGGAAGAATTCAAGGCTGCCGGATTGCTGAAGCTTAGCAACGGTGTCCCGTGTGGTGACACGATACTTCGTGTTGTAGAGTCTGTCAATCCCGCTCAGCTCCGGGCAAGTCTTGATTGCTGCCGAGGCCACATAATCGAATCCCTGTGCGGCAATCAGGTCATCATTGACGGTAAGAAACTGCGGGGTGAAAATCCCAGGAGTCCCGGATGCCACGGACTGTATATCCTCAATGCGTGGGTATCTGAAACAGAAATCTGCGTTGCCGAAAAGCCGGTGGATGGCAAGACCAACGAACTTACGGTTCTGCCGTCCGTATTGTCCTCTTTATGGCTTACAGGGGCATTGGTTTCAGTCGACGCAATGGGGACCCACCGTAATATCGCAGAACAGATCATGCTCCAGGGCGGCGACTATCTGATGGCGCTTAAAGACAATCAGCCGATACTCAAGGACTTGACGGAAAGTATCTTTAGTAGCACTACTCCAATATCGGTATACACAACCGAGGAAAAGGGGCACGGAAGAGTTGAGAAGAGAACCTGTTCAATTATGGATACGACACTTTTGGAACAGGAGGGAATGTACGAGAAGTGGCCCGGTCTTAAACGTATCATAAAGATGGAGCGTGAGCGTACTGAGAACGGCGCCCGCTCGCGTGAAACAATCTACTATCTCAGCAGCGTGGAGAAAGATGAGGCTTCTTACTATGCGATGCGTATTCGTGCGCACTGGGGTATCGAGAACAAACTGCACTGGCATCTCGACGTGACGTTTCGGGAAGATATGTGCCGCGTACGCGCCAAGAATGGCGCTGTCAATTTTTCAGCGATGCGCAAGTATGCATTGGAAATGCTTAAAAAGCAGAACGATAAACTCAGCCTTAAACGAAGACGCAAAAAATGTATGTGGAGCACTGAATATCTGTACAAAGTCTTTAAGGATAGTTAAATCTCATGCGTCAGCCCTGAATAAAAACAGTCGCATCTTCTCAAAAAGATGCGACTGTAACTATTGTTTTAACCGTTATTGCAGTGGCAGGGGATTAGTCGATCTCCTCGTCTGCCTCATAGCCACCCATCTCGCGGATAGCGTTCTTGAGCATGGTGTACTGCTTGAAGAGGTGGTTGACGGGAACCTCGTTCTTGGTGTAGTCGTGCATCGGGCTCTTGAGGAAGAAGCTCAGGAAACGCTGGATGCCGTGACGGCCTGCGCGTGCTGCGAGGTCGCTCAGGAGCACGAGGTCAAGACATAGGGGAGCTGCGAGGATAGAGTCGCGGCAGAGGAAGTTGATCTTGATCTGCATGGGATAGCCCATCCAGCCGAAGATGTCGATGTTGTCCCATCCCTCCTTGCTGTCGTTGCGCGGGGGATAGTAGTTGATGCGTACCTTGTGGTAGTAGCCCTGGTGGCCGCCCTTTTCTGCTCCGCCGCAGTTTGCGCCGTACAGGTCGGGCTGCTCCTCTGCAACGAGGATTGACTCAAGTGTGGAGAGCTTGCTGACCTCCTTGGTGCGGAAGTTGGCGGGCTCGTCAAGCACAAGACCGTCGCGGTTGCCGAGGATGTTGGTTGAGAACCAGCCGTTCAGACCGAGGCAGCGGGTGCCGATGATGGGGGCGAAGCCGCTCTTCACGAGGGTCTGACCTGTCTTGAAGTCCTTGCCGGAGATAGGCATATGGGTCTTTTCGCTGAGCTCCCACATTGCAGGGATGTCGACTGTGGTGTTGGGTGCGCCCATGATGAAAGGTGCGCCCTCTGAGAGTGCTGCGTAAGCATAGCACATGGAGGGTGCCACGTGCTCCTTGTCGTCAGCCTTCATGGCGGCCTCAAGGTCGGCGAGTGTGCCGTGATACTTCATGTCGATGGGCACATACACCTCTGTTGATGCTGCCCAGAGTACTACCACGCGCTCTACACCCTTCTCCTTCTTGAAGTTGCGGATGTCCTCGCGGATCTGCTCTGTCATCTCCCAGCGGCTCTTGTTCTCCATTACGTTGCTGCCGTCAAGACGCTTTGCGTAGTCCTTGTCGAAAGCAGCCTTCATGGGCACGATCTGTTCGAGCTCATCCTTTACGGGATTGATGTCCTTCTCCTGAAGAACCTCTGCATAGATCGCGCTCTGATATGCGTTTGCGGGATATACGTCCCATGCGCCGAACACGATGTCGTTGAGGTCGGCCATAGGTACGATTTCACTGTATTTCAGATATTTCTTGTCAGCACCGCGGCCCACACGGATCTTGTCGTACTGGGTCATTGCGCCTACAGGCTTTGAAAGGCCTTTGCGGGCCATCAGGACGCCGGTCATGAATGTTGAAGTGACCGCGCCGAGTCCTACTACGAGTACACCAAGCTTGCCGCTGGCGGGTTTTACAGTAGAGTTACTCATGATTTAAGTTTACTTTGTGTGATTTAACTGATTAATTTCTTTTTCCTTATGTGCCCGATGAGTGCTATTGTTCCGATGGCTCGGAGGAGAGTGTATTGTACATTTCACCCTAAGAAACTGTTTAAATTTGATTCAATAAAATTTTTATGGCAGCCAAATCAATCATTTCTTCAGCGACCTCGGTTGATTCTTCATAATTGCGTGAAAGGCGACGGAACCAGTCAAGCCATGAGAAAGTTCTCTCGACCACCCATCTGAGAGGTTTCGGTATGAATCCCTTAGTCCCGTTTGGAGTATTGGAAACCTCAAGGCTGATTGCAAAATCTTTTTCAATATCTTTAGCAATCTCCCCTCGGTAACCCCGGTCAACAAGAACCTTTTCAAGCCGTTCCCACTCTCTGTCTGCTGCATTACACAATGGGTGAGCCTGATGGGAATCATGAACCGATGCACTGCATACTGTCCGGGCAAGAATAAAGCCATTGCGGTCAACCACTATGTTACGTTTGATGCCCTTGACTTTCTTGTTTGCGTCAAATCCATTGTCACTCTTACGGTTGCCCCATTTAACGCTTTGTGCGTCCAATGCTCCTACAGAGGGACTTTCTGATTGATTTCGTTTCTTCCTCACCTTTCGTACAAGTTTGTTGAGCAAATGTTCGATTCTACCTTCTTTGGACCACTTTCGGAAGTAATAGTACACCAGTTGCCACTTGGGATAATCGTGCGGAAGCATCCTCCACTGACATCCTGTGACCAGTAGGTATAATACCGCTTCGAATAGGCTCCGTAGTGAATTTTTACGTTTGCGACAATCATTTTCGAAGAATACTTTGTTTATATAAGACCATTGACCCTCGGTCAAAAGTGTCTGATAGAGATTGATTCTATGCATGTGAACAATGTTTTTCTCCTTCAACACTTTGGCTGAGGGTTTGTTATGCCCTATAACATTTTTTCAATTCTAATTTTAAACAGTTTCTAAGAGCGTGCCAAAAGTAGTTGATTTTTTTGAAATGTGAAATAAATATTACTTAAAAATTACCTATATCTTGTAAAATATTGTGAATTTTACGTATGATTAGTAAATTTAAGTTAAATCACCCCTATTTATCTATGATATTTGTTAAATTGTGTTTGGTGAGGTTTTGCCTATCTCCCCTTCTCCTCCGAAGCGGTCTCGACCCTCACAAGGTCCAGCCTTGTGGCTGAACGTTCCTTTATTATAAAGGTGATGCCGTCTATCTCCACCTTTTCATCTTTCGCCGGCAGGGTGCCTGTCTCATGTATGATGTATCCTGCCAGGGTCTGATACTCGTCATCCTCCGGTATGTCCAGGCGGAACTCGTCGCGCAGGCTCCTCACCTCTATGCGCCCGGAGAATTCGTACACTCCCGGCTCTATCTCTGTGGCTGTGATGCCGTTCTTGTCATGCTCGTCCTGTATGTCGCCGAATATCTCTTCCACAAGGTCCTCAAGGGTCACAAGTCCGGCGGTGCCGCCAAACTCGTCAACCACCACCGCCATCGAGCGTTTTTCGCTGAGGAGCCTGCGCATCATGGTGTTGGCGAGGAGCGTCTCAGGGGCATACAGCACCTCTTTTATCTGTTTCTTCCAGTCGGTCGACGGATCGAAGAGCTCCGACACGTGCACATATCCCACCACATTGTCTATGTCGTCGCGGTACACCAGTATCTTGCTGCGTCCCGAAGTCGTGAACAGTTCCGACAGCTCCTCGCGCGAGGTCTCGTCGATGTTCACGGCTACAAGCTCGTTGCGCGGTGCCATGCAGTCGCGCAGCTGGGTCGACGAGAAGTCAAGGGCATTGTGGAATATCTTCACCTCATTCTCCACCTCGGCTTCCGCCGGGTTGTCGAGGTCGTCGATCTTTGTTTCGAGATAGTCGTTTATGTCATCTATCGACAGCACCCCAAGGCGTGTGTCCTCGGCCTTGAGTCCGGCAAGGCGCATAAGCACCTTGGA
The DNA here is from genome assembly GCF_004766125.1 of Duncaniella freteri. Taxonomy (NCBI): domain Bacteria; kingdom Pseudomonadati; phylum Bacteroidota; class Bacteroidia; order Bacteroidales; family Muribaculaceae; genus Duncaniella; species Duncaniella freteri. Next base: position 1,338,963 of record NZ_SJSA01000001.1, read on the forward strand.
CAGCCACGACGTGAATGCGGCTATGGGATAGAGCACTATATAGAAGAAATACACCGGAATGGCCGACAGCTTCAGCGATGTGTTGGGGTTGATGCGGAACACCGACTTGGGGATGAACTCTCCGGTGAAAAGTATCACCAGGGTCGAGATGACTGTCTGCAACAGGAGTATGACCGCCTGATTGTCCGATACATGCGCCTCTATCCACGGCTCAAGAAGGGCGGCGGCACCCATGCCGTACACCACCAGCATTATGTTGTTACCCACCAGTATCGTTGAGATGAAGAACTCCTGATGGGCGTAGTAGCGTGCTATGATGCGGTTTATGAACCCTCCGCGGCTTGAGTCAAGCCCCACGCGCACGCGGTCGGATGTGATGAAGGCAATCTCCACCCCTGAGAAGAATCCCGAGAGCATGAGTGATATGAGAGTAAGTAATATCCAGAATGTCAGATCCATTTGTGATGCTCTATGCTGTCTATTGTGTGATGGCGGTGGAGTCCTGCACGGATGCACCCTCCGCCTCCCCTATGCTGTCGGTGTCGGCGCGCTGCCCTTTACCCCTGAATTCCGATGCGGGGAATATGCCCGACACCCTCTTTATGGTGTAGCGGGTCATCTGTTCGTTCGACTCGAACCCATACCCTTCGAGCACCCTGTCGGTGCGCTCTATGTGTATGAACGAGTCGGAGTAGAGCTTGCGGCTCCTCTGGTCCCAGAACAGCTGCTGGGTGAGGAATTTCTCATTCATCACATTGCTGATGTTCACGTTCCCGTCCAGTCGCCACACCTGCTTGTTCTTGAAATATGTGGCAGAGTCGGCATCCACCGTAGCCTCGGCGCGGAAGAAGTTGTCGAACTTCACAAGGTTAAGCCCGTCCGGAAACTTCCAGTAAGGCTCCTTCACCTCGTCATACATATACCATAGCGGGGTGTTGATGCGGTAGCGCGTGACCCCCGAGTCCGATATCAGGGTCTCCACGTTGCGTGTCATCATGGTAGGGACATCCCCTGCGCTCACCTCGGCGGTGTCGATTTTGGCATCCTCCTTGCACGATGTTGTCACGCCCGCGGTCAGCAGGGCCGCCACGCCTGCGGCAGCCAGGGGCAGCAGGCGCATATCTCCTCCCCTGCGCGACATTATTTAAGCTTGTTGCGGTAGAACCACGTGCCGTTGAAGTTCACCCCGAGCGTGAGGTTGAAATAATTCTCCTTTAGCAGCGGATTCGGGGTGGCCTGACGCTGCTTGTACTCGAATCCGAGGTTTATTATGGTCTTGGAGCTGTGGGCGGGGAAGCCTACGCCGCACGATATGCCGTAGTCCCTCACGTGGTTGTCGCCTACCATTATGTAGTCGCGGTTGTAGAACGCTCCGGCACGGTAGCTCATCCTCTTGAAGTAGCTTCCGCGCGGATCGGGCTGATAGCTTGCGCCCACGGCCACCTTCCAGCGGTCGTCGATGCGTGTGGCGGAGAAGTTCTCTATCTGTGCGTACTTGGCTTTCTTCCAGGGCTGATAGGTGAAGTCAAGCTCGGCATGCAGGCGGTTGTTGAAATCGTAGGCAACGCCGAATCCCCATGACGACGGAAGTGAGAAATTGTTCTTGAGGCTCACCACCCCCGGAGCTATAGTGTCGGGCGTGGCCGAGCTGTTTTGCAGATACTTCACCACATATGTGTCACCGAGCAGGCTCTTCCCCGGCTCGAAGGTCACGCCGGCAGTCACCGAATGCTTGTGCGATATGTTGCAGGTGTACTGCGCGCCGAATCTCAGATGGTAGTCCTGGATCTCCATCATCTGCTCGAACACGGCACTGATGCCGTTCGACGAGGTTGCCAGCACATCGTTGCATATGTTGCCGAACAGATAGCTGATGTTTACGCCGAGCCTCAACCCCTTGACAGGTGTGATGCCCGCGCCGAGATAAAGCTGGTTGATGCCGCCCGAGCCCTGGTGCGACGAATATCCGTTCTCTATGGTCGACCCGAACGCATAGCCCACCGATGTGAAAGGCACCAGGCCCGCGCTCACGCCTATGGTCTTGCTCACCGGGAACAGCATGGTCACATAGTCGATGCCGCCTCCCCAGTCCGTCTGGCTTCCGGTCGCGTCCTTGCGTGTGTAGCGGGTCACGTCAACGCCTATGTCGAATAGGAATGTCAGCGAGTCCACCGACGCGTACGATGCCGGGTTCATGGCGTTGATCTGCCTCCCCGAATGCATGGCATAGCCGGTGCCGCCCATCTGACGCTGGGTCGACGTGGCGTTGTCGCCGAGCGATCCGTAGCCGAATTTTGAATATGGGCTTGTCTCCTGCGCCTTAGCGGCTGGAGACAAGCATATCAGCGCGCCAAGGGCGCATAGAAATGTGATTGTGGTTCTAATTAGTTTCATTGTAAAGCAATATACGGTTTAGCCCTTTGCTCACCAGGTGTTCGTCTACCCGGGTCTCAAAGTCGCAGACTGAAGCGAGATGATGTCCGCATCCGCCGCCGAGCACCACCACTGTGTCCTTCGGCAGCCTGCTGCGGTAATAATATATCGAAGCCACAACCGAGTTGACGGCTCCAAGTGCGATTGCCTCGCGGGTGTCACGCCCGAACAGCTCCCGGCACAGCGAGGGCATCTCCTCGGGGAAAGGCACAAGCGGGAGCCTTGCAGTGAATTCGTGCAGGGCCCTGAGCTCCATGGATATCCCGGGGGCGATGTTGCCTCCGTGATACACCCCCTCGGCGTCAACATAGTCATATGTCACGGCTGTCCCTGCGTCCACCACGAGTATGGGACGGCCGGCATAGTCAGCCCACGCTCCCACCGCGGCGGCTACCCTGTCGGCTCCTAAGGTGGTGGGGGTGCGGTAGTCCACGCGTATGGGCACCGGCGTGTCGGGGGTGAGCCTCATGGCTCGGGGGCATATGTGGCACAGACGCCTTATCACATCCACGTCCTCCCTCGCCACGGAGCAGTATATGCCCCCGGCAAGCGTCCTCTTACCTACGAAATCACTCACTCTCTGAGGGTTCAGTGCCGGCTCCATGCGGAAGTCCTCAAGCTCCGAATCGTCCCAAAGTGCGATCTTTGCCTCCGAGTTGCCTTGGTCAATGGTGAGATAGTGGGCCACGATACATGTGTTTAATGATGCCTTCTTATTGTGCGCCATCAGCCTGGTAGGCTGCGCTTACGGCTTGCAAAAGTAGTAATAACTTGTGAATTTTCAGCAAATTTCACCTTTTTTTACCTTTTTGCCTTTCACTTACACCTTTCGAGCCTTTCATGATGGATGTGTACACTGTCAGCACTCCTCCGGCGAGGGTGAACGCTATCCAGTCGTTGCCACCGGCTTGGGGAAGGAACAGGAACACGGCTCCCGCAACGAATATCAGTGCGGTCCACACCTCCATTCTCACCAGTCGGCGCAGCCTCACCGACGCTCCCGCAGGGGTAGGGGAGAGTAGGCGTCCGGCAAGCAGGGCGGCAGCCCCGGCTGAGTAGGAGTATGCCACAGTCTCGCGTGCCACATGTGCGAACGGCAGCCCGGCTGCCACTAATACTATTATGAGTCCGGCGATGCTCAGCACCCCGGCTAAATCGGCTTTTGAAAAATTTGTCATAGCATCGGTCGATATGTTGTTGTAAGAAGGCTTCCCGGCGTCATTCCTCCGTCTCGTTAGCGGAATATGTACACATCCTCGTCGGGATGCTGCATATGGTGCTGCTCGCGCACTATGCGCTCCATGGTCTCCCGGTCGTGACGCAGGGAGTTGTTGAGATCGCGGTAATACTCAAGCGTGTCCGTCGCGTCCTCTATCTGAGCCTTAAGCTCGCTTATCCTCTGTTCCTGGTCGATGGTATGCACCAGGGAGTTCTCGTTGAAAAACAGCACCACCGCAAGCACCACCAGCGCAGCCAGCAGCGTGAACGAGAGATAGCGGCGACACCAAGCCTTTAAGTTATCCATATCGCAAAATTAATCAAAATATCTCCCTCCGCCAAATAAAATCCTGCCAGCCCCGCTCCCTTGTCCGTGATGCTGTGTCATGGCGCATTGCTCCGCCCTTTATCATGCATGTGGGGGGCAAGCCTCGGCTGGGATGGCTTTGGCATGGCTGTGGTTGCGTGCCGTAGTCTATGTCGGATTTCGGATGTGTTAACTATGGTTAAATAAAGTTAATGTGGGGGGGGGTGATTTTTAATGCTTAAATCTCTTCAAATCAAACAAATGTAAATTACTTATTGTAATAAAAAACAAATGTTAAAAACCGTCTCGCTCCCCACTCCCTTGCAAGTGGTGGATTATTTATATATTTTTGGTGTCCGGAATTAATTCATAACGTGTGGTTTTTTGAGTGCAAAAGTAACATACTGACACAATATCAATCATTATTTATACATTTTAACACAGCGCAATGAAATCATTTAGAAACTATCTGCCAGATCTCCTCCGGTTGGTAAGCCTCGTTGCCGTATGCACAGTGGTCCTGCTCACATCGGCAGGCAACGCATATGCCCAGGACACCAATAGCGGTGGAAATGTCCATGGTGTTGTCGTCGATGAGGCGGAACACCTCCCTATGCCTGGCGTGACTGTCGCCGTAATGAAAGGCAGCAAGATGATCACCGGTGCCGCCACCAACCTTGATGGCGAGTTCTCAGTCAAAGTCCCCGACGGAGCCGTGCTGCGGTTCTCATACATCGGATATGCCCCCCAGGAGCTCGCTCCGGTGCATGGCAGGTCCATGGAAGTTGTGATGAAGGAGAGTGCCGAAAAGATGCAGGAAGTGGTGGTCAACGGCTACTTCACGCGCCATCGCAACACCTACACCGGTGCTGCCAAGTCACTCTCGGGCGACGAGCTCCTGAGCGTGTCGGCTACCAACATCCTGTCGGCCCTCAGCACCCTCGACGCAGGTCTCAACATCACGCAGAACAATGCTATGGGCTCCAACCCTAACACTATCCCTGACCTCGTGATCCGCAGCACCACATCGCTCGCCACAGGCAATGAAGTGGGGCTCAACTCACCACTCATCGTGATCGATGGCGTGGAGAGCAATCTTCAGGCTCTCTACGACATGAACATCCAGGACATCGAGCGTGTCGACATCCTGAAGGACGCTTCCGCTACCGCCCTCTATGGCGAGAACGCCGCCAACGGTGTCATCATCATCGAGCGCAAGCGTGTGTCGCAGGCACCTGTGCGCGTGCGTTACACATTCACCCCCAAGATGAGCTTTGCCGACCTCTCCAGCTATGACCTCTGCGACGCTTCCCAGAAGCTTGAGCTTGAGCGCATGGCAGGTCTCTACGACAGCGAGTCTGGTTCGCTCGACCAGAGCTATTATGATAAGCTCGCCCTCATAAGCGGCGGACGCGACATCGACTGGATATCCAAGCCGGTACGCAACAGCTTCTCCCACACCCACTCCCTCTCTGTGTCAGGTCGCGGATCAAGCCTCGACTACAATTTCACCGCCGATTACTCCGACGTCAACGGCGTCATGAAGGATGACGGACGCGACCGTTACGGTCTTAACATGTACCTCAGCTATCGTGTGCGCGACAAGCTTATTGTTACCCTCCGTGCCGACCACACATCCCTCACCACCAACAACTCCAAGTACGGGTCGTTCTCCGACTATATAGCCGCCAACCCCTACGACTCCCCCTATGATGATCATGGCAATTTCAGCAAGAGCCTGTCATACAATAAGAACAACCCTCTCTACGAGGCTTCGCTCAGCAGCTTCAGCAAGACCAACACCCGCACACAGAATGTATCGCTCGACGTGCGTTACAACTTCAAGCCCAACCTCTACGTCACCGCCCAGGGCACATATTCTACATCCAAGGGCACAAGCGACGCCTTCAAGTCTCCTGACTCCAATGCGTTCACCGCTGACGCACCCCTCACCTCCAGGGGCTCATATACCCTCGGCAACCTCGGCACTGACAATTGGAGCGCCAAGGTTGTGGGCAACTGGATACACAACTTCGACAAGGACGGCACCATGTTCACCCTCAACCTCGGCTGGGAGCTGAAGCGTCAGAAGTCAACAAGCAGCTACCTCACCGGTAGCGGGTTCCTCTCCGACGAGCTTGCCGACATATCCTATGCCTCTACCTACTCCACATCCCAGCTCCCCTACGGTGGCGAGGATCTTGCAACAAGTGTCGGAGGCTTCGCTGCCGCCAACTTCATTTGGAAGAACCGCTACGTGGTCGACGGTAGCTACCGTCTGTCAGGCTCCTCCAAGTTCGGTGCCGATAAGCGCACTGCCCCCTTCTGGTCAGTGGGCGCAGGCTACAACCTCCACAACGAGAACTTTATCAGGGACCTCGGATTTGTCGACATGCTGCGTCTGCGTGGCAGCTACGGCTACACCGGCAGCGTCAAGTTCGACTCCTACCAGGCGATATCCACCTACTTCTACTCCATCAATTATCTCCACTATGCGGGAGTCGGCTCCGTGCCTATGGGTATGGCTAACCCCGACCTCACATGGCAGACCACCAAGAAGTTCAACGTAGGTCTCACTTCATCATTCTTCGGCGACCGTTTCAACCTCAACTTTGACTACTACACCGAGAAGACCGACGACATGCTCATCGACGTCTCCCTCCCGCCCTCATCGGGTGCCACATCCGTGAAGAACAATTTCGGAAGCCAGGACAGCAAGGGTCTGGAGTTCTCCCTCTGGGGAAAGATCATCCAGAACCGCGACTGGATGTGGAGCGTATCCCTCAACGGTCTCCACTCCAAGACCACCATCAAGGAGATATCCGACGCCCTAAAGCGCAAGAACGAGCTTAACGGCCAGTTCCAGGATGAGGTGGCACCGCGCCTCCAATTCCGTGAGAACGAGTCCCCCACAGCCATCTACGCTGTGCGCTCTGCCGGCATCGACCCCGCTTCCGGCAAGGAGATATTCATAAAGAAGGACGGCACATACACCTACGAGTATGACCCCGCCGACCAGATGGCATGCGGCGACACCAACCCCAAGCTCCAGGGCACCTTGTCATCGCTTCTACAGTACCGCAACCTCTCGCTCAACCTCAACTTCTCCTACCGTTTCGGTGGCGACATGTACAACTCCACCCGTATGGCGAAGGTCGAGAATATCAACCCCCAGAACAATGTCGATGTACGCGCCTTCACCGAACGTTGGAAGCACCCGGGCGACGTGGTGCCCTACCTCGCCATCTCTGCCAACGGCGGCAAGGAGTTCCAGTACTCCGACCGTTTCGTCGAGAAGGACAACGAGCTCTGGCTCTCTGCCGTGACCCTTCAGTACAATGTCCCCGAGACATTCATCAAGCCTATCGGATTGCAGCGTATGTATGTCAGCGCAGGTGCCGAGGACCTGTTCCGCATCACCTCCGCCAAGTATGAGCGCGGCACCGACTACCCCTTCAGCCGCAGTGTCAACCTCTCGCTCAGCCTGACATTCTAAATCTCTCATCAACATTTTGATTAATATACAAATGAAAAAGATATATTTGACACTCCTTTCCCTCCTCGCCCTTGCCACAACGGCGTGCAACGACTTCCTCGATGTGCGGCCCAAAGGCGAGAAGGTGGAGAACGATCAGTTCGAGACTGCCAAAGGCTTCGAAGATGCCATATACGGTGTCTACGGATCAATGACCGACAAGGCTCTCTATGGCATGGATATGGTGTGGGGCATCCCGGAGATCCTCGGTCAGAACCTCCGTTGCGACGCCACCGACACGCACAATCTCGCACGCTACAAGTACACCGACAACAAGGACCTCAAGGCACGCTTCTCCAAAATGTGGTCCAAAGGCTACGAGACCATCGGATATGCCAACAACGTCCTTCAGAACCTTGACAAGAAGGACCCCGCCGAGTTCCCGCTCTATAAGGCTTACCGCGCCGAGATGCTCGGAGTGCGCGCCATGATGCACTTCGACCTCCTCCGTCTCTTCGCTCCGGTCGACCGGTCCAAGCGCGGCATCCCCTATGTCAAGACCTTCAACTTCTCTGTCAAGCCGTTCTCTACCGTAGGGGAGTGCCTCGACTTCATAATCGGCGATCTCACCGAGGCCGAAGGGCTCCTCAAGGACATGGAGACAATGGCATACCCCCGCGACAACGGACAGTACGAGCGTTTCTGCCGCTGGCGCGAGTCCCATATCAATTACTACGCCGTCCAGGCTCTCCTCGCACGCGTATACTGGTACATGGGCAACAACGCCAAGGCAGCCGAATACGCCGAGAAGGTCATAAACAGCAACCTCTTCCCGCTCGTCGATGTCACCGAGGTCCAGAACCGTATAGCCGGTGTCCTCTCACCCAAGGAGACAATCTTCGGCCTGTACTCCCAGCAGTACCTTGAATGGTCCTCCACCTACCTCTACACATGGCAGTCCTACGTCTCTTATATCGCCTACGACAACAGCGGCGGCACCAACTACCTCATGCCCTGGAGCGCGCTCTACGCCCTCGATCTCGCAGGCACCGAGCAGGATTTCCGCAAGAACCATTTCCGTGTCGAGTCTTCACTCGCAAAATGCCTCAAGATGGTCGACTATCCCACCATCGAGAACAACAATGTCTCCACCCGCCCCGAGCTCATTTCAGGCATAAGCCTCATCAACGTTTCAGAGCTCTATCTCATAGCGGCTGACGCATTGCTATCCACCAACTACGACATGGCGTTGAAATACTTCAACGACGAGATCCGCTCGCGCGGCCTGTCTCCGCTGATCGCCGGACAGACACTCACCTCTGAACGTATATTCAACGAATACCGCAAAGAGACATTCTGCGAAGGACTCCACTGGTTCAACATGAAGCGTCTCAACCGCGACATCCTCTCCAATGCCGAGAGCCGCACCATCCCGGCTAATGATGACATATACGTCCTCCCCATTCCCGAGGAAGAGATGGAGTACCGTCCCGAGGCAAACAACAATCAATAATCCCCCCGTGAAGTATGAAACTTATTACCATTAAGAATATAGCCCTGTGTGCCCCTCTGGCTCTCGCTTTCATGGGATGCACCGAGGACGACTACAAGCTCTACGACACCACTCAGAAGGACTCCGTTTTCTTCGAGTATCGCAATGCCAATGACGAGCTTGTCGACGAAGTGTCCTATAATTTCGGATATGACATCGCCACAGTCTACACCGTGGATATCCCTGTCACTCTTATGGGCGTGCCAAAGGACCACGACCGCACCATTAACGTTGTCCCGGTAGCCGAGGGTACCACGATGACCGAAGGTGTCAACTACACCATCACCGGCAACACCATCCCTGCCAACGCCGTAAGCGGAACTGTGCATGTCAACCTCCTCCGCGACAAGGACCCCGGGATACGCCAGGAAGAGAAGACTCTTGTGCTCACCATCGCCGAGAACGACGACCTCAAGTCGGTTGGCGAGAATTCAATGACCATCACCTATTCCGACTTCCGTGTCGAGGTAAGGCCCGACTGGTGGACCACCTACAGCTGCCTCCCTGTCTACTCCTTCGAGAACGCACAGCTGTTCTTCCATTATTTCTATGACAAAGCACCCAAGGCGGATATAAGCATATTCAATGAAATGATCGAGAAATACGGCGAATATTTCGTCAAGGCGAGCAACATGCAGGGACCCATGGCTATGTACGAGCCTTTCCTCAGGAACTATGTGCTTATACCTATGTATAATGAGAATCCTGATATCTCATGGCAGAAATCCCCTCTTTTCTAATCACTAATGTGTGAAACTTAAAAGATGACCAAAATGAAAACTCAATCAATATTCCCGGCCTTCTGTGTCGCCATGCTTTCTATGGGGCTCGTCTCATGCATCGACGATGACTCCACCTATGGAGGCTCCCCGCTCCCAGCTCTATCTGTCGAGGTCCCTGGCGATGCCGAGATGCCGGTCTACAACTTCAGCTATGGCGCGGAGTGTGAGCTCACGCCCGACATAAAGTACAATGGCTCCGGAGAGCTCTCCTACGAGTGGAGCCTGGGGTCATACGACAATGGCGTGAAAGGCCCCATGGAGTTTGTGTCCAATGAAAAGACCTTCCGTTACCAGTTCCCTGCAGGCGGGCGTTATTATGCCCACCTCGTCGTGTCCGACGGTGTGGTAGGTCTTGTGCAGGACTACGAGCTGAGCATCAACCGCACCTTTGAGCAAGGCTTCATGGTGCTCTCCAACAAGGATGGTGTCGGCAATCTCGTGTTCATAAAGGACCCCACTCGTGAGGAGATCGAGGAAGGTATCCCGGTGACCGTGATGGAGAACTGTCTCCAGCGCGTCAACGACAACGTCGGCTCTGAGCCTCTGGTTGGAGCGCAGATGATAACATGGCACGACTGGAACGGCTCTACCACCGTGGAGGTCAACCGTCTCATGATATGCACCGAAAGCCGCGGACTTTTCCTGAACCCCAACACATTTGTCGTGGTCTCAACAATTGATTTTGATGATGTCACCCCCGGATTCAAGGCCGACAGGCTTATCCTTGACGGCACAAGCCCGGTGGCTTGGAGCTCCTCGGCTAAGAAGCATGTCATGATGGACAGCAAATACATGTTTGGCAAAGAGGACAGCAACTGGAAGACCTACGACTTCGACTTCATATCGAGCAACACATATATGGCAGGTTTAAACCAGACAACCGACAACTATTTCATTAAGCGCGAGCCCCTGTCTCTGCATTCCAAGGCTCTCGACATGGCTACATGGGAATCATTCTGGGTAAGCTCTGCCGACCTGCGCGACAAGAACAACCTCCCTGTATTGCAGAACGAGGAGATGATCGTGGCATTCCGCGGCGAAGGCATCCCAGGTCCGTATACCAATACCTATCCCTGCTACATCATCAGCCGCAACAAGTCCGACGGCAGGCTCTTCGCCACCGGTATATCCGGCTTTGGTGCCTACTCCGTAGGTCAGGTCCTGGAGTGCCACGGAGAGATCCCGAGCGATGCTTCCACAGCCATCCCCGCCGCCGACTCCTATGTGGTGCCCTCCGATATGTACCACCGCACATATTACTATAACGGCAACTGCGTGTATGTAATGCTCAAGAACGGCGAGTCGTTCACCTTCCCCTCGGTCAATGAGAGCTGTCTGCGCTTCTCTTCCGATGAGGAGGTCACCTATATGGGCATAAGCCAGACACGTCAGGGCAGCCAGGTGACAGCCGAGGACCTTCTGGTTGCGACAGTCAACAAGTCCTCCGGACGTGGCAGCGTATACATCTACAACATGGCTGATGTGCGCACCGACAACCCCAACCCCGCGCCCAAGGCTCAACACCTCAACTGCGCCGACCGCATCACCAACATAATGTACAAGCCGCGTATCGCCAACTGATCCCCCTCTCTATCCCCTGCGGCACCGCGTCGCAGAGGCATCTGAAAAAAATACTCTATTGGAGAGCCGTCTCTCTCGGTCCTGACTGCCGTTTGGCGTTGTCAGGGCTGAGCGAGGCGGCTCTCCGGTCGTTTTGATCCCCCGCGACGCAGATTGCCGCACATCTTTTTAGCCTCCTTCTGTCCCGCCTGTAACTTATTGATAATTTACGGCATCCGCAACCACTCCACATCTTAAATATAATTAAATAGGTGTCAATAAAGTGAATTATGCCGGTCCCCGATATTGTGGGTAACCAAAAAAATTGTACCTTTGTATAGTGCAAAAAAGTATACAATAAAGAGTGTGATCTGTCATCCGGCGATTTTCCGGAGGCTGATTATAGTATCCATCCACAATAGTAACCTACATTTTAAGTATGCAAAATTCCAGACAATTCAATGGCATTCAGGCTCATAATGTCAGCCGTTTGCTATGCCTCGCATTTTTGCTTGTCTCCTTTGCTTTCATGCCGCAGACAGCTTTGGCTGTTGATGGCGTGACTGTTCACGGAATCGTTACCGACGCTGACGAAGAGCCGCTTATCGGCGTAAGCGTCCTTCAGGAAGGCACCAAGAACGGTGTCGCCACTAATATCGATGGCGAATACTCCATCACCGTTCCGGTAGGGAGTGTCCTGCAATTCTCCTACATCGGCAAGAAACCTCACAAAGTCACGGTAAAGGATTGGGGGGCAGCTGGTTATAATGTCGTGCTCGACAACGATAACAACATGCTCGATGAGGTGATGGTCACAGGCTACGCCACCATATCCAAGGCTCAGTCCACAGGAGCGTTCCAGAAGATCTCCGCTGACGCCCTTGAGCTGCGCCGCATGGACAATCTTGAGTCCATGCTCGAAGGCAGCATCGTGGGTTTCGTTGACGGAAAGATACGTGGTGTCACCACCATGAACGCAATCTCCAATCCCCTCGTTGTGATTGACGGATTCCCAGTGGAGAACACATCCATCGACCGCATAGGGCGCACCACCGAAGCCATGCCCGACCTCAACCCCGAGGACATCGAGTCGGTGACCGTCCTTAAGGATGCCGCCGCAGCCTCAATCTATGGTGCGCGTGCAGCCAATGGCGTGATCGTGATCACCACCAAGAAAGCCGCCGAGGGCAAGCCCGAGGTAAGCTTCTCATCCACATTCACCGCCCGGAAGTATTCCCGCTACAACGACAATCTCACCAACTCTGCCGATGTCATAGCCATTGAGCGCGCATGGGCGGCGCAGTACCCCGAGCTTCTTGCCGGAGGCGAGAGTGCGGCTAAGGTCGGCGACGACCTCCGTCTCAACAGCCATCCAAGCCTCGGTGTGAGCACGCTGATCGACATGTACTCCGGAGCTATATCCATGAGCGAGGGCAATGCGCGCCTTGACGCTCTCTCGGCTCTCGGATACCGCTACTACGACCAGGCGAAGGAGTACGGCAAGCGCAACCCCTTCCATCAGCAGTACAACCTCCGTGTCGCACAGTCGTCGGAGCGCAACAGTTTCAGCGCGTCAGCGACATTCTGGAAACACAACAATGAGGACATCAACGACGGCGACCACTCCCTCGGCATAAACATCACCGACCAGATGAAGGTCACCAAATGGCTCACAGCCGATGTCGGTGCCTACATCAATTACGGCCGTCAGGACTTTCAGAACTATGACCTCTTTAACCCCGGCTACTCGTTCCTCCCTTACGACGGACTTGTGGCTGCCGACGGATCATACATCAGCGCACCCCTCCAGAAAGATCAGGCCAGACGCGAGGTCATCGAGCAGAACGGCATGGTCCGTGAGGACCTCGTGCCCATGAGCGAGCTTGCCTACGGACGTTCCAAGGGCAAGACCCTCGACACCCGCGCTTTTGCCAAGCTCCGCATCGATTTCACCTCCTGGCTCAACTACTCTGTCCAGTTCCAGTACGAGACCTCCAGCAACGACACCGAATACCTCCAGGACCGAAACAGCTACAATGTCGTTTCACTCCTCAACAATTTCGTGACCAAGGACCCCTACGGCAACTTGAAGTACAACCTTCCCGAAGGCGACATAATGTACAAGACATCCATGAAGAAGCGTGGCTACAACTTCCGTCAGCAGCTCAACTTCAATCGCCGTTTCGCCGACCGTCACAACCTCCTCGTCTTCGTAGGCCAGGAGCTCCGTGACAGCCGTATCACATATTCCGACAACACCTACTTCGGATACGACCCCGAACTGCTCTCCTGGCAGCCCTACGACCAGCAGACCCTGGGCTACTACTTCTCCTCTCTGCTCGGCATGCAGAACTTCTCGCTGAAGAACTACGAGTCCTTGCGCGAGATATCCAACCGCTTCGTATCCTTCTACGGTAACGCCTCCTATTCGCTTGACGACAAGTACAACGTCACCGGAAGCCTCCGTTGGGACCGCTCCAACCTTTGGGGCACAAGCTCCAAATTCCAGAACAAGCCTATCTGGTCGGTAGGTGCGAGCTGGAACATGAACCGCGAGAACTTCCTCCGTGAAGTCAACTGGATCAACAACCTCCAGCTCCGTGCATCCTACGGTATCGGCGGTAACATCGGGCGCAACACTGCTCCCTACATGACTGCGCAGTACTATCCCGGCAACCTCGGCAACACCGGTGCCGTCCTCGCTCCGCCAAACAAGGATATACGATGGGAAAAGACACGCACCATAAATGTCGGTGTCGACTTCGACCTGCTGCGCAACCGCCTGTGGGGTTCTCTTGAGTACTACCACAAGAAGAGTACCGACCTTCTCGCGATTATCAACGGCTCCCCCACACAGGGATTCGGCTATGCCACACTCACCACCAACAACGGTGCCATCGACAACAGCGGTCTGGAGCTCAACCTCTCCGGACAGATCATCCGCAAGGCTGATCTCGTGTGGACATCAACCCTCCTCTACGCCTACAACCGCAACCGCGTCAAGCATATCAGCCTTGAGCCGTCAGCCTACGATTCCCGCCTCACCCTCCCCCTCTCGTATCCCACTGTAGGCAACCCCTACAACGCTCTCTACGCTTACCGCTACGCAGGGCTTAGCCCCGAGGGAGAGCCGCAGATCTACGATGCCGACGGCAATATCACCACCGGTCAGGTACAGGACGCCGATGCAATCGTGTACGCAGGCACCACAGTGCCGGTCCACAGCGGATCATTCAACAATGTGGTGCGGTGGAAGGACTTTGAGTTCTCCGCGCTCATCACTTTCGATTTCGGACACAAGGTTCGCGACAATGTCACTCCGGCGATATCCATGACCTCAGGGCGCATCACATCCACCCACAAGGACATCATGAACGCCTGGAAGCAGCCCGGCGACGAGGCTTACACCGATGTGCCGCGCCTGCTCTTCTCCAACGACACCGGCAGTTACAACACATACCGTGCCTTCAACTACCGTAACTCCGACCTCTTCATATACGATGCCTCCAACATCCGCATCCGCAACATCGGAGCCTCCTACATGCTCCCCTCGGCAATATGCCGCAAGGCTCAGCTCAAGCAGGTGAAGTTCCGCTTCGCTGTCGAGAACCTTGCCACCATAGCCATGGACAGCAAAGCCCACTATCTGCTTGACGGTAAGCAGAACCCCAACTTCGTGTGGGGACTCAATCTCGGTTTCTAATCTGATATATCCAATCGACTTTGACAATGAAACATATATATAAGAAATTCATAAATGCCGCCCTGGTGGTGTCAGGACTCTTCGCTACATCATGTAACGACTTCCTTAACGAGATACCTAAAGGGGAGAAGATCCCTCAGACATGGGAGGATTACAACGCCTTTATGCGCAATAAGAACCTCTCCTATTTCGAGAACGAGCAGATACTCTTCCTTATGGGCGATTATTTCCGCTCCCCGAGCGCGCTCAACAGCAGCGAGCTCACAAGAGCGAACTACCTCTTCCTCGAAGATGTGGACCGCACAGCCATCAACACCGGCGACTACATGGCTTTCTACAGTGCCTACGAGATGATGTTCTACTGGAACCTTATCATCGAGGAGGGCATGAATGCCACCCAGGCCACCGACCAGCAACGCCGCATGCTCGTGGCTCAGGCTCGTGTGCTCCGTGCCATGACCTACCATTATATCGCCAACTATCATGCCGACCAGTATTGCGAGGCGACCCTCAACACCCTCTCAGTCCCCCTTGTTACATCCGCTTCCGTCGAGGCTCCTTCCCCCCAGGCGACCCTACAGCAGCTCTACGACTTCATGGTCTCCGACCTCCTCGCTGCCATTCCTGATCTTCCCGACCGTGGCGAGACCATCGTGCACCCCACCAAGGCGGCTGGCTACGGAATGCTCGCACGCGTCTATCTGTCGATGGGCAGATATGCCGATGCCGGCAAGGCAGCTTCCGACGCTATCAAGGAGAACGGCAATCTCTATGACTGGGTGAAGTTCTACAATGATGATAAGGAACGCATCGAGGACACCTCTACGTTCAATGTCGCCACATCTGTCAATCCCGAGATCGACAACCCTGAGAACTATGTGTATCACGCTTCAAGCTCCGGATATTGGGCAGGCATAAGCAGCGGTTCACTCACCCTCTCACTCGAACGCGCCGCACGCTTTGAGCCGGGCGACATTCGCCTCATCGGCAAGTGGCGTTATTACAAGACAGCCGCAGGCATAGAATACTACCGCGGTCTGTATGCCAACGAACCCAACTACGGTGGCATACGTGCTGCCGAGATGTACTACATCCTTGCCGAATGCCAGGCTCGCGACGGTAAGATCAGCGAGGCTATGGAATCCGTCAACAAGGTGCGCCGCACTCGTTTCCTCCCGGAATACTATACCCCTCTCCAGGCAGCCGACAAGACTGAGGCGATCAACAAGATCATCGACGACAAGGCTAACGAGTTTATACAGACCCAGATCCCCTTCTGCGACTATCGCCGTCTCAACAAGGAGGGCATCTACACCCGCACCCTCACCAAGACCATCGATGGGGTGACTTATACCCTCCGTCCCGAATCGCATATGTGGATCTTCCCGTATCCTGCAAAAGTCCTGCAGAATCCTGGTAACAATCCCATTGTTCAGACCGTGAACAAGTAATCCGGGAGGAGATGTCCACCGTATAGCAATATTTGATGTTGCTTTATTGATGAACAGGAGATGAGGATGTGTCAAGATATGTTGTGCATCCTCATCTCTGCATTTTTCCTTCTCTTTTCCGGCAATGACCAGTTATTCAAATCCATTTTTCACATAATTCAAGTAATATGAAATCGATCCTCCCTCTTATTCTGCTCCTCTTGTCAGGCATATCCTCTACAGCCGGCAACCTGTCAGTGACATTCGATCTTTCCGGCAATCCCGGAAGTGAAGACATCAACATCACCCTGCGACCCGCAGAGGACTACAACCCCGCCTCATCGGTCACGCTCGCCCGCTCAGGCACTCAGCGCACCGGTGAGATACCCGCATCCCCCTCAGGGCTCTACTATCTCTATTGCTACACCCCCCAATATCAGACATCCATTCCTGTGAGCCTCGATGCCTCAAGCTTCACGGCTCCTGTCAAGGTCAATGTCGATGCCGGCGACTTTGTTGTGTCCACCTCCCTCGCCGGGCCTGTCAATTCGGCTCTTGCTGATGCCAACAGCCGTTTCGTCAGCCGTTCACGCCTCATTGGCAATAAATCCGTCGAAATGACCGGCGACGAGCTCCGCGACAATCTCCGGGGCTTCTCCGCCGATGCCGATGCCGTCATTTCCGCAGCCAAGCTCCCTGCACCCGCTCAGGAGTTCATACGCCTGTGGGCATACACCCTCGCATCCGACTCCTATAGCATGGCTCTCTACATGCGCTCACGCGCCGACAAGCAGGTCACCTTCTCCGTATCCGACATCCTTCCCCCTCCGGCTGCAATCCTTGACACCCCTATGGCGGCAGGATTCCCCTCAGCCATGGGAGCCGTAGTGTCGACACTCCCAGGAAAAAGCCTCGAAGAACGCCTTGAGTCACTCCATTCAGGCTACCGCACCCAGGCTATAAAGGACAACGTCACCCCAATGCTCATAGAATCATTCCTGAGCTCCTTCGACTATAAGAACGACTTCGAGTCAGGCGAGGCACGCCTGGCTGCTCTCACCGACAGATACTCTCTCCCCGCCAAATATCTCGCCGGCTTCCGTGCGCGTCGCGCCACCGTCCCCGGACTCCCCTTCCCATCGGGAATAACACTCCTTGACCGGGACGGCAACACAGTCGACTTCTCATCCTTCCGTGGCAAATACGTTTACGTCGACCTTTGGGCATCATGGTGCGGTCCATGCTGCAAGGAAGTCCCCTTCCTTCAGAAACTCGAAAAAGAGCTCAGCGACTCCAATGTCATCTTCGTATCCATCTCCTGTGACTCATCCACGGCTCCATGGCTCAAAAAGATGCAGCAGCTCTCGATGCACGGCAACCAGCTCATCGACACAACCGGCGACCTCAACCGCAAGCTCAATATCCGCGGCATCCCCCACTTCCTCATCTACGATCCCCAGGGCAACCTCCACACCTACAACGCCCCGCGTCCCTCCTCATCCCAGATCCTCCCCCTCCTCCGCTCCCTCAAATAACCCACAGCCCGATTCATAGACCATAGGACCATAATTTAGACCATAGGACCAGAGGCCAAAAGGTCCCAAAGTCAAATAATCAAAGAAGTAGATATAATCAAAGACAAAGACAGGAGAACAGGAGAACTATCATGGAATCGTAGGGTGGGGGCGTGCCCCCACCGCCAGCGACGATACCGAAAAAATCCCTCCTGTTCTCCTGTCTTTATTTACTGGTCTTACTTAAGCTTCTCGGCCAATTTCTCAGCCACATCAGCAAGAGACCCCAGCGCATTAGCCGCAGCACCTTTAGCCTTATCGATAAACGGCTGAGCCTTCTCCTTAGCCTCCTTAGCTGAAGCCGACAGCGACTCCTTAGCATCAGCCACAGTCGATGCCACAGTGCTCTGCACATCGGCAAGCTTCTCTGCAGCAGCCTCTTTAGCCTCCGCCACCTTCTCCGCAGCCGCCTCCTTGGCTTCAGCCACCTTCTCAGCCGCAGCCTCCTTGGCATGAACCATTGAATCCTTAGCGTCGGCAAGCTTCTCTGCAGCCGCCTCCTTAGCCTCAGCAACTTTCTCCGCGGCAGCCTCCTTATTAGCCTTGATTTCAGCCTTGGCAGCGACCTCAGCCGCCTTCGCGCTCACCTGTGCCGCCTTAGCCGACACCTCTCCCGCACATTTTGCTATCTTTTCATTCTTCAAATCCATAATAGTTGAGTATTAATTTGTTAGTATTGCATAATGGACACACCTCAAGTGCATCTCGCACAACCGATGTCCGTTTGAAAAAACAACGTCAGCATCGCCCGACAGGTTGAAAGAAACTTCGCCAAATTTTATTAAAAAAGCTTATCCGCACTTGCAATCAGCCCGCATTAATACTATCTTTGCATATGAAAAAGTTGCAACAGATATAGTCAACTTGATAACTCAATAACTCAATATAACAAGAAAACACTATGAAAAAGAAATTCATTTGCACTGTTTGTGGCTACATACATGAAGGAGATGCAGCACCCGAAAAATGCCTCCTCTGCGGCGTTCCCGCATCCAAATTTGAAGAGCTCAAAGAAAACGAAGCACTCAGCTTCGTGACCGAGCACGTGATCGGCGTAGCCAAGGACACCGACGACGAAATGAAGAAGGACCTCAATGCCCACTTCGCAGGCGAATGCACCGAAGTAGGCATGTACCTCGCAATGTCACGTCAGGCCGACCGTGAAGGCTATCCCGAAATCGCCGAAGCATTCCGCCGCTACGCACTTGAGGAAGCCGACCACGCATCACGTTTCGCCGAACTCCTCGGCGACGTTGTATGGGACACCAAGACCAACCTTGAAAAGCGCATGAACGCCGAGTCTGGAGCATGTGCCGACAAGATGCGCATTGCAGCCCGCGCAAAACAGCTCAACCTCGACGCCATCCACGACACCGTACACGAAATGGCAAAGGACGAAGCACGTCACGGACG
Source organism: Duncaniella freteri (assembly GCF_004766125.1). NCBI lineage: Bacteria > Pseudomonadati > Bacteroidota > Bacteroidia > Bacteroidales > Muribaculaceae > Duncaniella > Duncaniella freteri. The sequence continues at coordinate 1,358,410 of NZ_SJSA01000001.1, forward strand.
CGGCTTTGAAGGACTCTTCAACCGTTACTTCCGCAAATAAACCATACTGCGTCCATATGCTCCTATAGCCCCTCAGGCACTATAGGACCATCTCAAAAGACAGAACAACACAACACATTCGCCCTATAACCATCACCTGATGGTTATAGGGCGAAATATTTAATTCAGACCAAAGTCCCGGAGGGACAAAGAAAGACAGGAGGAATTATAATCTAAAGACAGGAAAACAGTACAGCAGTACAGCAGGCTCAACCATCATCGGTAGGGCGGAGGCGTGCCCCCGCCGCCTGCGACAAATACCATAAAGTCCTCCAGTTCTCCTGTCTCGACACACAAACACTCTGTTCCTTTGGTCTAAAAATTCTCAGAGCACCTCTCTGATAGCATTAATCATCTCCTCATACTCACACTCCGAGAGAAACACCTCACCCGGATTCATTCTGAACGTCCCGCCATAATCCGGGCCATCCACATACTTCGGCGCAAGATGGAAATGCAAATGCGACAACTTATCGCTGTAGGCACCATAATTAATCTTCTCAGGATTGAACACCCTCTGCATAGCGCGGGTCACCCGGGCGACATCAGCCATAAAAGCATTACGCTGATCATCGTCAAGCTCATTAAGATCATTTACATGACCGTTATAAGCCACCAGGCAACGGCCGCGGTAAGTCTGCTCCTTAAAAAGGAAAGCGCGTGACACACTCAGATCCGCAATATGGATCATCAGATTATGAAGAGTCTCATTGTCAGTACAATAAAGACACTCCTTAGGATCGCTGTACATAAAAAACGATTTAAGGATTAAAAAATAAAGATAAAAAATAAACTTCCGACCACAAAATTAGCAAAAATCCCCCACCTCACAATCCCAAATCCCACTTCACCCATTCCAACCCCACATACACAATCCCACTCCCAACCTCAACCCCTCCCCCTCATCCTTCCGATAACCGTAGGGCGGGGGCGTGCCCCCGCCGCTACCGTCAAACCTTATTTATAGCCACTCCTCATGACTATAAAAAACTTCACGTCTCTGGTCCTCTGGTCCAAAAAGTTCTCCAGTTCTCCAGTCTTTTCTTCACAAACCCTCTATTCCTCCTGTCTCGAATTCTCAGTGAAATTGACCAATTTTCAAGACATATTGACGGAAAATTGCGTTAAAAAAACTTTAATAGCTTGTTTGCCACACATTATACCCTTACCTTTGCCACGTTTTTTAACAAAAGGTAAGCCTCTGAGACAGAGCGCGCACCACCATCATTATTCAACCTTATATGAAAAAAATCCTCTTATCCGCCGTCGCCACCATCCTCATGGCAGGCACAGCAATGGCAGAAGGCTATCAGATCAACTCCCTCTCAACCAAGCAGATCGGAATGGGACACACAGGAGTAGCCCTAAAGCTCGGAGCCGAGAACATGTACTTCAACCCCGCCGGAATGGCATATATGGACAAGACTCTCGATCTCACAGGCTCATTCACAGGCATAATGCCCACAGCCACAGCCACAGTCGACGGCAAAGAATATGAGACCGACAACGGCGTCTCCACCCCCATCAGCGTCAACGCAGCCTTCAGCATATACCCCAACCTCAAAGGAGGCATAGCATTCTACACCCCCTACGGTTCATCAATCAACTGGACCGACAACTGGCCCGGCTCAGTGCTCAATCAGAACGTATCGCTCAAGGCATTCACCATACAGCCCACACTCGCATGGGCAATCAACGATAAATTCTCCATCGGACTCGGAGCAATGGTGACATGGGCAACCGTCGACCTCAACAAAGGACTCGTCTCAGCCTCCACCGCCGACAACGTGATAAACGCCATGAAGACACTCGGGCAGCTCCCCGCATCAGTAGGAAGCTTCGGAAGCACCACCCCCGCATCCGTCAATCTCAACGGCAAGACCCGGATAGCCGTAGGCTTCAACATCGGAGCAATGTACAACGTCAACGACCGCCTCACCTTCGGAGCATCCTTCCGCTCAAAGATGGATATGAAAGTCAAGGCAGGCGAAGCACACGTATCCTATGCCAACGAACTCGCCCAGACACTCACAGGCGAGACCATCGACCTCATCAACAACGCCAACTTCAAGGCACAGATGCCATGCCCCTGGGTGCTCTCGCTCGGCGCATCCTACAAGCCCGTCGACCGTCTCACACTCGCCTTCGACGCACGTCTCACAGGCTGGCATGCCTACAAGAGCCTCGATGTCGAATTTCTTGACGAACAGCTCGTCCAGAAAGGGCTCAACCAGTACATCCCCAAGCACTATAAGAACTCATGGTGCTTCTCACTCGGAGCGCAGTACGCCCTCACCGAACGCTTCGACCTCCGTGCCGGACTCATGGTCGACACATCACCGGTCGACAAAAACTACTACAACCCCGAGACCCCCGGCATGACCAAGATCGAACCCACACTCGGACTCTCATTCCGTCCCGTCCCGCAGCTCTCCATCGACTTAGGTTTCATGTACGTGGCAGGCACAGGCATCAAGGGCGCATCATGCGAATCACCCGACCTCATGGGAAAAGCATTCCTCGGAAAACTCATGGCTGCCGGCATGACACCTGAGCAGGTGGCAGGGATAGCAACAAAATTCAACATCCCCACCACCAACAAATTCACAGCCGACTACAAGCTCCACGCCTTCATCCCATCCATCGGCGTAAGCTACAGCTTCTAAGACTTTTAGAACATATAACCATAGATATATATAGTTCATACAGATTAAGGCAATAGGACTTCGGACCACAGCTCCGTAGAGCTATATTAAAGACAGGAGAACAGGAGAACTTTCTTACGATACTTGTCGCAATCGGCGGGGGCACGCCCCCGCCCTACGGCATCGAAGAAAGTTCTCCTGTTCTCCAGTCTTGTTTTTGGAAGTCACTATAGCCCTTTGGACATCTGGTCTAAAGGACCAATTATCGGATGTCCTCCCATTTGGCATCCGACACCTGGGGCTCGCGGGGAGTGTGGCGGCGGGAGGAGGATGAGTAGTCCGAAGTGGCAGAGGTCTCCGACGAAGATGTGGCGCGCACTTCCTCAAACTCTACATATTCCCCTTCGTCGCGGGAGAATATCTTGCTTTTGCGCTGCCTGTATCTGCCGTGGGCATCCTGCCGGCGGCTGGCCTCGTTGTCGTGAGTGGAATCGCTTTGCCCCGGAGCCTGCCCGAACATCTGCCCGAACATATCGTTAACCTTCTGCTGGAACTTGCGCTGCATGTAGCGTGCAAGCATAGGTTTCACAACGAGCCAAAGGAAATATACTATTATTATTGTACCGAAAAAAGTCAGCATTTTATAGGGAAAAGAGGGTGGGGGTGAAAGGATGAAGAGAGGGGCGTGTGTGCTATGCCTGCAATTCGTCCTCAAAGTTGTCAGGGTCGGTGCGTTTGCCCAGAAGGGATATCAGGATGTAGAGGATTATGGTCCATGCGAACCCTGCTACACCGTCGGTGGCTATGAAGAACACACATGCGGCAAGCACCATGTAGCGGCGCACGTTGCCTTTGAACGCCATATCCTTGAATTTCAGCGAGAACATTTTCAGCTCGCTCACCATAAGCAGAGAGAATCCGATTATAAGGACCGCCATCACTATGTCGCCCGGATAGCCGTGCTCGGAAATCCATCCCATGGTGCCGATCCAGAAGAGGGCGTTGGCAGGGATGGGGAGCCCTATGAATGATGTGGCCTGGCGGGTGTCGACATTGAATTTAGCAAGCCTTAGCGCGCCCATCAGTGCGATGAAAAGCGCGATGAAGGATACCCCTGATGGCGCACCTGCATCGATCATGGCATTCATAACCAGGAATGCGGGTGCGAGTCCGAAGCTCACGAGGTCGCTCAGCGAGTCGAGCTCCTTGCCCATGGGTGAATAGGCCCCGAGCAGGCGTGCCGAGAGCCCGTCGCAGAAGTCAAACACTGCGGCGGCCCCGATGAATATCCACGCCCATTCGAATGCATGGAGCCCCATGACCTGAGTCCCTGAGTGGAACGCCAGGAACACGGCGACACATCCGCACAGGAGGTTGAGGCAGGTGATGGTGTTGGGGATATATGTCTTTATATTCTTCACGTTCGATGTGTATGATGATGGTGGTCAGCCGAGTATGTCTCGGCGGCCATGAGTCAGCTTTTGGTTGCGAGGTGTGCCACTTCGGTGATGCCTCCTACGGTCTTGTCGCCGATCTTCACCTTTATCTCGGCATCGAGGGGGAGGTAGATGTCGACGCGTGAGCCGAACTTTATGAATCCCATGTGGTCCTCGATGTTGGAGCGTTCACCCGGCTCGGCGTAGGTGACGATGCGGCGCGCCACGGCTCCGGCTATCTGGCGCACAAGGAGCTCCTGTCCGTTGTTGGCGCGTATGAGCACTGTCGACCGCTCGTTCTCGATGCTTGCCTTGGGGAGATATGCACTCAGGAAGCGGCCTTTGTGATGGCGCACAAGGAGCACTTCTCCGTCTACCGGAAACCAGTTGGCGTGGACGTTGAGCACTGTCATGAACACTGACAGCATCCTCACCTTGCGGCGCAGGACCTCGGGCTCGAACACCTCTTCGAGAGCCACCACTGTTCCGTCGACCGACGATACCACCACATTCTCCCTGTCGCCCCGGAAAGTGCGCCGTGGGGAGCGGAAGAAGTTGACCACGAAGAGATAGAACACACCGCACACCGCTGAGAACACGATGGGAATCACCGCAGGCCGTATGAACATCCATGCCGACAGGTTGATCACAACCAGTATCAGCAGGAGTATCAGAAGTATGTTGGTGCCTTCAGTATGTATTTTTACCCTCATTTCAGTGGTTCTGTGTTAAGGCTTTTCGGTTATATAGGTAGTTTATTAATGTGCAAAGATAATCTATTTTCATCATTTGGCAAAGCATAAAGGCATGGAATGATGAAATTTAATGAATATTCGCTAAAATTCCGAGAATGCCAGCGGGAGGGTGGAGCGCACCGACGGAAGGATGTACACCTTGTCGCGGGCTGTGAGTATCACTTTGACGTCCCTGCCGGCGAGGGTCTCGTATTCGAGGAGTGCCTGGCGGCACGCGCCGCAGGGTGCTATGGGCTGTGCGAGCTCCTCTCCGTCGGTGCCGCGTGCCGCGATGGCTATCGCAGTGAAGCGGGAGTCGGGATGGCGGGAGTGGGCGTAGTAGCATGCGGTGCGTTCGGCACAGGTGCCTGAGGGGAAGGCGGCGTTCTCCTGGTTGGAGCCTGTGACGGTTTCTCCGTTGTCGAGGAGTATTGCCGCGCCTACATGGAAGTGGCTGTAGGGGGCGTAGGAGCGGGATGTGGCTTCGCGCGCGGCTTCAACGAGGCTGCGCTCTGAGGGGGAGAGCTCTTCGATGGAGGCCTCTGTTATGTGGGTGGTGAGTGTCAGCTGTTTCATGATTGTGTCAGTGAGTGGTAGAGGTTGCGGCAGGCATCGTCGAGAAGGTCGAGCACGAGCTCGAATCCTTCCGCGCCTTCGTAATATGGGTCGGGCACGTGGTCGTGACGTGCCGAGGGGGAGAAGTACTCCGACATTGCGTGGATCTTACTTTCGGCTTCGGGGGGGGGCTATTGCGCGTAGGTTGGAGATGTTGGCTGAGTCCATCCCTATGATGAGGTCGAAGTCGTCGAAGTCGCTTTCGGTGACCTGACGGCACCTGTGGGTGAGTTCGATTCCGCGGCGGCGTGCGTGGAGCCTCATACGGTGGTCGGGAAGATCGCCTATGTGATAGCGGCTTGTCCCTGCCGAGTCGATGATCCAGCTGCCGGTGACTCCCGGCTCGCTTACGATATGGCGCATTATGCCCTCGGCGGCCGGAGATCGGCATATGTTGCCGAGACACACGAATAGGATGCTGTGCTTTTTCATTGTTGTTATTGTGGGCTAAAAGGCTGTGTCATAATTCATGAAGTATATGACACAGCCTCTCGGGTTATTGTTAGCTTATCTTGCAGCAGGGATGAGTGTGTGGGTCCCTACTGTTCGAGGTCCTTGGGTATGGCTACGATCCTGAGGTTGCAGCCGTTGATGAAGTCGATGATGCTCTGACGCTCCGGCGAGGGGTCCACGTCGGCTTCGATGCGCTTGAGGGCATTGAACACCGATGTCCCTGTCTGATACAGGTGGCGGTAGCATTTTGCGATATCGTCGATGCGCTGTTCGCTCATGTTGCCGTTCTTTTTCAGCAGATAGGCATTCACCCCGAAGTAGGAAGTGGGGTTGTGAGCCATGATGCAGAAGGGAGGCACATTGCCGGTGATGCGGCATCCGCCCTTTATGAGCACCCAGTCGCCTATCTTTGAGTTCTCGTGTACCACGACGCTCGATGAGAGTATCACGCATTCGCCGATCTCCACGTCGCCTGCTATGGACACGTTGTTGCCGATCACAGTGCTGCCCTTGAGATGGGAGTCGTGCCCCACGTGGGAATTTGCCATAAGGAAAGAGCCGCTCCCTATCCTTGTGCCCCCTTCGGTCTTTATGCCGCGGTTGATGATCACATTCTCGCGTATCACCACGTCGTCACCGATGTAGCAGTAGGTGAACCCTCCCTTCCAACGGAAGTCCTGCGGGTCGGCACCTACAATGGCACCCTGGAACACCTTGCAGTTCTTGCCCATGCGTGTTCCGCGGATGATGCTTGCGAAGGGCATTATCACGCAGTTGTCGCCTATTTCCACATCCTTGTCGATGAATGCGAACGGATGGATGGTGACGTTCTCGCCTATCTTTGCCGATGGGTCGATGTGAGCTTTGTCGCTAATCATAATATTATTGATTTAGAGGAAGATGGACTGATTACCTGCCGCCACCGAGATTCTGGTAGAGGTTGATGAGGGCGCGTGTGGCAGCGAGATTGGTAGTGATCTGGGCTGTCTGTGCGCCGAGGAGGTTCTGCTGGGCGGTGAGCACCTCAAGATAGGTTGTGGAGCCGTCGAAGAGGAGGAGCTCGTTGGTGATGTCGACAGCCTTTGACATGTTGTCGACCTGAAGAGCGAGCCACGACTGTTTCTTGATGCTCTTCTCATAGGTGGTGAGGGCGTCGCTCACGTCGGCAGCCGCGCTCATGATCGAGTACTCGAAGTTGTTGAGTGCCTGCTTCTGCTGAGCTTTCGCGGCCTCAAGGCGCGCTATGTTCTGACCGCGTGAGAAGAGGGGTGCGGTGAGGCTTGCCCCGAGCTGGACGAACCACTGCGCCGGGTTGGATATCATTGTGCCCAGGGTGTTGGAGAATCCGCCGTTGGCAGTGATGTTGAGTGTGGGATAGAAGGCTGCGCGAGCTGAATTGGTGGCATAGAAAGCCGATGCGAGAGCCATTTCGGATGCGCGCACGTCAGGGCGGGCGGCGAGCTCAGCCATAGGCACGGATGTGCGGGCTATTGCGGGCTGAGAAAGGTTTGCGCTTGCGGGGATGCTCCACTTCTGCGGCATGGTGTTGAGCAGGAGCGACAGGGTGTTGTTAGCCTCGTGCAGCGACATCTCGATATCGTTGATCGACGATTCGATGCTGTAGTACTGCGCTTCGCTCTGCACCACGGCGTTCTCTCTGAGGCGTCCTGCCTCCTTGAGGTCGCGCATGGTCTGCACGCTCTGTTTCCACAGCACAGCTGTCTCGCGCGACAGTTCAAGCTGGCTCTGGAGAGCTGCTATCGTGTAGTAGCACTGAGCCACGCCGGCTATGATCTGAGATCGCACAGCCTGCTCGTAAGCCTTGGCCTGAGCCTCAGCCACCTCGGCGCTCTTGCGGTTGTTGCGGAGCTTGCCGAAGATGTCGACCTCCCAGTTGACTGCGAGCGGGAGCTGATAGCTCCATTCGCTCCAGGTGTTCATGGCGCGTGAGCGTGTAGCGTTGGGGGCGAAAGCCACCGAGGGGAGGTAGCTAAGGCGCGCACCTTTGAGCTGGGCATGCGCCATGTCTACACTGAGTTTGGCGTTGTTGAGGTCCTTGTTGTTGGCGAGGGCGCGCTCTATGAGGTCGGCGAGCATAGGGTCGGTGAACACCTGCTGCCACTTGAGGTTGCCGAACGCCTCGGGGTCAGCCTCCTGCTTCAACGCCTCGGCATACTCGTTGACGAGGGCATTGTTGACCTTCTCGGGGTTGTATTTGGTGTAGATCCCGCATCCGGAGAGCGCGCTCACGCTCAGCCCGGCGGCAAGGATGAGTGATATTTTGTTGAATTTCATATTCTTGATTTAAAATTCCGGGACGGATATCCGGGGTTAAAGGGCCTCAGGTGCTCCTGAGCGTGTGCCGGGGTCCCGTCGACCCTTTAACCGCAGCTCCGTTCCGAGGGGCTGAATATTATTTTGCCGAATACTGCTCGATCTCGTTTTCGATGCCTTCGTTGTCGGTGTCCTCCCACTTGAGCGGGGTGAACTTCTCCTGTATCTTCTGGAATATCACGAAGAGGGCGGGAACTATGAGCACCTGGAGTATCATACCTATGAGCATACCGCCTATCGAGCCTGTGCCGAGCGCGCGGTTGCCGTTGGCTCCGGCTCCCGAGGCGAACATAAGGGGCAACAGACCGATGATCATCGCCAGTGATGTCATAAGGATAGGACGCAGACGCGCCGAGGCTCCCTGGATGGCGGCGTTGACTATCGACATGCCTGTGCGGCGGCGTTCGATGGCGAACTCCACGATGAGGATGGCGTTCTTGGCGAGAAGTCCGATGAGCATGATGAGGGCGATCTGCAGGTAGATATTGTTGGAGATTCCGAATATCTGAGCGAAGATGAATGTGCCCATGAGTCCGAACGGTATGGAGAAGATCACCGAGAACGGCAGGATGTAGCTCTCATACTGGGCGGAGAGGAGGAGGTACACGAAGAGCAGACACAGCCCGAAGATGATCGCTGTGGTGCTGCCCGAGCCCTGTGCCGCTTCCTCGCGTGTCATGCCCGAGAATTCGTAGCCGTAGCCCTGGGGAAGGGTCTCGGCTGCGACGCGCTCGATGGCGGCGAGACAGTCGCCCGAGGTGTAGCCGGGAGCCGGCGAGCCGGTCACTGACATTGACTGGAACATGTTGAATCGGTTCATGAGGTCAGGTCCGTACACCTTGGTGAGCGTCACGAAGTTGCTGATCGATGCCATCTCGGCTCCGTTGCGTATCTTGATGGCTGAGAGGGTCTCGGGGCTGACACGGGCCTCGGGGTTGGCCTGCATCATAACACGGTATATCTTGCCGAAACGGTTGAAGTTGGACACGTACATACCGCCGTAGTAGCCCTGAAGGGTGGTGAGGATGGTCTTGGGTGAGATCCCCGCCTGCTTTGCCTTGGCGGCGTCGATATCTATCATGTACTGGGGGAACGCAGGGTTGAATGTGGTCATTGCCACCTGCACCTCAGGCTGCTGGTTGAGCTTGGCAAGGAAGCCCTGCACTATGGCGAAGAAGTCGTTGATGTTGCCGCCTGTGCGGTCCTGCATCTTGATCTCGAAACCGTTGGTGAGGGAGTATCCGCTGATCATAGGGGGAGCGAATATCACCACGCGTCCGTCCTTGATGGCTGCTCCTGTCATGCCGTAGAGCTTTCCGAGGATGGCTTCCGATGTCTGGTCGGCACGCTTGCGGTCCTCCCAGTTCTTGAGCTTGAGGATGAATGTGCCGTAGGTGGCACCCTGGCCTGCCATGAAGCTGTAGCCCGAGATCTTCTGGCGGTACTCGATGTCGGGGATGGTTGCGATGATGGCGTCCACCTGGTCGAGCACCTCATCGGTGCGCTCCTGCGATGTGCCCGGGGGCATGTCGACCATGCAGAACAGCACGCCGGTGTCCTCGTTGGGCACGAGGGTCGAGGTGGTCACGTTCATGAGCCACACCAGGATAGCCACGGTGAGAGCCACGAGGCTGAACGATGTGATCTTATGGTTGATGAAGAACGATGTGAACTTGTTGTATGCCTTGAGGATTCTGCCGAAGCCTATCTCGAATCCCTTGTGGAAACGCTTTCCGAAGATTCCGAGGATAGTGACTATGGCGCATGCGCTCGCTATGACGAGCTGGACGGGGTGTTCGAGGCTGTACCATCCGAGCACCATGAACGTGATGGTGGCGGTGAGGAACGCGAATGTCACCAGCGGGGGGAGGTCGAGGGTGAAACGACGCTTCACGTTGCCTGCCACTGCCTGGGCTGCCGCACCGTAGGCGTTACCCATGCGTTTGCCTATCGGGTCGTGGTTGTCATGACCCTTGAGGAACACGGCGCAGAGCGCGGGCGAGAGGGTAAGGGCGTTGAGCGCGGAGATACCGATGGCGATCGCCATTGTGAGACCGAACTGGCGGTAGAACACACCTGTGGTGCCGCTCATGAACGATACAGGGATGAACACGAGCATCATCACGAGGGTGATCGAGATGATGGCTCCGCCTATCTCGCCCATTGCGTCGATCGATGCCTTGCGCGCGCTCTTGTAGCCCACGTCGAGTTTGGCGTGGACCGCCTCGACCACCACTATGGCGTCGTCGACCACAATGGCTATCGCAAGCACAAGGGCTGAGAGGGTGATGAGGTTGATGGAGAACCCGATGAGGTTCATGAAGAAGAATGTTCCCACGAGTGCCACAGGGATGGCGATGGCGGGGATGATGGTGGAGCGTATGTCCTGAAGGAACACATACACCACGAAGAACACGAGGATGAATGCCTCGATGAGCGTCTTGATAACCTCGTGGATAGAGGCGTTGAGGAAGTCGTTGTTGTTCATCGGCACGGCTATCTCAAGGCCGGCGGGGAGTTCCTTCTTCATGTTGTCCACCACCTTCAGACAGTCGTCGATGATCTGTGTGGCGTTGGAGCCTGCGGTCTGGAACACGATACAGCTTGTGGAGAGATTGCCGTTGAGTGAGTTGGAGAATCCGTAGGTGACACGTCCGAGCTCCACCCTGGCGACGTCGCCCAGACGGAGCACCTCGCCTGTGGGCTTGGCTGCTACCACTATGTCCTCGAACTCTTCGGGGGTGGAGAGGCGGCCTTTGTATTTCAGCGTGTACTGGAACGACTGGTCACCCTGCTCGCCGAAGGCTCCCGGGGCAGCCTCGATGTTCTGCTCGGCAAGCGCGGCGGAGATGTCGGTAGGCATCAGTCCGTACTGTGCCATCACCTCGGGCTTGAGCCATATGCGCATGGAGTAGTCGGCACCGAACGACATGACGTCGCCCACGCCTGACACACGTTGCAGCTGAGGGATCATATTGATCTTGGCGTAGTTGTCGATAAACTCCATCGAGTAGCGGCCGGTGGGGTCGTAGAGCGACACCATGAGCAGCATCGATGACTGACGCTTCTGGGTGAGCACGCCCACCTGGGTCACCTCGGCGGGGAGGAGGTTCTGGGCCTTAGCCACACGGTTCTGCACGTCGACGGCCGCCATGTCAGGGTCGAAGCCCTGCTCGAAGTAGACGGTGATGTCGGCTGAGCCTGTGTTGGAGGCGGTTGACTCCATGTAGGTCATGCCCTCGGCACCGTTGATCGACTCCTCAAGAGGGGCTATGACGGAGTTGAGCACTGCCTGGGCGTTGGCTCCCGTGTAGGATGTGGATACACGTATGGTAGGGGGTGCGATGTCGGGGAACTGGGTCACCGGAAGCGAGAACAGCCCGATGAGACCCAGCAGTACGATGAAGATGGAGATCACCGTCGACAGCACCGGCCTATTTATGAAAGTATCGAGTTTCATTGTTTAGTTGAGGAATTTTTTAATTCTGTGATTTCTGAGGAGAGCGGGGTGTGCGGGAGAGGGATGGATTATTCGGCTTTTTCAGCGGCGGGTGCGGCTGGCGCATCAGGCGCGGGTGCGGCGGCAGTGGGGTTGATTGTCATGCCGTCCTTGAGCTTGGTGCCTACGCCTTCGATGGCTACACGGTCGCCTGCCTTGAGCCCTGAGGTCACTACGAATACTTTGCCATTATTGTTGGTCTCGATGGCTATGGGCGTGGAAACCACCTTGTTGGAGTCGTTGACAACATAGACGAACCGGCGGTCCTGAAGCTCGAATGTGGCTTTCTGCGGGATCACGAGCACGCTGTCCATGGGGTTGGGGATGATGATCTGGCCTGTGGCACCGCTGCGGAGCACGCCGTCAGGGTTGCTGAAGAGCGCGCGCACGCTCGACGAGCCTGTGTTGTTGTCGATCACACCCGACACTGTTGCCACCTTGCCCTCGATGGGGAATATGGTGCCGTCGCTGAGTTTGAGCCTCACTGCGGGCATCGACTTGATGGCGGCGTCGAGGGAGCCTTTGCCGTTGCCTGATAGTGCAAGGAGGTCCTTCTCGGTGAGTGAGAAGTAGGCATACACCTGTGAGTTGTCGCTGACGGTGGTGAGGGGCTGTGCCGACGAGGGGCTTGCAAGGGAGCCTTCGCGGTTGGGTATCTGACCTACCACGCCGTCGCTGGGTGATGTCACCACTGTGTAGGCGAGGTTCTTCTGAGCGTTTACCAGAGCTGCCTTTGCTGTGGCGAGCTGGGCGTTGGCCTGCTGTAGAGAGTTCTCGGCAAGCTGATATTCATATTGCGAGATGATGTTCTTGTCAAGCAGTGTCTTCTTGGAGTCGGCAGTCATCTTGGCGGTGTTGACTGCTGTCTGAGCGGAGTTGAGGGTGGCGCGCGCCTGGTCGACAGCTGCCTGGAACTGCACCTGGTCGAGTGTGAAGAGTGCCTGCCCCTTGCGTACACGCTGTCCTTCGTCGACATGTACTTTGGTGATGAATCCTGTTACCTGCGGGCGGATGTCAATGTCGGTTTTGCCCTTTATTGTCGCGGGGTAGGTGGACTGGAGGTCTACGTTCTGAGGAGCGAGCGTGACGGTGGCGATTGCGGGCGCGGGCATCTCCATCTGCTGGCCCTTGTTGCCTGAGCATGATGCGAGAGTGGCGGACGCGAGCAGCACGGAGAGGCTGCCGATTGCGAGTGACGAGATTGATTTCATTGTGTCGTTGTCGTCTTTGTTTATTATACCTAAATTAGATGGTTGTTTTTTTGAGTATGTTGAAACGGCTAAAGCCAAAAATTCACGCAAAGGTACAACGAAAAATTACGATTTTGGAAAAATATAACAACATTTTTAATGATTTTATCCATTCATTCCCAAAATTTATACCTTTTGACCAATCGAGAAAATATTTTTTAGCACAGTGCGGCGTTATCGCACCTGCATGGGCCCCGGATGTGTTAACTTTGCGAAAAAAGTGTAGATATGAGCGTGAAGAAGAGACAGAAGCACCCTTACCGCATAGGTCTTGCCGCTATAGGGAGGATGTATGTGAGGATGATATGCGATGCCCGCTCCACGGTGGTGAGCGAGGCTCAGTTCAGGGATATGATGTTCGGGATGATGTGTTATATAGAGGACCCCGGATGGGTGCCTGCTCCCGATGCTGTGATCAATCCCGAGGTGATGGATAGGGTGCGCGCTGACGTTGACAGGAGTGCACGGCTCTCCGAGGCTGCCCGCAGGCGTGCCGCCCGCAGGAAGGTGGCTGCGGCTGATGCGGCTGCTGACCGGCATGAGGAGAGGGCGCGGGCTTATCCGGCAAAGGAGGTGGCGTCGATTGTGGGGCGGGATTACTGCCATATGCCGCAGGCTCAGGCTGTGGCGGCACCCTTGGCTGCTCCGTGCGTCCCTGAGCCGGTGAGGGTCCCGGCTGTCTCGCCGCCGTTGCCTTTTCATGCCGGGCGGCGGGCGTCTCCGCCGGGTAAGGGGGCATGCCTGCTTGAGGTGAAGCTACCCTCTTCGGTGTTTGACGACAGCAGCGAGCCGCGGGTGCGCTCTGATACCGAAATGGAGTATCACCGTCTACATGACCGTTACCCGGGGGAGTGAGAAGCCGGCTGGAGTGAAGTATGGCTCAATTTTTATGTGGGAGTGGCGGGTAATGTGTGAAAAAATCACTACATTTGCATTTCAATTTCTAACCACCTAACCCCTCAGCCTCAGGCTGAATGCCAATGATCCAGTCTCCTTACCGTCGGGGCGCCGACGACGGCTTCTTTTTCGGTGCTTATCTCACGGTGATGTTCTTCGCTTCGATATTCTCGGAGTGGATGCCTCTGTTGCAGCTCCTGTCGGGTGCGATGGCGGTGTGCGTGCCGCTGACGATCTACCGCTTCATGCTACGTTATCACCGCAGCCTCGGTCAGATGGGGTCGTTCCCTATGCTGTGGATGCAGGGGGTGGTGATATTCTTCTGCGGGATGCTTCTCGCGGGGACGGCCCTCGTGGTGTTCATGAAATGGCTGTCGCCTGATTTCGTAGTGGAGCAGATGCGTGCCGTGGCAGCCCTCAGGGGCACTATGCCGGGGTCGCAGGTGGATATGGCAGCCGATATGGCTCAGAAGATGCTTGATGCCAATTTCGTGCCTTCGCCCATAGAGATAGTCACGGAGATGATGATGCTCGCCATCGTCACAGGCTCGCTGCTTTCGATGGCCCTTAGCGGGATATTCGCTTTGAGGCGCAGACGTGAGTTCGGCTCCAGAGGCTGCAACATATAGCCCGGCATGCGGCGAATGTGTGCCGTCCGAAGAATCAATCGTTCTCTCCACATATTTTAACTCTGTAAACCTCCTCTTCATAAAAGCGGAATAAATAATGGATATATCAGTAATTGTGCCCCTGTATAACGAGGCTGAGTCGTTGCCCGAGCTTGCGGCGTGGATCGACCGCGTGATGAAGGATCACGACTTTTCCTATGAGGTGATTTTCGTTGATGACGGTTCAACCGACGATTCATGGGAGGTGATACACCGCCTTGCCGCCGGGAATCCGGCTCTGCGCGGAGCGTCGTTCCGCCGCAACTACGGCAAGTCGCCCGCCCTGAACACCGGCTTCGGGCTTGCCCAGGGGGATGTGGTGATCACTATGGATGCCGACCTTCAGGATTCGCCCGACGAGATCCCGGAACTGTACCGTATGATCATGCGCGACGGCTACGACCTGGTGTCGGGCTGGAAGAAGAAACGTTATGACCCGCTGTCGAAGACCATCCCCACCAAGCTCTTCAATGCAACTGCACGCAAGGTGAGCGGCATAAGGAATCTGCACGATTTCAACTGCGGGCTTAAGGCTTACCGCAATGAGGTGGTGAAGCATATCGAGGTGTATGGCGACATGCACCGTTACATACCTTATCTGGCAAAGAACGCCGGATACTCCAGGATAGGAGAGAAGGTGGTGCAGCACCAGGCGAGGAAGTACGGAAAGACCAAATTCGGGCTCGACCGGTTCGTCAACGGCTATCTCGACCTTGCCACGCTGTGGTTCACCGGGAGGTTCGGCGCGAAGCCCATGCATTTCTTCGGTCTGCTCGGCTCGCTAATGTTCATCGTGGGCTTCATCGCAGTGATGGTGGTGGGCTTCGGCAAGCTGTATGACATGTATCATGGCAACCATTACATACTTGTCACCGATTCGCCTTATTTCTATCTGTCGCTCGTGATGATGATAATAGGCACCATGCTGTTTCTCGCAGGCTTCCTCGGCGAGCTTATAGTGCGCAACTCCCCCTCGCGCAATCATTACGAGATAAAGGATACGCTCGGCGACTAAGCGGACAGCCCGGCTTTTTTCGTACATAAATAACTCCCGCTCCCTCCTTGTTCATTGTTAAAGACACTAAAGAATCATGAATACATATCCCGAACTTTATAGCCTGTCGCTCAATCGGTTCTCATGCCGCAGTTATTCTTCTCAGCCTGTGCCCGAGGATGCCATGATGGCTGTGCTCGATGTGGCGAGGCTCGCGCCGTCGGCATGCAACCGTCAGCCGTGGATCTTTGTCATAGCTGATACCCCCGACGAGCGTGAGGCTGTGGCGCAGAGCTATGCGCGCGACTGGATCAGGACTGCCCCCGAGTATATCATCGCATGCGGTGTCCATGACCAGGCATGGCATCGCCCCCACGACGGAAAGGACCATACCGATGTGGACCTCTCTATAGCGATTGAGCATCTGTGTCTGGCTGCTGCGTCGCTCCATCTCGGCACCTGCTGGGTGTGCAACTTCGATCCCGAAATCATCCGTAGCGCGTTCCGTCTCCCCGAGGGGGTGGAGCCTGTCGCGATCATCCCCATAGGTTTCCCCGCCGAGGGTGTCTCCGCCCCGGATAAGACCCGCAAGGAGCTGAGCGAGATAGTGAGGCGCGGAAAATTCTGATAAGGTTTGAAAGCTCTATTCTACATATTATTGCCGCTTGCCGCGCTGGCAGCCGCGCTGGCGGGATGCAACTCCACCGGATGTACCGACAACCAGAATTCGGTGCCTTATGCCGGTTTCTATTCCATGTCGACGAAGGAAAAGGTGGTGATCGACTCCCTTGCCATCTTCGGTGAGGGCGCGCCCAATGATTCTCTGCTTGTTGATCCTGATGAGAAGGTGTCGGATGTGTATCTGCCGTTCAGGGCAGGAGAGAGTTCCACCACGTTTGTCATCAGGTATATGCAGAAGCATCTTGCAGCTGCCGGTGTGCAGGACCGCGTGACGTTCTATTATGAGTCGACCCCTTATTTCGCTTCCGAGGAGTGCGGGGCTATGTATCATTACCGCATCACTCGTGTGGCTCACACGTTCCAGATTCTGGATTCGGTAGGGGTGTCCGACTCTCTTGTGACCAATGTCGAGCGCATGACCATCGGGCTGTACTTCCGAGTTTCAGAGCCTGATCCCGATGAGCCAGACGAACCGGATGGTCCCGACAATCCGGACAACCCCGACAACCCCGCCCCGGATGAGCCCGGAACTGATAACCCTGATGATCCGCAGGAGGGGGATGGTGATGAGTAGGTCGATCCTTGCCCTTATTACAGTCCTTGTGCTCAGTGTGTTCTCGGTTAACGCACAGCGCAGGGTGACTCCGGTGACCCCGCGTGACCCCGGGGCGGCTCCTGTGATTCCGGATGTGAAGAAGCCCATTGACCCCTCGCGCCTGGTGACCACCACCGATGCCCAGGGCAACACTGTGACAGTCGACACCGTCACCGGTCTCGAATATGTCGATTCAACTCTGCTCAAGGCTCCTCCCAAGATGGAGTATCCGCTGCTTCACGAGGTGGTGGCGGGTGTCAATGTGTGGGACCCTCTGATGCGTGCCCTCGGTCAGAAGTACGGATTGGGGGATGTGTGGGGCGAACTTAGCCTGCACAACCGCTATTTCCCGTTTTTTGCAATAGGTCTCGGCAATTGCAACGACACTCCTGCCGATAAGAACTATACTTTCAAGACCCCCATTGCTCCGTATTTCAAGCTCGGCGCGTCCTACAATTTCCTCTACAACTCCAACCCCGACTATAAGTTGCAGATGGGTCTGCGCTATGGGTTCTCCACATATAAGTGGAGTGTGCTCGACGCCACGGTCGACGAGGGATACTGGGGTGAGCCTTCCAGGTTCTCACTCAACGATCTGAGCCACACGGCAGGATACCTTGAGGTGACATTCGGCATTAAGGTGAACATCGCCGGTAACTTTTCGGCGGGATGGACGCTCGTGTACCATTCGGTGCTCCACGAGTCGAAGTCACCTTACGGACAACCCATGTATATCCCCGGCTACGGTAAGCGCAACGGCGCGTTCACGGCTAATTTCTCCGTAATGTACACTATCCCCATAAACAAAAAGCCTGTCGCCGAGGTTACAGAAGAAAAGGGGGCACCGTCGGGCTACTGACGGTGACGCCTCGGAGTCCTCACCCTTTCATCACCAGATATATTTATGATAGAGAGAATTGTAATCATCGATAATGTTGACCCTGTCAGTTTCTATGGTGTCAACAACAGCAATATGCATCTCATACGCAACCTCTTCCCTAAGCTGCGCATGGCGGCTCGCGGTTCGGTGATAAAGGTGATAGGCGACGATGCCGAGACAGCCGAGTTCGAAAGGAAGATCAAGGAGCTGGAGGAGTATTGCTCCCGATTCAACAAGCTTACCGAGGAGGTGATTCTCGATATTGTGAAGGGCAATGCCCCTTCCGAACCGAAGCAGGACGATGTGATCATCTACGGCATAAACGGCAAGGCTATATCTCCGCGCAATGCCAATCAGGCTCTTCTGGTAAAGGCGTTCAGGGAGAACGACCTGACGTTTGCGCTCGGTCCGGCAGGCACAGGAAAGACCTATATAGCGATAGCCCTTGCCGTTAAGGCTCTTAAGAACAAGGAGGTGCGCAAGATCATCCTGTCGCGTCCCGCTGTGGAGGCTGGCGAGAAGCTCGGGTTCCTGCCCGGCGACATGAAGGACAAGATCGACCCCTATCTCCAGCCGCTCTATGATGCGCTTGAGGACATGATCCCGGCGGTCAAGCTCAAGGAGTATATGGAGACCAATGTGATACAGATAGCCCCGCTGGCATTCATGCGGGGCAGGACTCTCAATGATGCGGTGATCGTGCTCGATGAGGCGCAGAACACCACTGTGCACCAGATAAAAATGTTCCTCACCCGCCTTGGCATGAATGCCAAGATGATAATCACCGGCGATGCCACGCAGATCGACCTTCCGCGTTCGGTGCAGTCGGGGCTCGTGCAGGCTCTCCACATCCTCAGGGGGGTGCCGGGCATAGGAAGAGTGGAGTTCGGGAAGAAGGACATTGTGCGCCACTCGCTCGTGCAGCGCATAGTCGAGGCATACGAACGCCACGATAAGGAGGAGATGAAGTCTCACCCCGAGCAGATGACGGAGTAGATTTTAAGACCGGAGGACCGGAGGACCAGAGGGTTAAAAAGACAGAAGAACAGGAGAACTTTTTATAGGACCACCCATATAAGATAGGTTTTTAAACCTATAGATATATGGTGCTTTGGTCCTATAAAAAGTTCTCCTGTTCTTCTGTCTTTACCTTTTTCCGGTAAAGGTGTGTGGCGTCGTTTTACCAGATGATCACGCGCTCTGATTCGGGGCGGAACATGGGATCGCTTTCAGTGATGCCGAATGCCTCGAAGAAGGGGGCGATGTTGCGCAGGGTGACGTTGACGCGGTTTATGCCGAGCGAGTGTACGTCGCCTGTGGTGAGCGAGCGTATCTCTTCGGGGCGGATGTTGGTTGCCCAGAGGTTGGCATAGTTCATATAGAATACCTGGGCGGGTGAGAATCCGTCGATGTTGGCTTCGGGGGAGTTGATGTCGACACCTTTCTTCTCCTGCGAGTCGAGGAAGGCTGTCATGGCAACGCGGAGTCCGCCCTGGTCGGCTATGTTCTCGCCGAGGGTATAGGTGCCGTTAGCCTTGAGTCCGGGGAGCACCTCCACCTCGTCGAACTGGGCGATGAGACCCTTGGTCTTCTCTTCGAATTTGGCGAGGTCCTCGGGGGTCCACCAGTTGGTCATGTTGCCGTTGGCATCGAAGTTGCGTCCCTGGTCGTCGAATCCGTGGGTCATCTCGTGGCCTATCACCACGCCGATGCCACCGTAGTTCTCAGCGTCGGATGCGTTGGGGTCGAAGAAGGGTGCCTGGAGGATTGCTGCGGGGAACACGATCTCGTTGGCGAGGGGGTTGTAGTAGGCGTTGACTGTCTGAGGTGTCATTCCCCACTCAGTGCGGTCGACAGGCTTGCCCCACTTGGAGTAGGTCTCGCGCTGGTGCCACATGCTTGCGTTGTGCATGTTCTCGTAGTAGGACAGGCTGGGGTCGATCTCCATTGAGGAGTAGTCCTTCCACTTGTCGGGGTATCCGATCTTTACGGTGAAGGCTGCGAGCTTCTCCTGGGCGCGTGTCTTGGTGGAGTCGCTCATCCAGTCGAGGTTGTCGATGTGCTTTCCGAGGGCTGTGCGCAGGTTCTCAACGAGTCCGAGCATGTAGTCCTTGGAGGACTGGGGGAAGTATTTCTCGACATAGAGCTGTCCGATGGCTTCGCCGAGGGCACCTTCGGTGGCACCGAGGGAGCGTTTCCAGAGAGGACGGAGCTCCTGGACGCCGCTCATTACCTTGTTGAACTCGAAAGATGCCTGGGTGAAGTTGTCGCTGAGCTTGGATGCGGCCTGGCTCACGTAGTCCCAGAGGTAGTAGTCCTTGATCTCACGGTCGGTGAGGGTGGAGATTAGCTTGGAGCCTGTTGCCACGGTCTTGGGGTCGGTGACGATGATGGTGTCGGGGGTCTGTATGCCCATTGTCTCCACGAAGAAGCGGTCCCAGTTGACGGCGGGGTATTCAGCCTTGACCTGTGCGATGGTGCAGGGGTTGTACATCGCGACGATGTCGCGGCTCTCTTCGCGGGTCTTGGTGTCGCGTGCGATGGCTGTCTCGATCTTCATCACGTTGCCGGTGATGCGGTCGGCATCCTCCTTGGAGTATCCTGCGTTCTGCATCTGTGTGGCGATGAGTGTCTTGTAGGCGTTGCGCACGGCGGTGTTGCGCTCGTCGTCGAGGAGGTAGTAGTCACGGTCGCCCATGCCGAGCCGGGCACCTGAGACGTACATGGCGTACTTTGTGGAGTTTGCCATATCCTCCATCGGTCCTGCTCCGAAGAATGGGCTTGCGTAGTTGCCGTGCATCCATATGAAGAGGTCCTCCATTCCTTCGCGCGGGGTGTCCTCGATCTTTTTGAGGTCGGCGAGGATGGGTTTGGCTCCTTCGGTGTTGCGGCGTGCGGTGTCCATTGCGAGGGAGTATACGGTCCATACCTTGTGGGCTACGGTGCCGGGTTGCGGATCGGTTGATCCGAGTCCTTCCACGAGGCTGCGCACGCGAGCCTCGCAGGTGTCGTTGATCACATCAAACTGTCCGTAGCGGGCATGTTCGGCGGTGAGGGGGTTTGCCTCGATCCAGCCTTTGTTGATGCGGTTGTAGAAGTCGTGGCCCGGAGCTATCGTGGTGTCGATGTAGGCTGGGTTGACGCTTGCCAGGTGCTCGGAGTTGCCGCGGCTGCATGATGATGCTATCGCGGCAAGAGCGATGACGGTGAGAGGTAATGTTTTCATTGGTTTCTTATGGTTGATGATTGGAGTTATTGCTGCTGAAGGGATGCGAGGGTGGCGCGTAGCTGCTCCTCGGTGGCTGTGAGGCGTTGGCGGCACATGTGGAGGAGCTCGGTGGCGCGGCGAGTGTAGTCGGCGAGGCTGTCGATGTCGCACTTGTCGCTTTGCATGAGGCGCACGATGTTCTCAAGCTCGTTGATGCTCTGTGAGTACGAGAGCTGCTCGTCGGCGGGGTTGGGTTGCATTGTCGGGGGGATGTGAGGGGGAGGGGTTATTGTTCGATTTTTTCCACTATCCGGGTGAATATCTCGTCGATGGAGCCGATTCCGTGTATTGAGCGGTATCTGCCGTCGCGTATGTAGTATTCACGCAGGGGTGATGTGGTGTTGTGGTATACGTCGAGACGTTTGCGTATGGTGTCGGCGTTGTCGTCGTCGCGTCCGGATACTTTGCCGCGCTCGATGAGGCGTGCGGTGAGCACATCGTCGGGGACTTCGAGTCCGATCACAGAGTGGATTTTCTCGCCGCGTTTTTCGAGCATTTCGCTGAGGGCGTCGGCCTGCGGTATGGTGCGTGGGAATCCGTCGAATATGAATCCTTTGGATGAGGGCATGAGTCGGTCGACTTTGGCTGCGAGTATGCTTACCATAAGGTCGTCGGGGATGAGGTTGCCCTTGGATATGTAGGAGTCGGCTATTTTGCCGAGTTCGGTGCCTGCGGCGATCTCGCCACGCAGTACTTCGCCTGTTGATATGTGAGTGAGACCGTAGCGGTCGATGAGTTTTTCGCTTTGAGTGCCCTTGCCACTGCCCGGGCCTCCAAAAATTACAAGATTAAACATTCTACTAAAAAGCCTATCAGAATGGAAGTTCTATAATTATTGTGTCGGGACTCACGTCCCGGGGTGTTAGATGGCTGAGGAGGGAGAGTGTTTCAGGATTGACGGTTCCGGTGAGGAGGGTTGGCTGTGAGGGATGATTGCCCGGATGCAGGGAGGGGTGGGGGAGAGGGCCTGCCGGCGGCGGATCATTCGTCGAGTACGTAGATGTCGTTGAGGTTGCGTGCCTTGCCGTCGATGTCGAGTCCGTAGCCGATGATGAATTTTTTGGGTATCTCGAAGCCGACGTAGTCGGGGGTCACTGGTACCTGGAGTGCTTCGGGCTTGAAGAGGAGTGTGGCTATCCGTACTGACGAGGGGTTCATTGCCTTGATGTCGGCCTGGAGGCGGGTCATGGTGTGTCCGGTGTCGATGATGTCCTCGATAATGATAACATCACGTCCGGAGATGTCCTCGGAGAGCCCCATTATCTGTTTTACGGAGCCTGTCGATGATGTGCCTTCGTAGCTTTTGAGGCGTATGAAGGTGATCTCGGCGTCGATGTCGATGGCGCGGAAGAGGTCGAGCGCGAACGGTGCCGCTCCGTTGAGCACACATACGAGTAGCGGGTAGCTGTCGGTGTAGTCGGCGGATATGGCTTTGCCAAGGGTGGCTACACGCTGGCGTATTTCTTCATTTTCGATGAAGGGACGGAATGTGAGTCCCTGGTAGGTCTTACGTTTCATTTTGGCAACTTTGGGTGCAAAGTTACTAAAAATGTGTAGTAATGTCAATTGTTTTTGCGAAAAAAAGATTCCAATGTGGCGGGTCGCCATATTGGAATCTTTTTTATGGTGTTTTTTTGTTTTGGATGTTTGTTGTGTTTCTGTCGGTGTTTGCGTCGGTACCGGCGGGGGCGCGCCCCGCCCTACTTTTGGAGGGCTTTCAGTGCTGCGGCGTAGTCGGGCTCGCTGGTGATTTCGTGGACGAGGTCGCGGTAGATGACGCGGCGGTTTTCGTCGAGGATGAGGACGCATCGGGTGAGGAGTCCTGCGAGGGGTCCGTCAACGAGCTGTAGTCCGTATTTCTGCCCGAAGAGTGGTGAGCGGAATGCTGATCCGAAGATTACGTTGTCGATGCCTTCGATGGTGCAGAACCGTCCCATTGCGAAGGGGAGGTCCATGGATACGCATATGATGGCTACGTTGTCGAGGCTGGCTGCTTCCTGGTTGAAGCGTCGCACGGAGGTGGCGCATACCGGTGTGTCGAGGCTCGGGAAGATGTTGAGGACTACGCGTTTGTCGGCGAAGTCGGAGCATAGTATCTGTGAGAGGTCGGGTGCGGTGAGGTGGTAGCATGGTGCTGTCTCGCCTATGCCGGGGACTGTGCCGCATGTGTGG
Source organism: Duncaniella freteri (assembly GCF_004766125.1). NCBI lineage: Bacteria > Pseudomonadati > Bacteroidota > Bacteroidia > Bacteroidales > Muribaculaceae > Duncaniella > Duncaniella freteri. The sequence continues at coordinate 1,381,570 of NZ_SJSA01000001.1, forward strand.
CAGGGTGTTCCTTTGAAGAGTACGGTTTCCATATTTTGTTAGTTTTTATGAGTGTAATTTATTTTGGACCATAGGACCAGGGGGATAAGACAGGAGAACAGGAGGGTTTTAGGCCAGAGACCCAGAGGGCTATAGGGTTTAAGACAGGAGAACAGGAGGACTTTTGGACTATAGTGCTATAGAGCTATAGGGTTATGGCATACGGCAGGAGGGGTGTGGAGCAGAGATGTGGGGGGGATAGTCCTGAGGGGGGGACAATAAATAATGTCGGATGCCGGCGGGGGCGTGCCCCCGCCCTACGGTTATCGGGAGGAAGAGGCAGGGGTGGTTTTGTTTGTCTGGATGTCAGTCGGTTGGGGTGAGGAGGGCTATGGATTGCAGGATGAGGGTGGGGAGGTCGGCGGTGTAGCCGAGGATCACTTTCCGGACGGTGCCGGAGGTGTCGGCTATGAGTATTACCGGGAGTGAGGCTGCTCCGCAGTCGCGCGCGAGGCTTGAGGAGTTGATGAGGAGGTGTTCGCCGGGACGCAGTCCGGGGGCTGTGTTTTCGGCGGCGTCGGTGTCGGTGCCTGTGACTGCCCAGATGATGTCGGCGGCTGTGGGTGAGCTGTCGATGGCGGTGCGCAGGTCGGTGACTATGCGCGGGCTGAATGAGGTGGAGGGGTCGAGAAGCGCTATGACTGTGGGGGCGCGGAAGGGTTCGCCGCGATGATGGGTGTAGCGTTCGCCTGTGGCTGTGGGCAGGGCGAATGTGGGGAGGGGGGTGCCGCGGAGGTTTTCGATGCTGAAGTTGCTTTCGCGGTATTTTTCGAAGTGTTCGGGGAAGAGGCTTATGAGGGTCTCTTCGGTCTGTGGCACTTCGGCGGGTGTGGCTGTGGGTGTGTAGCGCACGCTGATGGATTGCTCGGTGATGGAGCCGGGGTTGCTTTCGGTGTCGATGCGCAGGGGCAGGAGTGTGGCTGAGTCGAACCAGTAGCTTTTCTCCTGGACTGTCTCGCTGTTGACGGTCATGCGTGTGTCGATGCGGATGGCGTCGGTGCCGTCGCATGATGCGGGCTGTGGGGGGCAGATGGTGTGGAGGGTGTCGGCGGACATTGCGGTGAGTTCGTCGGCGAGGTAGTGGGGGAGCAGGGATACGAACTGGGTGGTGCGCTGTACGCCTGTGGTGCGGCTGCCTTTTGCTGAGGCGAACGGTGAGGGGTCCCAGGAGGTGTGGTATTCGCGTATGCGGTGGTCGCGGTAGGCATAGAGGTTGCCGTTGAAGTAGGATGACCATCCGCGGGAGGGTCCTGAGGGGGTGTCGAGCTCCCATTGCAGTAGATAGGAGCATGGGGACAGGGTGTCGGCGGGTGAGGGTGTGCCGGCGAGGCTGAGGCGGTAGGTCACGTCGTCGTCCCTTGAGGGGAGTGTGACGGTGAATGTTGCCCGGGCGGTGTAGGACTGTGCTGTGCGCAGTGCCTTGATGATGTCAGCGATCCCCTGGGCCTGTAGGCACAGGGGACTTAACGCTGCTAACACCATTAACAATCTTGCTTTCCCTTTCATAAACAATAGTTCGGACGTTCATCTGTATAACAAGGCTGGGATGCGGTTGGTTCACGCGGGTACGAAAAAAGAGACGGCTGATGCGGGATCGGCTGTCTCTTTTTTCCTGTCAGTACGTGGGGGCGGGTGTGTGTCCACCTCTCCCCTCCAGTGGCAATTAGTCTTTCTTGACTACGCGACGCTCCTTGATGCGTGCCTTCTTGCCGGTGAGGTTGCGAAGGTAGTAGAGCTTTGCGCGGCGTACTTTACCGTACTTGTTGACTGTGATCGAGTCGATGAAGGGTGACTCGATGGGGAAGATGCGCTCAACGCCGATGTTGTCGGATATCTTGCGCACTGTGAAGCGTTTCTTCTCGCCGTCACCTGAGATGCGGATCACTACTCCGCGGTACTGCTGGATACGCTCCTTGTTGCCTTCCTTGATGCGGTAAGCGACTGTGATGGTGTCGCCCGGCTGGAAATCGGGGTGCTGTTTGCCTGTGGCAAAAGCCTCGTTGACAACTTTAATTAAGTCCATTTTTATACGTATATTAAAATGTTAACATTCCCCGCAATATAGCGGGCTGCTTGTCCCGTCCAGAGATTGCGGTTTTCAGGGTGCAAAGGTAGGAAAATTAATTCAGAATTCATAATCTGGGCGGAATAAAATTCGGCATGGAGTTAAATATAGTTAAATAGTGTGAATAGATATGATGATTGCGGCGTGCCGGGTGGGGTATTACACATATTATTATTAACTTTGCAGGTGAAAAGTCGCGGAGGGGGCCAGGGGGCTTCCTCCACGTTTTTTTGTATTTCCTATGATTGAAAGAGAGAAGATAGCTGGGCTCGTTGAACGGGCTATCGAGAGCACTGATGCCTATGTGGTTGACGTGACGGTGTCGGAAGACAATGATATAGTGGTGGAGCTTGACTCTGCCACAGGTGTCGACCTGGATTTTTGCAGTGAGGTGAACCGCCTGCTCAACGAGGCATTGGACCGCGATGTCGAGGACTATTCTCTTGAGGTGGGGACAGCGTCGCTGTCGGCACCTTTCAAGGTGAGGCGGCAGTACGAGAAGCATATCGGAGATGATGTGGATGTGCTGACCTGTGACGGCCGGAAGCTGAAAGGGCGGCTCACGTCAGTGAGCGAGGACGGGTCGGAGTTCACTATCGAGGTGACCAGGAAGGTTAAGCTCGCCGGGGAGAAGCGTCCCCGGCAGGTGGCTGAGCCGCTTACGCTTGCAGTGGCTGATTGCCGGCAGGTGGCCTATCATTTTGATTTCTAATAGTTACAAAAATTAAATAAACACCCCTTATATAGATTGTATGGCTAAGAAAGAGGAAGCTCCCAACATGGTGGAGCGTTTTGCCGAGTTTAAGGAACTTAAGAATATCGACAAGGCTACGATGGTCAGTGTGCTTGAGGAGTCGTTCAGGAATGTGCTTGCGAAGATGTTTGGCACGGACGAGAATCTTGACGTGATCATGAACCCGGACAAGGGTGATGTGCAGATATTCCAGAATCTTGAGGTAGTCCCGGACGGCGAGGTGACCAATCCGAACCTGCAGATATCCCTGAGCGATGCCCGCGCTGACGAGGACCCTGATGTGGAGATCGGAGAGGAGCACACGAAGGAGATATTCTTTGCCGATTTCGGCCGCCGTGCCATCCTTAATCTGCGTCAGACCCTTCAGTCTAAGATCCTTGATCTGCAGAAGGAGGCGATCTATGCCAAGTTCAAGGAGATGGAAGGTGAGCTTGTGTCGGGCGAGGTGTACCAGACATGGTCGCGCGAGACGCTTCTCATGGATGATGAGAAGAATGAGCTTCTGCTCCCGAAGAACCAGTCGATACCCGGCGATTTTTTCCGCAAGGGGGAGACTGTGCTGGCGGTGATACATAATGTGGATAACAAGAACAATAATCCCAAGATCACAGTGTCGCGTACCAGCGACACATTCCTGCGCCGCCTCTTTGAGCGCGAGGTGCCTGAGATAATAGACGGTCTGATCAACATCAAGGCTGTGGCCCGCATTCCCGGTGAGCGCGCGAAGATAGCAGTGGAGAGCTTTGACGACCGTATCGATCCTGTAGGAGCCTGCGTGGGTGTGAAGGGTTCGCGCATACATGGAATAGTGCGTGAGCTCCGCAACGAGAATATCGATGTGATCAATTATACTTCTAATCCGTCGCTGTTCATACAGCGTGCTCTCAGCCCTGCCAAGATCTCGTCGATCCATCTGGACGAGGAGGATAAGAAGGCTGAGGTGTTCCTGCGCCCTGAGGAGGTGTCGCTCGCTATCGGCAAGGGGGGCATGAATATCAAGCTTGCCTCGATGCTCACCGGATATACCATAGATGTGTACCGTGACACCCCCGACCAGGTGGATGAGGACATCTATCTTGACGAGTTCAAGGATGAGATCGACGGATGGGTGATCGATGCCCTCAAGAATATGGGTTGCATCACAGCCAAGAATGTGCTCAACACTCCGCGCCAGGCACTCATCGACCAGGCCGACCTTGAGGAGGACACCGTTGACAATGTCATAGCCATACTCAAGGCGGAATTCGAGGAGGAGTAGCGGTATACGCGCCCCTCGATAATCCATCCGCCTCTCCATTTTTTTATAAAAACAATCTCACTCACAACAAGTAGCCGCTCGCGCAAGGTACGGGAGGCTTCGTTCAGAATATTATATGCCGAGAATAAAAATTAGTCAAGCCGCCAAAGAATTCAATGTCTCCATTCCTACGGTTGTGGAGCAGTTGCAGAAGAAGGGCATCTCGATAGATGCCAACCCTAACACACGTATCGACGAAGCTGCCTACAACGTACTTGTAGAGGCTTTCCAGCCGGACCGTAAGGAGCGTGAGCGTATCGAAAGGATGCGTCAGGACAAGGAGAAGGACAAGGCTGAGCCTGTTGTCGCCGCTGCTCCGAAGGCGGATGCCGTTACTGAGGTGGCTGCCGCGACTAAGGGTCCGCGGGTGATAGGCAAGATAGAGCTTGACTCCAGGAATAATCCTATAGTATCCAAGCCTGAGGAAAAGGATGCACCGAAAGCTGAGGCCCCGAAGGCGGAGGATGTGAAGCCCGCCGTGCCTGAGAAGCCCGCCGAGGCCCCGAAAGCCGAGGCCACCAAGGCGGAAGCTCCGAAGGCAGAGGAAGTGAAACCTGCTGAGCCTGAGGAAAAGGAGGCGCCGAAAGCTGAGGCCCCGAAGGCGGAGGAAGTGAAACCCGCCGAGCCTGAGAAGCCAGTGGAGTCTCAGAAGCCCGCCGAGGCACCTAAGGCGCAGCATGCTCCGAAAGCTGCCGAGCCTGAGAAGAAGGCTGCGGCTCCCAAGGCAGAGGCACCGAAGGCTGCGGCTCCAGAAAAGAAGGCTCAGGAGCCTGCACCTGCTGCCGCACCTGCTTCGGGAGAGCCGGAGTTGTTCCGCTACAGTCCGGAACCTCAGGTGACAGGTCCGAAGGTGATAGGGCATATCGACCTTGCCACTCTCAACCAGTCGACCCGTCCGAAGAAGAAGACCAAGGAGGAACGCCGTGCCGGCAACCGCCAGGGTCAGGGAGCGCAGGGTGCAGGGAATGCAGCCGGCGGTAACAGCAATAACCGCAAGAAGCGTCAGCGCATCGGCGGAAAGGAGAAGGTGGATATCGAAAAGGCCGGCAACCAGCCAGGCGACAATAACAATAGCCGTGGCGGCAACAACGGAGGCGGCAATAACGGAGGCGGGAACCGTGGCGGCGCAAACCGCGGCGGGAATGACCGCGGCCGCGGAAAGGACCGCAACAAGCGTCCGGTGCACACCGAGGTGAACGAGGAGGATGTACAGAAGCAGGTGCGCGAGACTCTCGCCCGCCTCACCTCCAAGGACAAGGGTCAGAAGAAGGGCGTGAAGTGGCGCAAGGAGAAGCGTGAGGCTTTTGCTTCCCATGCCCGCGAGGCTGCCGAGGAGGCAGCAGCAGAGAGCCGTGTGCTCCAGATCACGGAGTTCGTGACTGCAAATGACCTTGCCGTGATGATGGATGTGCCCATCAACAATGTGATAGCTACCTGCATGAACATCGGTGTGATGGTGTCAATCAACCAGAGGCTCGATGCGGAGACTATAAATATAGTAGCCGAGGAGTTCGGCTTCAGCACCGAATATGTGTCGGCTGAGGTGTCGGATGCCATCAATCAGGAGGAGGACAGCGAGGATGAACTTACCAACCGTCCGCCTATCGTTACTGTGATGGGCCATGTGGACCACGGCAAGACATCGCTCCTTGACTATATACGCAATGCGAATGTGATAGCGGGCGAGGCCGGAGGCATAACCCAGCACATCGGCGCATACAATGTGAAGCTTGCCGACGGACGCCATATAACTTTCCTTGATACTCCGGGCCATGAGGCGTTTACCGCTATGCGTGCCCGCGGAGCCAAGGTTACCGACCTGTGTATCATCATTGTCGCTGCGGATGACAATGTGATGCCCCAGACAGTGGAGGCTATCAACCATGCTTCGGCAGCAGGTGTGCCCATAGTGTTTGCAATCAATAAGATAGATAAGCCTGCCGCTAATCCTGACAAGATCAAGGAGGAGCTCGCCCAGATGAATTATCTCGTGGAGGAGTGGGGCGGCAAGTACCAGAGCCAGGATATATCTGCCAAGAAGGGTCTGGGCGTCGATGAGCTTATGGAGAAGGTGCTCCTTGAGGCTGAGATGCTTGATCTGAAGGCTAATCCGGACCGCCGTGCGGTGGGTTCGATCATAGAGTCGTCGCTCGACAAGGGCCGCGGATATGTGGCTACCGTGCTGGTGCAGAACGGTACTCTCCATGTGGGTGACGTGATACTCGCGGGCACTCATTTCGGAAAGGTGAAGGCTATGTTCAACGAGCGTAACCAGCGTATCAAGGAGGCGGGTCCTGCTGAGCCTGCGCTGATACTCGGTCTTGACGGTGCTCCCACTGCGGGTGATACCTTCAATGTGCTTGAGACTGAGCAGGAGGCCCGCGAGATAGCGAGCAAGCGTGTGCAGCTGCAAAGGGAGCTTGGCTTGCGTACCGCTAAGCGTACTACTCTTGAGGAGATCGGCCGCCGCCGTGCGATAGGCAATTTCCATGAGCTCAACATTATCGTGAAGGGTGATGTGGACGGTTCGATCGAGGCTCTGTCGGATTCGCTCATCAAGCTTTCTACCGAGGAGGTGAAGGTGAATGTGCTCCACAAGGCTGTGGGTGCGATTTCGGAGAGCGATGTGACGCTTGCTGCCGCTTCGGATGCCATCATAATCGGTTTCCAGGTGCGCCCGTCGCAGGCTGCCCGCCGTGCGGCAGAGCGTGACGGTGTGGAGATACGCCTCTATTCTGTGATCTACCAGGCTATCGAGGAGGTGAAGGATGCTATGGCTGGCATGCTTGCTCCTGAGATCAAGGAGGAGATCACCGGTACTGCCGAGGTGCTCCAGACGTTCCATATCTCGAAGGTGGGTACCATCGCCGGTGCCATCGTGCGTGAGGGCAAGATCAAGCGTGGCTGTAAGGTGCGCCTGATACGTGACGGTATCGTGCGGTATACGGGTGAGCTTGGTTCGCTCAAGCGTATGAAGGATGATGCGAAGGAGGTGACTTCGGGTTATGACTGCGGTCTGTCGATTGCCGGATATAATGACATCCAGGAGGGTGATATTATCGAGGGCTTCGAGGAGGTCGAGGTTAAGAAGTCTCTTTAGACCAGAGGGCTATAGTTCTGTTGGATTATAAAGACAGGAGAACAGGAGAACTTTGGACCAGAGTACTAAATGGTTTTGGACCATAGGACCAGAGGGCTATAGTTCTGTCGGATGATATAAAGACAGGAGAACAGGAGAACTTTGGACCAGAGTACTAAATGGTTTTTGGACCATAGGTCCAGAGGGCTATAGTTCTGTCGGATGATATAAAGACAGGAGAACAGGAGAACTTTGGACCAGGGTACTAAATGGTTTTTGGACCATAGTACCAGAGGGCTATAGTTTTGTCTGATGATATAAAGACAGGAGGACAGGAGGACGTGAGTGTCTGTATTGAGCTGTTCTCCTGTTTTTTTGCTGTTCTGCTTCTGTTGTTCTGCTGTTTCTGTTGTTTTTTTATTTTTATTGCGGTTGAGATATGATTGTGTTTCTGAATATCGGGTCGAACTGTGGTGACCGTCGGGCGTTTATAGATAGGGCTGTGGAGCTGCTGAGACTGGAGCTTCCGGGGGTGTATGCGGTGTCGGAGGCTATGGAGTCGGAGCCGTGGGGGTTCGAGTCGCCCAACAGGTTTGTTAATGTCGGTGTGGGTGTGAGGACTGTGCGCGAGTATGATCCTCTGGAGTTGCTTGACATTACGCAGAGGGTGCAGGGTGAGATAGATGATGCTCCTCACAGGGATGCCGCGGGGGGATATGTGGACCGGGCTATCGATATCGACATCATTATGGTGGATGATGTGAGGATGGATACGCCACGGTTGACTCTGCCGCATCCGAGGATGAGGGAGCGGGAGTTTGTGATGTTGCCTCTGATGGAGAATATGAGGCAATTGGGATTATGATTTTGTAAATTGTAAAATATTCAATATTTTTGTGGTGTCATAGCGGAGGCTGTGGCATTTTTTTATATCGAGATCAGAGCGTTTTGTGCTTTGTCCTATTGTTGAGAATCGTATAAAAGTTACCCCTGCTACAGATAGTTGTAGCAGGGGTAAATCTTTATAATTATGTGTATATTTTAGCTTGGCGGTCAGTGCTTCAGCTCGACTTTGGTGGTGGGAGGGAGGGTGGAGTTGCGCTCGGCTACTGCGTCGATCACCTCGTGGGCGAGGTGGGCGAAGGCTGTGCCTGTCACGGTGTCGGATAGGGCTATGGGTGAGCCGTTGTCACCGCTGTCGGCGATGGAGCCTACCAGGGGTATCTGTGCGAGGAGACGCACTCCGAGGTGCTCGGCGAGGCGTATGCCACCTTCGCGACCGAAGATGTAGTAGCGTTCGTCGGGGTGGGGTGCGGGGGTGAAGTATGCCATGTTTTCGACGAGCCCGAGGATGGGGACGTTGACCTTTTCGTCACGGAACATGGAGATGCCTTTGCGTGCGTCGGCGAGCGCGACTTCCTGTGGTGTGGTGACTACGACTATGCCTGTCATTCCGAGTGTCTGGACGAGGGTGAGGTGTATGTCGCTTGTGCCTGGGGGCATGTCGATGAGGAAGTAGTCGAGTTCGCCCCAGTCGGCTTCGGCTATGAGCTGCTTGAGGGCGTTGGATGCCATTGAGCCGCGCCACATCACAGCTTTGTCTTTGTCGACGAGGAATCCTATTGAGAGGACCTTTACGCCGTAGCGTTCGATGGGGATTATCATCTGGCGTCCGTCGACTTCGTGGATGTAGAGCTGTTCATCCTCTATGCCGAACATTTTGGGGACCGAGGGGCCGAAGATGTCGGCGTCGAGGAGCCCTACTCTGTAGCCTTCGCGGGCGAGGGCTGTGGCGAGGTTGGCTGCGACGGTGGATTTGCCTACACCACCCTTGCCGGAGGATATGCCTACGATGTTCTTCACACCAGGGAGTATGGGTGCAGGGGCAGCAGGAGCCGGCTGGCGTGCTGCGGTGTGCACGGTGACTGCGACCTGGGGGGATATGTGGGTGTGTATGGCTGCTTCGGCAGCTTTTGCCACTGACTTCATGAAGGGGTCGGTGGGCTTGTCGAAGATGAGGGTGAAGCTTACGGTGTCGCCGTCGATGCGAATGTCGTCGGCAACCATTGAGTTCTCTACTATGTTTTTGCCGTTGCCTGGGTAGCGCACTGTGGCGAGTGCCTGGGTGATGAGGGTAGGGTAGAGGGTCATAGCTTAATACTTGGTCGGGGTGATGGGGATCAGTGATGGATGTGGGTCATGAGCCTTGGAGGGTGCCGCGTCCGAATGAGCGGTATGTGTCAGGCTCTATGTCGAGATCGGGCTCGGAGAGGGTGGCTTCGGGGGGAGGTGCCAGGATATGTATTTGCTCGGGATCCCTCGCGAGAGCCATTGCTGCTCGTAGTAGGTGGTGATGGGGGGTACCTGTGGGGCGAGGGGGGAGTGGTAGAGGTCGTCGGTGGCGGCGATGAGCGGGAGGGAGTTGTGGCTTATCATTCCTGTGGTGTAGGCGTAGAGGAATGGCGAGTCGGTCTTGAGGTGGATTATTCCTCCCGGGGCGAGCACCTGACGGTATATCTCAAGGAAGTGGGTGCCTGTGAGACGCTTGTTGACTTTCTTCATCTGTGGATCGGGGAATGTGATCCATATCTCGGACACTTCTCCGGGGGCGAAGAAGTGTGGGAGGAGATGGATGGAGGTGCGAAGGAAGGCGACGTTGGAGAGACCCTCGTCGCATACCTGGCGGGCTCCGGTCCACATGCGTGCCCCTTTGATGTCGATGCCTATGAAGTTGCGGTGGGGGTAGGTGCGTCCCATGCCGACGGCGTATTCGCCTTTGCCGCATCCGAGTTCGAGGGTGATGGGAGCGGGGTTGTGGAAGACGTCCTCATTCCACCTGCCCCTGAGGGGGCAGGTGCCTGTGGCTTTGAGGTCGGCAAAGGGGTACTGGTGGACGCATGGAAGCGTCTCCATTTCGGCGAACTTCTTGAGCTTGTTTTTTCCCATAGGATGTCCGTGGTGGTAAGGGTTTTGGCAGAGGGCTGCTTGTCAGCGTCGGCGGTTGCGGCGCTGCTGCTCGCGGAGCATTGCTTCCTGCTGTTTCTGCGCTTCTTCGAGTTTTGTGGCCATCCAGCCTTTTTTCTTGGGCTTTTTGGCGTTTTCAGCCATCTTGGCTCGCATCTTCTCCTCGGATACGACCTTGCGGAAGATGAATGTCATGATGATTGTGATGAGGAGTGACAGGAGGTAGTAGTAGCTGAGGCCTGCGGCGTAGTTGTTGAAGATGAACAGGAACATCAGCGGCATGAGGTACATCATCCATTTCATTCCGGGCATACCGGAGGATGCCTGGGTCTGCATGTTGAGGTAGGTGTACACGATGTTTGTGATGGTCATGAGGAGGCAGAAGAGGCTTATGTGGTTGCCGAATGTGGATGATATGAGCGGAATGTCGGCTGTCCATGATATTATGGCGTCGGGGGCTGCGAGGTCCTTTGCCCAAAGGAATGACTCGCCGCGGAGCTCTATCGCAGAGGGGAAGAACCAGAACATCGCCACGAGGACGGGCATCTGCAGAAGCATGGGGAGGCATCCCGACATGGGGTTGGCTCCGGCGCGAGAGTAGAGTGCCATTGATTCCTGCTGGCGTTTCATGGCGTTCTCGTTGCCGGGATATTTCTCGTTGATCGCTTTCAGCTCGGGTGCGAGCAGGCGCATCTTGGCTTGCGAGATGAGGCTCTTGTAGGTGAAGGGGTAGAGGATCACCTTTATGAAGATGGTGAGGATGAGGATTATTATACCGTAGTTGGATATGAATGATCCGAGGAAGCTGAACACCGGAATGATGATGAGGGTGCTGATCCACCGGAATATGGGCCATCCGAGGGGTATGAGGTTGGTGAGGTGCATATTCTCGTCGGGGAATATGTTCTTCTCGACATCCTTCATTATGGGGTAGGAGTTGGGGCCGAGGTACATCACGAAGGATGCGGGGTTGGCGAGGGTGGCGGAGTAGTCGAGAGTGAGGGCTATCTCCATCTTCTTGATGTAGTCGGGGTCGTGCTCAAGGATGCGGCTGCTGAGGTCGGCTGCGGCAAAGTTGGAGCGAGCCATGAGGACTGCTGAGAAGAACTGGTTCTTGCAGCTCACCCATTTGACGCGCTGGTTGATCTCTTCGCTGTCGTCGCTCCCTTCGCTGAGGTTGTCGACATCGCCGTCGGGGAACATGTAGTATAGGGCAGAGTTGCGTTCCTCGAATACGCGTCCGGCTTCGAGGCGTCGCATCTTCTGGTGCCAGGTGAAGTCCATTGTCGCCACCGAGGATGGGATGATCGCCTGCATGCCTGACTGTACGACATCTATCCCCACGAGGTAGCTGTCGGGGTGGAGTGTGTAGCGTATGCCCCATGAGGCTCCGTCGCCGAGGTCGAGCATCATTGTGACTGTGGAGTCGTTCTCCACTACCGGAGTGAAGAAGAATTCGCTTGTCTCGAACCTCTGGGTGGCAGATGTGAGGGTGAACGAGTAGGAATCGGTGGCCGGGGCGAGGAGGGTTACGGCTGTCGAGTCGTAGCTCTTGTAGTCGTTGAGCGAAGCGCGTGCTATGGCGCCGCCCTTGTTGGATATCTCAAGTGTGAGGAGGTTGTTGGCGAGGGTCACGGTGGTGCTGTCGCCGGAGAGGTGGCGTGCGAATCCGCGGTATCTTGCGGCTGTCGCGAGCCCTTCACGGAGGTTTCTTACGGCAGCGGCTGCGACCGAGGGTTTCATTGATGCGACATCGTTGGCGAGGAGGGGTGCGACCGGTATCTGCTGTCCGTTTGCCTCGACTGTTCCGGCAACCTGTCCCTGAGCGTCGAGGGTGAGGTTTACGTTGTCGACGTGGAGGCGGGTCAGCCCGATAAGGGTGTCGGACTGTCCGAGCTCGCGTATTGTCGCTGCGATTGATGCTGTTTCGGCAGGGGTTATGGAGTCGAGAGTGAGGTCGCTGAGATCGGCTGCTTTCTGTGTAGCTTCGGCTTCCATGCGTGCGCGTTCCTGACGCTGGCGTTCAAGCTCTTCTGCTGACGGCTTGTTGAGCCACATGAAGCCAAAAATCACGAGGCCCATCAGTAGCAGGCCGGTAAGGGTGTTTTTGTCCATTATCGTTATTTTATCTTTTCGTCTTTATAGGCTATTGCTGATTTCATGAAGTCAAGGAAGAGAGGCGAGGGGGATAGTACGGTGGAGGAGTATTCGGGGTGATACTGTGTGCCGATGTACCAGCGGAGTTGCGGGATCTCGACGACTTCGACCAGGCCGGTGTCGGGGTTCTCGCCAACGCATTGCATGCCCGCTTCCTCGAAGCGGGTGCGGTAGTCGCTGTTGAACTCGAAGCGGTGGCGGTGACGCTCGCTGATGTGGAGTGATCCGTAGGCCGATGCGACTCTTGACCCTTGCCGGAGGGTGCAGCCGTAGGCTCCGAGGCGCATTGTTCCGCCCATGTTGTGGATGCTCTTCTGCTCTTCCATCAGGTCGATGACGTTGTGAGGTGTGTTGGGAGCCATCTCGGTGGAGTTGGCGTCCTTAAGCCCGAGGACGTTGCGTGCGAATTCTATCACCATGCATTGCATGCCGAGGCATATGCCGAAGGTGGGCAGGTCGTGGGTGCGGCACCATTCGAGGGCGACGAACTTACCTTCGATGCCTCTCTGCCCGAATCCGGGGGCTATGACGGCTCCGTCGATGCCTTCGAGAAGGGAGGCGACATTGCCGGGGGTGATCTTTTCGGAGTGGATGTAGCGGATGCTGACTTTCTTTCCGCAGTAGGTGGCGGCCTGGAAGAGAGACTCGTCGATGGACTTATAGGCGTCCTGGAGTTCGACGTATTTTCCTACGAGTCCGATTGTCACGGTGTCGGTGGCAGAGTCCATGCGGGCGAGGAATTCGTTCCATGCGCTCATGTCGGGCTCTCCCGATGGTTCTATGCCGGCTTTACGCATCACGATCTCGTCGAGATGCTGACGGTGCATCAGCACCGGGACCTTATAGATGGAGGGTGCGTCGGCACTCTGCACCACGGCGTCGGGGGACACGTTGCAGAACTGGGCGATCTTTTTCTTCATCGTGGAGGGGATGTCGTGCTCGGTGCGGAGCACGAGCACATCGGGCTGAATGCCGAGCTGCTGTAGCTGCTTCACGGAGTGCTGTGTGGGCTTGGTCTTGAGCTCCTTTGCCGCCTGGATGTAGGGGACGTAGGTGAGGTGGACGCATACGCAGTCGCCCTCAAGCTCCCATCGGAGCTGCCTTACGGCTTCGAGGAAAGGCAGGCTTTCGATGTCGCCTACCACTCCGCCTATTTCGGTGATGACGAAATCGAAGTTGCCAGTCTTGCCGAGAGCCATGACGTTGCGTTTTATCTCGTCGGTGATGTGCGGTATGATCTGTACGGTCTTTCCGAGGTAGTCTCCTCGCCGTTCCTTTTCGATCACGCTCTGGTATATGCGTCCTGTTGTGACGTTGTTGGCGCGGGTGGTGGGTACATTAGTGAAACGCTCGTAGTGCCCGAGATCGAGGTCGGCTTCGTGTCCGTCGACGGTGACGTAGCATTCGCCGTGCTCGTAGGGGTTGAGTGTGCCCGGATCGATGTTGATGTAAGGGTCGAATTTCTGTATTGTGGCCCTGTAGCCGCGAGCTTTGAGCAGACAGGCAAGCGAGGATGATATGATTCCTTTGCCGAGCGAGGAGACGACGCCTCCAGTCACGAATATGTACTTAGTTTCCACGCTGAAAATGTTGGTATAATTGATTAAACAAGTCGCAAAATTACAAAAAAATGTGCAAGTCACGTCAATGAAGTGGGAGGAATTTAGTACCTTTGCCAAAAATATTAATGCTTGAATATGATAAAGAATCTGCTCTTTGACTTGGGCGGCGTGATAATGAATCTTGACCGCGACCGCTGTGTGCGTGCATTCGAGGCTCTCGGCATGCGTGATGCCGATGAGTTTCTTGGTGTGTACGGACAGAAGGGAGCGTTCCTTGCTCTTGAGCGGGGAGACATAGATGCCGATGAGTTCCGCCGGGAGATACGTCCGCTGTTTGACAGGGAGGTCACCGACGAGGAGATTGACAGTGCTTTCAATCAGTTCCTGACAGGTATCCCGCAGGAGCGTCTGAGGGCTCTGAGGCAGCTGAGGAAACGTTACGGTGTGTACCTGCTTTCCAATACCAATCCAATAATGATGAACGGCTTCATAGCTGAACAGTTCCGCCAGGAGGAGGGTATGGAGATGAAGGATTACTTTGACGGCGTGGTGGCAAGCTATGTGGCAAAGTGCTATAAGCCTGACCGGGAGATATTTGACTATGCATGCGAGAAGTGTGGCATAAAGCCTGAGGAGACGCTGTTCTTTGATGACTCGCAGGCGAATGTGGATGCGGCACGAGCCTTGGGGTTCTATGCCGAGCTTGTGGCTCCCGGCACGGAGTTCACGGAGATACTGAGCCGCAGGTAGATGTGCCCACGGTCCAGGGAGCTGCCGAGGCGGCATGCCGTGATAACTTTTCCCCTCATATAATTGTTAGAAAGTCATGAATCTGATAACTAAACAGGACACGTCGGTGCGCCGCATTGCAGCCGTCGGGATGTATGACGGTGTGCATCTGGGTCACCGTTTCCTTATGGATTATCTTGGGGCTGAGGCCCGCAGCCGCGGGCTTGTGCCTTCGGTGGTGACGTTCTCCCGCCATCCGCTGTCGCTTGTGCGCCCTCTTGAGGCTCCTGCTCTGCTCAATACTCTCGAAGAGCGTGTGAGGCTTATCGGGGAGTCGGGGGTGAGGGATGTCATACTATTGAGTTTCAGCGATTCGCTGCGGCGCATGGGTGCCGAGGAGTTCCTGAGGACGCTCAAGAAGAGATATGCCATAGATGCCCTTGTGCTCGGCTTCAACAACCGTTTCGGGCATGACCGGCTTGAGGGTATGGAACAGTACAGGGCTATAGGCGAGCGTGTGGGGGTGGATGTGATTCCGGCTCCGGAGTATCGTGGTGATGCCGCGCCGATCAGCTCCTCGATAATACGCCGTTATCTCACTGACGGACGAGTGGAGGATGCGACGCGAGCTCTAGGCGCGCATTATTCGCTTGCGGGCAGAGTGGTGGAAGGGAAGAGGCTTGGGCGTGCGCTCGGGTTTCCCACTGCCAATCTCATGCCTTCCGCCCCGGAGCAGCTTGTGCCCAAGACCGGTGCCTATGCCGCTTATGTGACCACTCCTGACGGGGTGAGACGCTGCGGCGTGGTGAACATAGGGTACCGCCCTACGGTGAGCGAAGGTGACGCCGGGGGGCATGTGATCTCCATAGAGGCTCATATAATTGATTTTGTGGGATATATCTACGATGAGGAGATAAGGGTGGAGTTTGTGAAATATCTGCGCCCGGAGAGGAGGTTCCCCAACACTGACAAGCTTGCCGCGCAGGTGAAGGATGATATCGCCGCCGCAAGGAAATGCCTCGGGAAACAAGGGGCTTGAATTACGATAATAGATGCAAATGGATAAGGTGAATGATGCTGTGACGGGCTGTAAGCGTCCGCTTTTAGGCATGACCCTGCCGGAACTTGAGGCAGTGGTGAAGGAGGCTGGGCTTAGGCCTTTTGCCGCCAAGCAGATGGCTCGCCGGCTGTATGTGGGGCGTGCCAAGAATATCGACGAGATGACCGAATTGCCCAAGAGCGCAAGGCAGTGGCTTGCCGAGAGGTATACCATAGGCAGGTCGGCACCGAAGCTTGAGTCGCGTTCGGCTGACGGGACGGTGAAGTACCTGTTTGCCACGCGCGGAGAGGGGGTTGACTACCTCACTCACGGCGAAGGTGGACGGGATGTCGAGGCGGTGTATATTCCGGATAAGGACAGGGCCACGCTGTGCGTGTCGTCGCAGGCAGGGTGCCGCATGGGCTGCCGTTTCTGCATGACAGGCAGGCAGGGCTATCACGGAGATCTCAGCTCGGCAGGGATCATCAACCAGATACTTTCCATCCCTGAATCGGAGAGCCTTACCAATATAGTGTTCATGGGTATGGGGGAGCCGATGGATAATGTGGCTGAGGTGCTCAAGGCTGTAGAGGTGCTCACTGCGCCCTGGGGGCTTGCATGGAGCCCGAGGCGTATCACGGTGTCGAGCATCGGCAAGCTGGACGGGCTCAGACGGCTGCTCGACGAGACGAAGGTGCATGTCGCCATCAGCGTGCATTCGCCGTTCCCCTCGGAGCGCGAGGGGCTTATGCCTGTGGAGCGGGCTTATCCCGCCTATAAGGTGATGGAGGCTATGAAGAAGTATGATTTCGCCCATCAGCGCAGGCTGTCGGCGGAGTATATCATGTGGAAAGGTGTGAATGACGATATGCGTCACGCCGAGGCTCTTGCCCGCTTGCTGAGGGGTGTGGACTGCCGTGTGAACCTGATACGGTTTCACGCTATACCGGGATTTGACGGAGAGCCGTCGGACAAGGATGTGATGGAGCGTTTCCGTGACCGCCTGAACTCGCTCGGCGTAATTACTACCATACGTGCATCGCGCGGAGAGGATATCGAGGCCGCCTGCGGGATGCTGAGCGGAGAGAAGTCGGCAGAGTTGTGACCGTGGCGGCACGGTGCCGCGTAAGAATTTCAGGAATTATTATGGAAAGATTCTGGGTGCCGCTGTGCATACTGACAGTGGCAGGTTTCACATTTAATACGTCAGAACTGATCCCGATAGGGCTGCTTAGCGATATAGCGGGGTCGTTTGGCGTGAGCGAGGCTCGCGCCGGTATGCTCATCACGGTGTATGCCTGGGTGGTGGCTCTTATGTCGCTGCCTTTGATGCTGCTTTTTGCCAGGATGGAGTATCGCCGGCTCATGCTTGGAGTTGTGGGCGTGTTCGTGGTCAGCCATATAGCCACGGTGCTCTCCACAGGGTATTATTCGCTGATGGTGTCGCGCATAGGTGTGGCATTGGCCCATTCGCTGTTCTGGTCGATAGCTCCGGCTATGGCTGTCGCTGTGGCTCCGAAATCAAGGCGTGCCACGGCGTTGAGCGCGCTTGTGGCAGGCGGCGGGGTGGCTCTTGTAGCGGGTCTGCCTCTGGGGCGTGTGCTCGGTATAGTGGCGGGATGGAGAATGACGTTTGCCGCCCTCGGAGTGCTTGCCTTCCTTGTGCTTATGGGGCTGTGGCTAAAGTTTCCTACTATTGAAAAAGGTGAGGAGTCCGAGTCAAGGAGGGATATGCTCCGGGATCTTGTGAGGTGCAAGCCTCTGATAGCTATATATATAATAACAGCCATGATGGTGACCGGGCATTATACGGGCTACAGCTATGTGGAGCCGTTTTTGCTCCAGGTGGCAGCCATGCCCGCGGGTGTGGTGACAGTGACGCTGTCGCTGTTCGGCTTTGCCGGGCTTGCCGGCAGTTATATTATATCGAGGTATTACGGCCGGTATTCGCGTGCGCTCATAACCGGTGCGTGCTTCGGGCTTCCGGCGATGATGGCTATGCTGCTTCCGGTGACGTATGCCGCGCCGTTGCTGATATCCTGTGTGTGCGTTGCCTGGGGATTGTGCATGACTGTGTACAACATAGCGTTCCAGAATGAGATTGTGACGCTGTTTCCGAGGGATTCGGCTGTGCCGATGAGCCTGTATTCAGGCATCTTCAATCTCGGGATCGGAGCCGGAGCCTTTGTTGGCGGGGTGGTGTCGGACCATGGCATGATGTCCGATATAGGATATATAGGCGGCGGGATCGCGCTCGCGGCCGCTGTGTATTGCTATCTCAGGTATATGCCGCTGAGGAAGGGTGATTTCGGAGGAAGGGTGATTCATGCCGAAAACTGAAATGCCGTGACGGAAAGGTGTGAAAGGCGGGGGCTGAAAAGTTGTAGATTAGAGTGGTTTTTAGTATTTTTGCGGTAAATTCCTGTGATCTGAATGAAAACACTCCGTATAATTCTCCGGCCTCTGGCTATGCTTGCATTCCTTCTCGCAGTGGCAGGATGCACGATCAGTTATAAGCTCAACGGTGCTGCCATAGACTATAATGTGTACAAGACAATCTATGTGTCGCAGTTCCCGATACGAGCTGCGCTTGTGTATCCTCCTTTGCAGCAGACCTTTGAGAATGAGCTGCTGGACTATATATCGCGCAACACCCGCCTGCGGACAGTGGATTCGGGCGGTGATCTACAGCTTGAGGGCGAGATCACGGGGTATTCGCTTTCGCCTCAGGCCGTGACTGAGAATGCATATGCGTCCAAGACCAGGCTTACCATACAGGTGAGGGTGAAGTATATCGACAATAAGCAGGAGGGCAAGGATGTGGACCAGACATTCAGTGCATATAGGGATTTCGATTCGAGCGAGATGCTTACGGATGTGCAGGATGAGCTGTGCAGCCAGATATCCAAGGAGCTGGTGGACCTGATATTCAATGCTACTCTCGGTAACTGGTAGGCGGGATTATGGATGAGCATTTGAGCCGTATATTGTCGGTGCTTTCCGATGGGAGTGTGCCGCCGGCAGCCCAGGATGTGGAGGCTGTGACGAAGAGGTATGATTTCTTCTATCTTCCGGCTGTGCTTGCCTTGCGTCATGGAGCAGGGAGCATGGATGCAGGATTGCGGCAGAGGCTTATAGAGCAGATAGCCATGAACTGTCCGGATCTCAGGATGGGTTTCATGCTCACGGATGTCGCCTATGAGGAGTGGGCGCATTTCTATCCCGCATGCCGCGCGGAGGTGAACACGAGTGACGCGATATCGAAGTTTCTTGAGACCTACGGCCGCTATGACCCTCGTGAGGAGGCTCTGCTCGAACGCCTGATATTCAATCCCGCGCCCGACTATTCGTCGATGCTCGCCCGCGAGGAGGAGAGCGACCTGCCCACTGTGGCTGACGCCGCCACGGCGGATAATCCGCAGGACGCCCTGATTAATTCGTTCATACTTAAGCATAAGGATGATGAGTCGCAGCTGCTCCCGCGGGAGCAGCCCAGGCATGGTGACGCGCATGCCGCGCGGGGCAAGGAGGAGCCTGTCGCGGCTGAGGAGCATCATGCGCCGAGCCATGCCGCGAGCCCGGCATATGATTCGTCACTTAGTGAGAGCCTTGCGAAAATCTATATCCGCCAGAAGAGATATGACAAAGCGTTTGAAATTATTCACACTCTAAGTTTGAATAATCCAAAAAAAAGTGCTTACTTTGCAGACCAATTGCGGTTTCTGAGGAAGCTTATGCTTAACCGTGAAGCGGCAAATAATAGTAAATAATTTATACCCAACATATTAAATATAGCTATGTACATTGTACTGATCATCCTGACTCTCATCTGTGCCGTGCTCCTTATCTGTGTAGTGCTTGTGCAGAAGTCCAAGGGAGGAGGTCTCTCGTCGTCTTTTGCCGGAAGCAACCAGATCATGGGTGTCCGCCGTACCAACAGTTTTATAGAGAAGCTCACATGGGGTCTTGCAGGCGTGATCTGCGTGCTCGCAGTTCTCTCCACATTCTGTATGCCTAAGGCGATTGTAGGCACTTCACGAGTTAATGCTCCTGCTGCCACCGAGCAGACTGTGCCCGGCAACTTCAACACTCCCGCTCCCGTAAAAGCACCTGAGGCAGCTCCCGCCGCCGAGACAGAGGCACCTGCTGCTACAGAAACACCTGCCGCAGAAGCTCCTGCCACAGCTGAATAAGAGACGCTACCAAGCGGTGACAGAAACACATATAAGCCTGCACTGACGCGCTGTGCCTTTTCACGCGGGTCGGCGTGGGCTATAAGTGTATATGAATAAATGCCGCAAGAGAGGATAATTAAAACAGGAGGGAGCCGACTGCATTTGGCCCCCACAAGCGAAATCAAGGTATATGAAAGAACTCTGGAGCCTGTTCAGGCGGTTTGTGCCTCCTTACAGGAAATATCTCATACTCAATATATTTTTCAATGTCCTTGCGGCATTCCTGACACTGTTCTCGTTTGCCGTGATAGTGCCTATCCTTGAGATACTTTTTAAGATCAAGGATGTGCAGTACGAGTATTGGGAGATTGGCAGCCATTCCCTGAAGGATGTGCTGATCAATAATTTCTATTACTACACGCAGGACTGCATCCATAACTGGGGGCCTGTGGGGACGCTTATGGCTATGGCGGGCCTTCTCGTGTTCATGACCATGCTGAAGACCGGAGCCACTTATCTGAGCAGCTACTTCGTGATACCGATGCGTGCGGGTATAGTTAGGGACCTCCGTAATTTTGTGTACGAAAAGATTGTGCGTCTGCCCATAGGGTTCTTCACCAATGAGCGCAAGGGTGATGTGATGGCGCGTATGACCGGCGACGTGTCAGAGATCGAGAATTCGATAATGTCGACCCTGGATATGATATTCAAGGACCCGATAATGATAATCGTGTGCCTGTCGATGATGCTTTTCATGTCGTGGCAGCTAACAGTGTTCGTGCTTCTGCTTCTGCCGATAGCGGGTTCTATAATGGGGCGTGTGGGCAAGAGGCTCAAGAGGGCATCGTTCGAGGGGCAGCAGCAGTGGGGCCAGCTCATGAGCAATATAGAGGAGACCCTCGGCGGGCTTCGCATCATCAAGGCTTTCAATGCCGAACAGAAGGTTACAAACCGTTTTCATAGCGGTAATCAGGAGTTTTTCCGCATCACACGCAATGTGCAGCGCAGGCAGTCGCTTGCCCACCCGATGAGCGAGTTTCTTGGCACCATAACCATTGCCATAGTGCTTGTGTTTGGCGGAACACTCATCCTCAGCGGGACCTCGGGGATGAATGCCGCCTCGTTCATATACTATATGGTCATTTTCTATTCGGTGATCAATCCTGCCAAGGATCTGACAAAGGCAATGTACAGCATACAGAAGGGCCTGGCGTCGATGCAGCGCGTGGATGCCATATTGAATGCCGTCAATCCCATCTCTGATCCGGAGAAGCCTGAGACAATCAAGGACCTGAAGGGTGAGATAAGGTATGAGAATGTGACTTTCGGATATGACCCTGAGGTGCCTGTGGTGAAGGGTGTGAGCCTTTCGATCAAGCCGGGAGAGACTGTCGCCCTTGTGGGTCAGAGCGGTAGCGGAAAGTCGACTATGGCCGACCTGCTGCCGAGGTTCTATGACATCAATGGCGGTTCGATAAAGGTGGATGGGCATGACATACGCAATCTGCGTGTGCATGATCTGCGCGGAATGATGGGGAATGTGAATCAGGAGGCGATACTGTTTAACGACACTGTGTTCAACAATATAGCCTTCGGAGTGAAGAACGCTACTATGGAGCAGGTGATCGCTGCTGCGAAGATAGCCAACGCACATGAGTTCATCATGGCTACCGAGGATGGATACAGCACCAATATCGGCGACCGCGGATGCCGCCTGTCGGGCGGTCAGCGTCAGAGGATCTCAATAGCGCGTGCCATACTCAAGAACCCGCCTATCCTGATACTTGACGAGGCTACATCGGCTCTTGACAGCGAGAGCGAGAGGCTGGTGCAGGAGGCCCTGGAACGTCTGATGAAGGACAGGACCACGCTTGTGATAGCCCACCGCCTTTCGACCATCAAGAATGCGTCGCAGATATGCGTGATGCATGAAGGTGAGATAGTGGAGAGCGGCACGCATGATGAGCTGATAGCCAAGAACGGATATTACATGCGGCTTGTGGAGATGCAGTCGATGAAGTAGGCGGATGGTGAGGTGCCTATCGGGGTGTGGAGGCTTTCAGCCCATTGATGACAGCCGATGTGAATCCTGAATGCTCCATGGCGTTGAGTCCGCGTATGGTGAGTCCGCCCGGTGTTGTAACCTTGTCAATTTCTGTTTCGGGATGGGTGCCGGGCTCTTGCAGCAGAGATGCAGCACCTATGAGGGTCTGCACTATCATTTCCTGTGCCAAAGGGGCTCGTATGCCGAGTTCGACACTTCCCTCCATGGCTGCGCGGATGTAGCGCAGGGCATAGGCTATTCCGCATGATGCTATCGAGGTGGCTGCCGGGAGCAGCCGTTCCTCTATGACCATCACTTCGCCCAGCTGGCCGAATGCTTTCAAGGTGAGGGGGCATGTGCCGTTTCCGTTGACCTGGAATGTCATGGATTTGCACAGCGATACAGCAGTGTTGGGCATGACGATGCAGAACGACGGAGACCGGGAGCCGGCGGATTCTTTATGGAGCCATTCATTCAGGTCGGAGATAGTGACGCAGGCAGCCACGACGGCTATTTCGGCGTATGAGTAGTCGATATGATCCTTGATTTCGGTTATCACATCTTTGACGAGCCATGGCTTCACGCACAGGATGACGAGGGATGCATCCCTGACGGCTTCGATGTTGGAGCATGTGGTGGAGGCTCCGGCTTCAGCCAGGGGTGCCAGCCGCCGGGGGGAGGGATTGGCGGCGCAGAGGTCGCCGGGAGATGTTATGAACCGTGGTGCGGAACTGATGAGCCCGCGGGCGATGGCTCCGCCCATTGCTCCAGCACCGATGATGGCTACTTTCATGTTGCTTTGTTATAAGAATGAGATACCGCAAAATTACTCTTTCCTGCTGAGAAATCAAAGTGGGAATGATGGGGCCGGGGTGGAGACAGCGGTAGTGTTGGCTGCTAAATGTTCAAGAGGTTTCTATATACATGTATGGGAATGTGTATGGATATATTTACGGCTCTGCATTATAGTAAGGGTCGGATGCTTGGTGGAGGTGGAAATTTTCATTACTTTTGTAGACCATATGGAATCCGAATTTGATATACATAACAGGTCGAATCCTGACAAGGAGTTTGAGAAGGCTTTGAGGCCTTCGTATTTTGATGCGTTCAACGGTCAGGAGAAGATTGTAGAGAATCTGAAGGTGTTTGTCCAGGCTGCCCGCATGCGCGGTGAGGCTTTGGACCATCTGCTCTTGTTCGGTCCTCCGGGGCTTGGCAAGACGACGCTTGCGGGTGTCATAGCCAATGAGCTCGGGGTGAATTTCAAGGTCACTTCCGGTCCGGTGCTCGACAAGCCCGGCGATCTTGCCGGTATACTGACTTCGCTTGGCGACAATGATGTGCTTTTCATTGATGAGATACACCGTCTGAGCCGTGTGGTGGAGGAGTATCTCTATTCGGCGATGGAGGATTTCCGTATCGACATCATGATTGACAAGGGTCCGGGCGCGAGGTCGGTGCAGCTGTCGCTGTCGCCTT
The DNA here is from genome assembly GCF_004766125.1 of Duncaniella freteri. Classification (NCBI taxonomy): domain Bacteria; kingdom Pseudomonadati; phylum Bacteroidota; class Bacteroidia; order Bacteroidales; family Muribaculaceae; genus Duncaniella; species Duncaniella freteri. The sequence continues at coordinate 1,404,953 of NZ_SJSA01000001.1, forward strand.
TCACACTGGTGGGGGCTACTACCCGGTCGGGGATGCTGACTGCCCCTATGCGTGCGCGCTTTGGCATCAATTGCCATCTGGAGTACTATAAGCATGATGTGCTTGAGAGGATTATCGCCCGCTCGGCTGCTCTGCTGGGGGTGAAGTGTTCGGCGGAGGCTGCCCACGAGATAGCGATGCGCTCGCGCGGGACTCCGCGTATAGCCAATTCGCTGCTGCGCCGTGTGAGGGATTTTGCCCAGGTCAAGGGATCGGGTGAGATTGATGTGGAGATCGCGAGGTATGCCCTGGAGGCTCTCAACATTGACCGCTACGGTCTGGACGAGATGGACCATAAGTTGCTTCTGACGATGATAAACAAGTTTAACGGTGGTCCTGTTGGGCTTTCTACCATTGCTACTGCCATAGGTGAGGAGCAGGATACCATAGAGGAGGTGTATGAGCCTTTCCTGATAATGGAGGGTTTTCTGCGTCGCACTCCTCGCGGGCGTGAGGTGACATCGCTTGCATACAGTCATCTGAGGCTCAATCCTCCGGCTTCGCAGGGGAGTCTGTTCTGAGGCGGGGGATAGGATAATCGTATATATTTTGGCATGTGCCGTTGAAGTTATGGCTGGAATAAAATCACTTGCAAAGGATACTGCGATATATGGGCTTAGCAGTATAATAGGACGGTTTCTCAACTGGTGTCTGGTGCCGCTGTACACACAGATGTTTCCTGCCGATGAGTATGGCGTGGTTACTTATGTGTATTCGGCTGTCGCGCTTGCGCTTATAGTGCTGACGTATGGGATGGAGACGGGTTTTTTCCGTTTTGCCAACCATGACCGCTACAAGGACCCTCTTGAGGTCTATTCCACGGCACTTATCTCGCTTGGGGTGAGCTCGACGGTATTTGTCGCCATGATACTGTCGTTTATCGGTCCGGTGTCGGATGCACTGCATGCCGGCAGTCATCATGACTATATTGTGATGATGACGGTGGCAGTCGCGCTTGATGCGTTCACGGCTCTTCCTTTCAGCTATCTGCGCTATGCCAAGCGTCCGTTGAGGTTTGCGTCGCTGAGGCTTGTGAACATAGCTGTTAACATAGGTCTTAACCTGTTCTTTATACTCATATGTCCGTGGCTGTGGGAGTGTGCTCCGGGATGGATAGCGTGGTTCTATGATCCGGATTTCGGTATCGGTTATATCTTTCTTGCCAATCTTGTGTCGTCGGTGATGAACGTGGTGTTGCTTGTGCCTGAGCTCAAGGGGTTCCGCTGGCGTTTCAATCCGGCGTTGTGGCGCGAGATGCTTGCGTATTCGGCACCTCTTCTTGTGCTTGGTGTCGCCGGGATCATGAATCAGACTCTCGGTACGCTGTTGATGCCTTGGCTTTATGCCGATAATGCCGAGGGCATAACTGCTGTGGGTATATATGGAGCCAACTATAAGATAGCGATTGTGATGGTGATGTTCATACAGGCATTCCGCTTTGCCTATGAGCCGTTTATCTTCGCTAAGGCGAAGGATCATGGCGAGGACCGCTTGCAGAGCTATCGCGATGCCATGAGGTGGTTCGTGATATTCGGCATGGTTATATTTCTCGGGGTGATGTATTATCTCGACATTCTGCGCCATTTCATTGCGGCGTCGTATTTCAGCGGGCTTAAGGTGGTGCCGATACTCATGGTGGCGGAGCTGTTCTTCGGTGTGTTCTTCAATCTTTCGGTGTGGTATAAGATAACTGACCGCACGGTGTGGGGGATGTGGCTCTCGCTTCTCGGGCTGGTGGTGACTGTGGGTCTGAATGTGCTCCTGGTGCCGCGTTACGGTTACATAGGGTGTGCGTGGGCGGCTTTAGGATGTTACGGTGTGATGATGCTTGCAAGCTATGTTGTCGGACGCCGGCATTATCCTATCGGTTATAATGTGCCCCGTCTGATGCTCTATTTTGTGTCGGGGCTGGTGTTCTGGGTGGTCGGAGAGGTGATAGGGATGGAGGCTCATCCCTGGACCACGATGGCTATGCGTACACCTCTGCTTGCACTCTATGTATTTATGGTGCTCAGGATTGAAGGAGTGAGCCTGCGTTCAATCATACCCTCGCGCCGACATTGAATAATGATAAGACCACACGACCATAGGTCCATATAGGGGGATGGAGATTATGGCAAGCCTAAGAAGAAATATGAGGAGGTGGAGATGCCGGAAAATGAGAATTCCGCAATTTTAGGACTTATATGACCAGAGGACCAAAGGAGGGGAAGACTATAGGACCATAGGGCTATAGGGTTGGTGTAGTGGCGATTATGGCAGTGTGCCGTGCGTTGGTGTGGTGGGCTTGCAAAATGCATCAGATTCCCTGAGTGTATTTTGGTTTTACAGTCGGGGTACCGGATGTGAATAGTTTATGCTATGGCAGAGGAGGGATTATAGCAGGGGAATGTTATGAAGCGGGGGTGGAGTGGAGGGGCCTGAGGGGTTATTTGAGGTGGGTGATGAGGAAGTCGGCGGAGAGGGTGGCGGCACGGTCGAGGTCCTTGGAGAAGCCGTGGTCCTCGGCTTCGAGCTGATGGTATTCGCTTCCTTTCCAGATGTCGTGGAAGCGGAGTCCGTAGGTGTAGGGCGCTACGCGGTCGCCTGTGCCGTGGATTATGCATGCGTGTCCTGTATATGCCGAGGCGGTCTCGTAGATGGGCAGCGAGAATGCTGTGAGCATGTAGTCGCGTCCGAGTTTCTTGCCGTTCCACATCTCGATGTATTCGGGTGGATTGAGCGGGTCGTAGATCTTGCCCATGGTGTTGCCACGGATGGCATCGTCGCGCAGGACTGCTGCGGGTGCCATGAGTACCACACTCCGGACCTTCTTTTTGCCGAGCTTGCCTGCGAGCATGGATGCAACCACGCCTCCCTGGGAGTGGCCTGTGACTCCTATGCTGCTTACGTAGGGGAGCCCTGACACATAGCTGTGCACCTTGATGGCGTCCTCGATCTCGTTGGGCACGGTCATGTCGATGAATTCGCCTTCGCTTTCGCCGTGGCCGTTGAAGTCGAAGCGTATGGAGGCTATCCCTGCTGAGAGTAGCTTTTCGGCTATCATCTTTTCAAGCGGGGAATCCTTGCTTCCCATGAAGCCGTGCATGATCATCACCATAGGGCATTTCTGCCCTTGCCGCAGGTCGGGGGTCTCGATGACAGCCGAGAGGTTGCCGTGCGAGCCGGGGATCATCAGTCGTTGGGTCTCTGCCCGGGAGAACAGTGTAGCCAAGATCAGGAGGCAGAGAGTCAGGGGGAGGCGCATGTGTAGGTCTATTTGAAGAGGTGTGAGTATTTGTCAAGAAGTCTGGTGAACTCGGGATTGGAGCGTAGGGGGGCGCAGTTGATGTTCGCTTCCGAAGCCTTGGTCCAGTTGTGGTAGTTGGCGTAGCCTTTTTCGAGCGATGTCTCCATGCATCGGAGGGCGCGTTCGGTCATGCCGGTCTGTGAATAGTAGCATGCGGCGTAGTAGTTGACCATTCCGTCGAAGTCGTCGGCAGTGTCGAGGATGCGTTCCATCCAGTTGTCCGCCTGTTCCCTGCGGTCGAGTGAGAGGAGGGCAAATCCACGGAGCGACTGCACGTTGTCGAAGTCGAAGTCCATGTCGAGCACCATTTCGTAGGCTCGTTCGGAATTGGCGGCCTGCTTGCGGAAGTCGCCGAGCACCCATCCGCGGAGGATCTGTATGTAGGGGTTTTCGGGGTTGACCATTGCGGCTTCGCTTAGGGCGATTGATGCGCCGGCGGGCTGTCCGAGAGCTATTTCGGCGAGAGCTTTTGCCTCAAGAGCATCGATTGATTCCGGAGATTTTTCGATGGCCTTGTCGGCAGCGTCGAGTGCAGCCTGGTTGTCGCCCATTGCCCGCTCGATACGTGACTTGAGCACGTAGTAGAATGCATTTTCGTCGGTGGCACTTATGGCGTAGTCGGCGTTAAGCAGGGCGCGGTCGTAGCGTCCGAGGTAGTAGTAGCATTCGGCGAGAGCACCGTTGAGCCCGGGGTAGGAATCGAGGTTCTCGTTGATGATCTTGTCGTAGTCGGCTATAGCTGCGAGATAGTTGCAGTGGCCCTGGGCTATCATTGCACGTATGAAGTAGAACATGCCTGTGCGCGGGGCTTTGCTGATGGCTGACGAGAGTCCAGCCATGACGGTGGGGTAGTCGGTGCGGGACATAGCCACAAGATGGCTCAAGGCACGCGCTGTGCTCTCGTTGTCGACCGATATGGCTGATATGTAGTCCTCCACGGCACCCTGGCGGTTGCCCATGAGGTCGCGCACGGCGGCGCGTCCGATGAATATCTCACTGTTGTTTGGTGTCATTGCCACGGCACGGTCGGCGAGATCGTTGGCGGTCCCGAGGTTGTTCTGCTTTACCGCGACCTTGGCTTGTCCGAGCAGGGCATCCTGGCTGCGGGGGTTGAGACGCAGCATGAGGTAGTAGTCGGCGTTGGCTTCGGGGTACCGTCCGAGCTCATAGAGCACGTTGGCACGCTGGTAGATGGTGCCGTAGTCCTGAGGTGACATCTTGAGGACTGTGTTGAGGTCGGCGAGTGCGTCCTCATATTTCTTCTGACGCTGATATATCTTTGCGCGCAGCTGGTATGCCGGGTAGCGGGACTCGTCATCGTCGGGGGCGTAGTATTTCATAGCTGTGTTTATGTCGTCGAGGGCTTTGATGTAGTCCTGATGGGCATAGTACAGCCCTGCGCGGCGCACGAGAGTCTCCGGGTCGCGCGGGTCCTCGTCAAGGAGTTCGTCGAAGGCTTTCATCAGAGCCTGTGACATGGGGTCGTCATAGCTTTGTGCGCTTGCCGAGATTGCAGCAACGGATATGAGGAGTGATAGTGTGATGGATCTGATGTTCATTGTGAGTATAGGGTGTGATGATGTCTGATGGAGGTGTGATTATAGAGTGTTGATTACAGAGCGTATTGCCGAGAGGTTGCGCAGGAGCTGGGGGAGACGGTCGAGCGGGAGCATGTTGGCACCGTCGCTCTTTGCCACGGACGGGTCGCGGTGGGTCTCAAGGAATATGCCGTCGACGCCTGTTGCGATCCCGGCTCTGGCTATTGTCTCGATGAGGTCGGGTCGGCCGCCGGTGACTCCCGCCGGCTGGTTGGGCTGCTGAAGGGAGTGGGTTATGTCGAGGATCACCGGGGCTCCGAAACGCTGCATTTCGGGGATGCCGCGGTAGTCAACGATAAGGTCCTGGTAGCCGAATGAGACACCACGTTCGGTGAGGGCTACGTTGTCGTTGCCGGCGTCGCGCACTTTCTGAATGGCGAACTGCATGGCATCGGGCGAGAGGAACTGCCCCTTTTTTATGTTGACTGCCTTTCCGGTGCCTGCTGCGGCGATGAGAATGTCGGTCTGCCTGCACAGGAAAGCCGGTATCTGGAGTACATCTACATATTCGGCTGCCATCTCGGCTTCGTCTGCGGCATGGATGTCGGTCACGACAGGGACACCGAAGGTGTCGCGGACTTTTGCAAGAACCTTGAGAGCCTTCAGGTCGCCTACACCGGTGAATGAGTCGATGCGTGAGCGGTTGGCTTTGCGGTATGAGCCTTTGAATACGTAAGGGATGCCGAGCTCAGAAGTGATTCTGACGCATTGTTCGGCAATATCCAATGCCATTTCCTCCCCTTCGATGACGCATGGGCCTGCGAGGAGGAAGAACTGGGGGTGTGATGAATATTCCTTGAATGAGAACATATCTTGGGTTGTTGCTGTATATTCTTCAGTGTTCGGGAGAGTGTGAGGAGTCGATGACATGGCATGCTGAGAGAGCGTAGAGGGCGGCTGTCTCGGTGCGCAGGCGGTTGTCGCCGAATGTCGCGGGGACAATCCCGGCTTCGAGCATCAGTGACACTTCGGCCGGGGTGAAGTCACCCTCTGGGCCGATGAGTATCATGGTGTCCTTGTGGGGCGAGTATATGTGTGACAGCTCCCGTCGGGGGACCGAGGGGTCGCAGTAGCCTACAAACCGCTGTGCCTCCGGCATAAGAGCTGCGACCTGACGGAGGGGGGTGAGCGCATCGATGATCGGCAGATGGGCTTTGAGTGACTGCTTCATTGCCGAGACAGCAATCTTTTCGAGCCTTTCTACCTTTAGCTCGCGCCGTTCGCTGCGATCGCAAAGGAGCGGGATGATGCGGTTGACCCCTATCTCGGTCATCTTTTCGACCATCCATTCCATGCGGTCCATATGCTTGGTGGGGGCAACAGCAACAGTGAGTTGCTGAGCCCATGGCAGAGGCTGGAGCCGGGATTCTATTATCTCTACTGCCGCACGCTTGGGATGGGCCTCGACGAGCCGGCATGTGTAGAGGAGCCCGCAGCCGTCAATCGCCTGAAGGGTGTCCCCTTCGGTCATTCTCAGGACTTTTACCGCGTGACGCGAGTCACTCTCGGGGAGGGTGAGGGTCGAGGCTATATCGGGGGCGTAGAATTGGATCACGATTGTGTGGAGGAGGGTTTTAACGGTTGTTCATCCTTGAATATAATCATGAACAGGATTGCAATCACGAGGGCATAGGCGGCGAAGATGAACCATGATGTGGTCCAGCCAGCCTGTTGAGCCTCGGGGGTGGCCTGTGAGAACACGTAGTGGTTGACCACACCCTGAGCGGCGAGGGTGCCTACTGTGGCACCTATTCCGTTGGTCATTATCATGAACAGCCCCTGCGCGCTGGACCGCTGCTCCTTGGAGGTCTGCTGGTCGACGTATAGTCCGCCGGATACATTGAAGAAGTCGAATGCCACGCCGTAGACTATGCATGAGAGGACGAGCAGCCATAGACCGCTGCCCGTGTCGCCAAGCCCGAAGAAGCCGAAGCGCAGCACCCATGCTATCATCGATATGAGCATTACTATCTTTATGCCGAAGCGTTTCAGGCAGAAGGGGATGAGGAGTATGCAGAGAGTCTCGCTTATCTGCGACAGGGATATGAGTGCGTTGGCGTTGCGTGCGCCCCATGTGTCGGCATATTCGGCAATGTCGGAAAACGAGGTGATGAATATGTTGCCGTAGCTGTTGGTGATCTGTAGTGATACGCCAAGGCACATGCTGAATATGAAGAATATGGCCATACGTCTTTCCTTGAATAGACTGAATGCCTTTAGTCCGAGCTGATCGGCGATCGAGCCGGATGCACTTCTGTTAGTGGGGCACTGCGGCATGGTGAGCGCGTAGAGGGCGAGGCAGAAGCTCAGTACTGCCGAGGTGGCGAGCTGATAGGGGTTGGTCTGGAACTGTGTGAAGTTGACGAACAGCATCGAGCATATGAAGCCTACTGTTCCGAACACGCGGATGGGGGGGAAGTAGGTCACTGTGTCGAGCCCGTTGCGGCTGAGGGCGTTGAACGACACGGCGTTGCATAGCCCTATTGTTGGCATGAAGAATGCCACTGATATGGAGTAGAGGGTGAATAGCGGACCGAACTGCACTTCGGGAGTGGTCAGCGCATATACCGCTGCAGCGCCCATGAACAGACCGGCGAGGAGGTGGCAGAGGCTCAGCATACGCTGTGCCTGTATCCAGCGGTCGGCTATGATGCCTACTATTGCAGGCATGAATATGGATACTATTCCCTGAACGGCATAGAACCATCCGATGTGGGTGGCGAGCCCTACCGAGCCGAGGTAGTTGCCTAATGAGATGAGGTAGGCACCCCAGACTGCGAATTCAAGGAACGATAAGGCGGCGAGGCGCGCTTGTAAGGGTCGGATCTTTGACATGGGATATGAGGGAGTGTGTAAAAAGTGTAAAAGTGGATGATAATGCGGCTATTTTCTATATTTTTCCATCTTCTTTGCGGCGTATTATTTCTGCGACGCGGGCTGCTTCCTCGTACTCTTCACGGTCGATGAGGCTCTGGAGTGTCCTGCGCAGCTCTTCGAGGGTGTAGTTTTCGAGTTTGGGTGTGCGTGTCGGTGTGACCGGCGACGGCTCTTCGTCGCGTGCGCGCACCTCGCCGTTGTCGTTGTCGTCGTCATCTGCGGAGGAGCCGGAGGGGTCGTCGGAGAGCTCTTCAAGCTCGAAGCCGGTCTCCGTAAGGATCCCGGGAGTGGTGTATATGGGAGCTCCGGTGCGCATGGCTATCGCCACGGCATCGGAGGTGCGGGAGTCTATGGTGATGGTGCGCTCGCCGTCGGTGAATGTGAGTTCGGAGTAGAAAACTCCATCCTCGAAACGGTATATGAACACTTCGGTGAGCTCTATGCCGAATGCGTGTCCGAGGCTTGTGAAGAGGTCGTGAGTGAGCGGGCGCGGAGGCACTATCCCTTCCATCTTCAGAGCGATTGCCTGGGCTTCGCCGGCACCGATCACTACCGGGATGCGGTAGGGGCCGCCTACCTGAGCGAGTATAAGGGCGTATGCTCCGTTGCGTATCTGGCTGTAGGAGATGCCGAGCACCCTCAGGCGCACACGTTCTGTGTTGCCGCCCTGACTGGAGCTGAGATTGTCAAATATGTCGTTATTGCCGTTGTCCATAATGGTAGCTTACAACATTATGTTTCTCCCGGTGATGATGCCGCTGCCGAGGCATAGGCTGCTGTCGGGGGTGTATATTACTGCGAACTGGCCGGGAGCTATGCCCTGGACCGGTGTTGCGGAGTCTATGAGGTATTCGCTGTCGGAGAGGCGTGTGAGTTGAGCGGAGAGGAATTCAGGTGTGTGGCGGTTCTTGAACGTTATCCTTACCTTGTCGCAGTCAGTACCCCAGGGGTCGCGCGTGAGCCAGTGCATCTCGTCGAGATGGAGGGTTGAGCCATACTGCTTTTCGGTGTCGTAGCCTTGGGAGACGTATACGACGTTGTCGTGGGTGTTCTTCTTGACCACATACCATGGTCCGCCGCTAAGCCCGAGCCCTTTGCGCTGTCCGATGGTGTGGAACCAGAATCCGCGGTGGGTGCCGAGCTTGCGTCCGGTCTCAAGTTCGATGATGGGTCCGGGCTTTTCGCCGAGGTGGCGTCGGATGAAGTCGTTGTAATTGATTTTGCCGAGGAAGCATATCCCCTGGCTGTCACGGCGGTAGGCGTTGGGCATGCGGGTCTCTATGGCTATGCGTCTCACCTCCGCCTTGGGTAGCTCGCCTATGGGGAACATGAGGTGGGAGAGCTGGCTGTAGGATATGCGGCACAGGAAGTCGGTCTGGTCCTTTACGCGGTCCACACCTGTGCCGAGCCATGTGAGCCCGTCGATCTCACGGGTGGTGGCGTAGTGGCCTGTGGCAGTGCGGTCGAATTCTTTGCCCCAACGCTCTTCAAAGAATCCGAATTTTATCATTTTGTTGCACATCACATCGGGGTTGGGGGTCAGGCCTTCGCGTACAGAGCGCAGGGCGTAGTCCATGACGTTCTCCCAGTACTCTTCATGAAGTGACACTACGTCGAATGGGAGAGAGTATTTTGCCGCGATGTAGCGGCACATCTCTATGTCCTCTTCGGCTGAGCAGTCACCTTCGCCTGTGTCGAGCCCTATGCGTATGTAGAAGAGGTGCAGGTCGTGCCCCTGCTCAAGCAGGCGATGTACAGCCACCGCGCTGTCAACCCCTCCGGATATCAGTACCGCTACTCGCATAATCCTGTTGTCGCTGAGTTAAGTGGGGGGTTAGACTTCCTCCAGTTCCTCCTCCTCGTCCTTTCCGCGGAGGTTGATGATGTAGAGGGATATGAAATAATCGAGTGATATTTTGCCCGGACCTGCTATGAGCATGTATATGTATATGCCTATGAACATTATGGGGAGATAGCCGGGGTCGGTGGAGTCGAGTCCGTAGACAGGGAGATAGGGCACCATGTCGTGCAGGATATAGTACTCCGCCGCGCACATCGCCAGGATGGGGGGGATGGTGTTGAGGCGGGTAAGGAATCCCACCATTATGGATAGGGAGCACACGAGCTCGATGATGATCATGAGCGTCAGCGATGTTGCCGGCGACATGTCGAGAACGGTGGGGAAGTTGGTGCACAATTCATTGTAGTTAACAAGATGGCGTATGCCGAACTGCAACAGCATCATGCCTACGAAGAGACGCATGAAGAGCCTCGCAAGGTTGGTGTAGGTGAATCCTGTGAGGCGCAGAAATATGTTGACCAAGGGGGAGTTGTGCCAAGCCATATGGGTAGGTGGGGGTAAGTGTTAAAGGTTAGGGGGTTGAGCTGCGTGGAGAGCCGGAGGTGTGTGTTATCTCTTTTTGAGCTGACGTGCCACATCGAGAACCTGCGTGATGTTGAGGTGCTTGTACCGGATGTTGTGCTTGCCGTCGATGATGTAGAAATCGGGAGTCCCTGAGCGCAGATCGATTGTGAGGTCGGCATCGGGTGCGGCTCCAACCTCCCATGATGCGGGGAAGCTGTCGGCGTGCCTGCGCCATTCGTCGTCGGGTTCGGCAAGCGAGATTGCCACTACCTTGACCTTTCCTTCGGAGATGAGTTCGGTCATTGACACGTCGGCATCGAGGCGTATGCGAGCCATGTTGCAGTCGTTGCAGTCGGGGTCGTTGAAGAATACGAGCACCACTTCGGCAGAGTCGTTCAGGAGGTTGCCTTCCGAGCCGTCGCGGCGGGTGTAGGGCAGGGATGGCGCGGGCTTGCCCACAAGGGAGTTGCGCAGGATGGTTGCCTGCTGCTGGAATCGGGCTTTCTCAGCCTTGCCTACGCGCTTGTTGGCAGCGACGGCTTCGGCAAACGGCAGGTAAAGCTCGTCGATCCATAGTTCGGCAGTGTCGGAATAGAGCTGGCTTTCGGCGATCTCGGCGATGAAGAGCTGGTCCTTCGGCTGCTTCTCAAGCTTTTTCATGAGGTTGTTGACTCCTCTGATCGCCCTCTCCGGCTCGGCGTTGGCTACGACCGAGAGGTAGACTTTCATCTCGTTAGCCATCTTCTGCCTGGCGGAGAACGCTTTGGAGAGCTCGCAGAAATCAAAGAAGTGATCGGAGAGATAGTTGCACCGTCCCTGGAATGTGGAGATCGAGTCAGGAACGATGGGATAGGGGAAATATGTGCCGGCTTGCTGTGTCTGGGCGTTCGCTGAGAAGGTTATGCCCATGAGTATCAGCAGCGGCAGGAGAATCCGGTTGATTTTCATGTCTTTCATAAATACACAATAATGCAATCACAAAGGTAATGAAAATCATTTTAATGACAAAATTAAATTGAGTGGCGTGATGACGGTGCCTAAATGAACAGGCATGCGTCGCCGTAGGAGAGGAAGCGGAAGTCGCCTGCAAGGGCGTAGTCGTAGATGCGCCGCCATTCGTCGGCACCTGCATCGAGGAATGCTGAGACGAGCAGGAGGAGTGTGGAGCGTGGCTGATGGAAGTTGGTGACCATGCCTCGGACTATGCGGTATCTGTAGCCTGGTGCTATCATCAGGCGTGTGGAGGCTATGAATGTGCCCTGTCCTGTGGCGTCGAGGTGGCGGAGTATGGCTGCCATTGAGTCGGCTACGGATAGCGAGGGGTGGGAGTCGCTGTAGGGGTACCACTGGGGAGCGTCGATGCGTCCATGCCGCTGTGGAGCATGCATCCGAGGTGGTAGAGGCTTTCGAGGGTGCGCACGGATGTGGTGCCTACGGCTATTATCCGGTGTGACCCGCGGGATAGCTCTTCGATGAGGGGGCGGTCAACGGCTATGAACTCGCTGTGCATCATGTGCTCGCCTATGGTGTCGCTTTTTACGGGCTGGAATGTGCCTGCGCCTACGTGGAGGGTGAGCTCGCGGCGCGGTATGCCGCGGAGGTCTATGTCGCGGAGCACTGCGGGGGTGAAGTGCAGCCCTGCCGTCGGGGCGGCTACGGAGCCGTCGATGCGGGAGTAGACGGTCTGGTAGTCTCGGGAATCGCTCTCTTCGGTGGAGCGGTTGAGGTAGGGGGGGATGGGTATCTCGCCGAGTGCGGATATTATGGAGCTGAATGTCACTTCAGGACAGTCCCAGCTGAAGCGCACGACGGAGGAGGCTCCGTCCTTGCTCCGGCGTGTGGCGCGCAGGGTGATGCTGCGGCCGTCGACCGTCACAGCCTGGGTGAGATCGCCGTCCTTCCATCGCTTGGAGTTGCCCACGAGGCAGTTCCAGGAGCAGGATGATGTTGCGGCGAAGCTTACGGCGTAGTCGGCAGGGTCGTCGGGTTCCAGACAGAATATCTCGATGAGTGCGCCTGTGCCGTCGGAGCCTTTGCGGAAGCGCAGGCGCGCATTGATGACGCGGGTGTTGTTGTAGACGAGCATCGAATCGGGCGGAAGTAGCGCGGGAAGGTCGCTGAAACGGCGTGTCGACAGTCCTCCCTGCGGGTCACGCACAAGCAGCAGGCAGGTGTCGCGCTCCGCCAGGGGATGCCTGGCTATGCGTTGGTCGGGGAGGGGATAGTCGTAATCTTCAATGCGTATTTCTTCGATCTGGGAACGGTCCATAGATTTTATCAAGGGGATTGGTTGGTTTTTTTGACAGGGGTTTCGCCTGGCATTACTGCCAGGGAGTGGTATCCTGTCAGCCGAGCTCGGAGAGGGCGTTGATGGCACCGATGGGATCGGGAGCCTTGAACACGAAGCTTCCTGCCACAAGCACGTCGGCTCCGGCGGCGATGAGTGCGGGTGCCGTGGTGAGGTCGACCCCGCCGTCGATCTCGATCATAGCTCCGGAGTTGCGGCGCGCGATCATCTGGCGCAGACGCTTCACTTTGCTTATGGTGTTGGGGATGAACTTCTGCCCTCCGAAGCCGGGGTTTACGCTCATGAGGAGTACCAGGTCCACGTCGTCGATTATGTCCTCAAGCAGCTCCACAGGTGTGGCGGGGTTGAGGGCTACACCTGCTTTCATTCCGGCATCGTGTATGGCTGAGATATCGCGGTGGAGATGTGTGCAGGCTTCGTAGTGCACGCACATGAGCCAGCCTCCGGAGTCGCGCACCTCATTGATGTAGCGTCCGGGGTCCGTTACCATCATGTGAACGTCGAGCGGTTTTTCCGCTACACGGCTTATGGCGGATATTACAGGGAATCCGATGGATATGTTCGGGACAAACATTCCGTCCATCACATCGACGTGTATCATCGATGCGTGGCTGCGGTTGATGGTCCCTACGGCTTCGCCCAGGCGGGTGAAGTCGGAGGCGAGAAGTGAGGGAGATACCTGTGTCATGACGTTTTTAGATGTTGGGGTTGGAGAATTTCTATTTGCGAGGCTTGAAAATATTGTAGAGTATGATAATGATGCATATCACTCCTATGCCGAGCCCGATATATGTGAGGTAGTCGTTGTACTCCTCGACTTTGGCATAGAGCTGCTGGCGCGGCACCACTGTCCCGAGCCAGTAGCCGAGGGCTGCGAGGATGATGTTCCATGTCATGGCTCCAAGCCCGGTGAATATGACGAACTTGCCGAGGTGCATCCTTGCGAGCCCGGCGGGGATGGATATGAGCTGGCGCACTGCCGGCACGAGTCTGCCTATGAATGTCGATATGGCTCCGTGGGCATCGAAGTATTCTTCGGCGTGGCGCACCTTGTTCTCGTCGAGCAGAAGTGCGTGGCCCAGGCGGCTCCCGGCAAAGCGGTAGACGATAGGCCGTCCTATCCATAGGGACAGCCCGTAGTTGATGAGCGCGCCTATGATGGCTCCGACGGTCGCGAGGAGCACTACTGCCACTATGTTGACTTCGTGGCTTGTGCATGCGAGGTAGGCGGCCGGGGGCACTATGACTTCGGAGGGGAACGGAATGAACGAGCTCTCAATGATCATGAAAGCGAACACGAGAAGGTAGACTGTGGTGGCATCGGCAACAAGAAACTGTTCCATAATGCCGGCAGGGTCGAAAAACATCTGGGTCGTAAGAGGTTAATAAAGGTTATAGGGTCAATGTTATAACCCTATAACCTGAAACTTTTGGAAAAAGTTGACTTTCGTTATTTTTTGTGGGCTATCATATACTGCGCGATCTGGACGGCGTTGAGAGCCGCACCCTTCTTGATCTGATCGCCGCAGAGCCAGAATGTGAGTCCGTTGGGGTTGGCGATGTCCTTGCGCAGACGACCAAGGAACACAGGATCGGTGCCGGCTGCGTCGAGGGGCATGGGGTATTTCTTCTCGGCAGGCTCGTCGATCACCACGAGACCTTCGGCTGTCGAGAATGCCTTGCGTGCCTCTTCGATGCTGATGGGCCGTTCGGTCTCTACCCATACGGCTTCGCTGTGGGCGCGCACCACCGGGACACGTACGCATGTGGAGCTTACTGAAAGTTCGGGCGAGTGCATGATCTTGCGTGTCTCGTGGAACATCTTCATCTCCTCTTTGGTGTAGTCGTTGTCAAGGAACACGTCGATATGTGGGATGAGGTTGTAGGCGAGCTGGTAGGCGAATTTCTCTACTGTAGGCTTTTTGCCCTCGGCGAGTTCGGCGTACTGTTTCACGAGCTCGTCCATGCCTGTGGCTCCCGCTCCGCTGGCAGCCTGATAGGTGGCAACGTGTATGCGGCGTATCGGGGAGATGTCGTTGAGGGGCTTGAGTGCCACCACCATAATGGCGGTGGTGCAGTTGGGGTTGGCTATCACGCCGCGAGGCGCGTCGAATGCATCGTCGCCGTTGACTTCGGGCACCACCAGGGGCACGTCGGGGTCCATGCGGAAGGCTGAGGAGTTGTCGATCATGACTGCGCCGTGGCGGGTTATCACATCGGCATATTTCTTTGACACGGATGCTCCCGCAGATACGAACGCGAAGTCCACGCCGCGGAAGTCCTCAGGCTCTTCGCGCAGGAGACGGACTGTGTAGTCCTTTCCGCGGAAGCTGTATGTGCGACCTGCCGAACGCTCCGACCCGAAAAGGAGGAGCTCGTCAATAGGGAAATTCTGCTCGTCGAGCACACGGAGGAATTCCTGTCCTACGGCGCCACTGACGCCTACTATTGCTACTTTCATAAAATATTAGATGGAGTTTTGTTGAGTTTTAACTGATCGGTTATATGAAATTAGTTGTAAAGACCGGTGCTGTGGTGTTCGCCTACGAGTACATCGCTTCGATCTGGTCGGCGTATTTTTCGCTTATCACCCGGCGTTTGATCTTGAGGGTGTTGGTGAGTTCGCCGTTGTCCATCGTGAATTCGTGAGGCAGGAGCGTGAAACGTTTGATCTTTTCGTAGGATGCGAACCCTTTCTGCAGCTTTTCGAGGCGGGCTTCCATCATGGCGAGTAAGTTCTGGTTGCCGAGCATATCTTCAACGGATGAGTAGGAGATCTTGTTGGAGTCGGCCCATTCGCGCAGGGCCTCGTAGTTGGGGACTATGAGCGCGCTGACGAATTTGCGGCTGTCGCCGATTATGGCTACCTGTTCGATGAACTTGTCGGTGCCGAGGCGTGTCTCGATCATCTGTGGGGCTATGTACTTGCCGTTGGATGTCTTGAAGAGGTCCTTGATGCGGTCGGTGAGGAAGAGTGCTCCTTCGCTGTCGATATAGCCCGCATCGCCGGTTCGGAACCACCCGTCGGCTGTGAATGCCTCGGCTGAGGCTTCGGGCTTGTTGTAGTATCCTCTCATCACCGTCGGGCCTTTGACGAGCACTTCGGAGTTTTCACCTATTTTCACTTTCACCGACGGGAGCGGCTTGCCTACGGAGCCTATCTCGTAGTTGATTTTATGGAAGCATGTGACGGTGGCGGTGGTCTCGGAGAGTCCGTAGCCCACCATCAGCCATAGCCCGGCGGAGTGGAAGAATTCGACAATCTCGGACGACACAGGAGCACCTGCTGTTGGGAATATGTTCGGGCGGTCGATGCCTATGGCACCGCGTAGCTGTGAGAATATCTTTCTGTCGAAGAACCGGTAGCTTTTCTCAAGCCAGAACGGGGCTTTGAGCCCGCGGCGCACGTAGTCGATGTTGCGTTTGCGTCCCACCTTGAGTGCCATGTTGACCATGGCGCGCGACAGCGGTGACATCGAAGCTATCTTGTCGTTGACCGCTGTGTAGACTTTTTCCCAGAATCTCGGTACTGCGCACATGCATGTGGGCCTTACTTCTTTGATGGTGTCCTGTATGGCGCGAGGGTCGCGGTTGACTGCGACCTTGATGCCCAGCATGAGGCACACATAGGTGAAGCCTTTTTCAAAGATATGGCTCAGAGGGAGGAATGCCATAGACACGTCGTCGGTGGAGAGCATGTGGAGCGCGATCTTGTGGGCTTCGAGTGCGGCGTTGTAGTTGGCGTGGGTGAGCATCGCCCCTTTTGGTTCTCCGGTGGTCCCGGAGGTGTATACGAGGGTGGCAATGTCGGAAGGGAGAGCTTCGTCGCAGCGTCTCCTGACCTCTTCTTCGATGCTGCTGCCGGAGTTTTCGCCGAGTTTCATGAAGTCGCTCCAAAGCATTGAGGTGTTGTCGTCCTCGTCGAGTTCGATGGGCTTTATGACGATTATCTGCGTCATGCAAGGGCAGTGTTGCTGAGCTTCGCGGGCGAAGTGGTACTGGGTGCTGTTGCCGGCGAACAGGACAGCAATCGATGCGTCGTTCACGATGTATGCCACCTGTTCGGGCGATGATGTGGCATAGATAGATACGGATATGGCACGGTTGCGGTAGCAGGCGAAGTCGGTGACGAGGTTTTCGGGACGGTTGGCAGAGAATGTGCCTACGCATGCTCCCGGCTTCACGCCGAGTGAGGCGAGTGCTTTTGCCGCCACATTTATCTGACGGTCAAATTCGCGCCATGATATGTCATACCACCTCTCCTGCTCATCCTGTCCGGCAAGGGCCGGGGCGTCAGGCCGTCGGTCGGTCTGCCGTGCCGACAGGAGGGTTAAAATATTGTCAGTCATAAGAACAAATTTTGCACAAAGTTAACACCATTTTTTCTCGTTCTTCAAATTATTGTCAAAAAATACTGACATTCGTTAACATTTCATTGTAAACTGCACAGCTTCTTTAACATATGGTAACACACGAGCTTTGCCTCTGCGGGGGATATAATTGTTACGTTTTGCAGAAAAATTGGCAGAAAGTTTGAGATTAGGCGGGGAATTCGTATATTTGTAGCTGTATTTTTCATACAGTAACCACTTTACCAGTCAAAAAAATAACGGTGCAGTCATGGAAAAAATTGACAATCTCGACCGAAAGATACTTGAAATAATAATGCGTAACGCCCGCATCGCATCAAAGGATGTGGCGCAGGAGTGTGGCGTGTCACGTGCAGCCATCCATCAGCGCATACAGCGAATGATCGACCTTAATGTCATCACCGGCTCAGGCTATAATGTCGATCCTAAGATACTCGGCTACCGTACATGCACCTATATAGGTGTCAATCTTGAAAGGGGTGCGCTTTACCGTGAGGTTGTTCCCGAGCTTGAGAAGATACCCGAGATAGTGGAGTGCCATTTCACCACAGGTCCGTACACTATCCTCATCAAGCTGTTTGCCCGCGACAATGAGCACCTTATGGAGCTGCTCAATCATAAGATACAGGTGATACCCGGTGTTGTGGGTACGGAGACACTCATTTCGCTTGACCATTCCATCTCACGTGTGCTTCCGGTGAAGTACGACGAGAACTGAGATAGGTCCTATCCAAGAAAAATCTTTGCCCTGCCGTAGTTGTAGCGTCGAGCGAACCCTGCGGCGGGGCAATAAGTTATTATATTAGGGGCAGTAACGATGTTTTTTTCACAGGCTCTTGACTTGCCTGCAACCCCTGTAATTATATTATCAATTCACATATATGAAATCATTTGAAGAATTAGGTGTCAACGAGCCGTTGAGGAAAGCGGTTGAAGAGATGGGTTTTGAAGCCCCGATGCCCATCCAGGAACGCGTAATCCCACGTCTGCTCGGTGATGCCAATGATATAGTGGCACTCGCTCAGACCGGCACAGGCAAGACGGCAGCATTCGGATTGCCGGTGCTCCAGCGCATCGATGCCGGAGTGCGCAGGCCGCAGGCACTTGTGCTCGCCCCCACCCGAGAGCTGTGTCTACAGATCAGCAGTGACCTTGTGGACTACTCGAAATACATCTCGGGTGTGAAGGTCATCCCTGTGTACGGCGGATCGAGCATCGAGAGCCAGATACGGTCGCTCCGGGCAGGTGCCAATGTGATAGTAGCCACTCCTGGCCGTCTTATCGACCTTATAAAGCGTGGCGTTGTCAAGCTTGACGAGGTGAACACAGTGGTGCTCGACGAGGCTGACGAGATGCTCAACATGGGCTTCCTTGACTCGATAGAGGAGATATTGTCACATGTGCCCGAGGATCATAAGACTCTTCTGTTCTCGGCCACAATGCCTGCCGACATCCTGAAGATAGCCAAGCATTACATGCGTGACTATGAGGAGATTGTGGTGGGCACGCGCAATGAAGGCTCGGAAAATGTTCGCCACATATATTATATGGTGAATGCCCGCGACAAGTATCTTGCTCTCAAGCGAGTTGTGGATAATTCGCCCGGGATATACGCCATAGTGTTCTGCCGCACACGCCGTGACACCCAGGAGATTGCCGACAATCTGATCAAGGACGGCTACAATGCCGAGGCTCTGCACGGAGACCTCTCCCAGCAGCAGCGCGACATTGTGATGAAGAAGTTCCGTGACCGTGTGGTGACCATTCTTGTGGCTACCGATGTCGCGGCGCGCGGTCTTGACGTGAGTGATCTGACCCATGTGATAAACTATGGGCTCCCAGAGGATACTGCTGTATATAACCATCGTTCGGGCCGTACCGGCAGGGCCGGAAAGAAGGGGGTTTCGGTGGCTATAATCCATTCGCGCGAGAAAGGCCGCCTGCGTGAGATAGAGCGTATAATCGGCAAGACTTTCGAGCATCTTGAGGTGCCGACTCCAGAGCATATCATCGAGAAGCAGCTCTATAATCTCGCTGACCGTCTTGAGAAGGTCAAGGTCAATGAAGAGGGTATCGCGAAGTATCTGCCCGGCATCTCGCGCAAGCTTGAATGGCTGTCGGAGGAGGACCTGATAAAGCGTGTGATATCCCTGGAGTTCAACCGTCTGCTCGATTATTATAAGGATGCCCCGAAGATCGATTTCATAGACGCCAAGCCCGAGCGTGACCGCAAGCGCAAGGGTGAGAAGAAAGGTCCGGCCCACGAGCGTCCCGCCGATGACCGAGAGAAGGATCGCCGCACGGCAGCCCGCGGCATGGAGCGAGTGTATGTCAACGTGGGCAAGCGTGACGGATTTTTTGCCGGCAATCTCATAGAGGCTCTCAACAAGCTTGTGCAGGGTAAGCGTGTGGATGTGGGTCGTATCGACCTGCTGCCGGCATACACCCTGTTTGATGTCAGCAAGAAGGATGCCCGAAAGGTGGTGGGTGCTCTCACCGGAGCCGATTTCTTCGGCAAACGTCTTCACAGCGAGATCGCTGACAAGGACCGCGATTACTCCAGACTGTCCGATAAAAAGAAGAAGTCCAAGAGTAAGCAGTAGTCCGGATGTAAAAGCGGTCGACGTAGGACTGTATAGACAGAAGTTTTTTTAATTTTCAATCATACATAGATGCGATTTATGAGATATCTAATATTTGCCATTATCGCTTTGTCAGGGCTGGCTGCATCGGCTCAGCTCACAGCATCCAAGGCTTTCACATCGGCGCCGTCCGACGTGTTCCCGTTGCTCGACACCAATACACGTATGGATATGGTGGACTATTACAACAGCGGGCTTGCCACACCTTCAGCCAACAGAATGGACGGGCGTTCGTCGGTTACGGATCTCTCGCCTGCATCCCTGACGGTGAAGATATCGGAATCCTCTTCCGCACAGGTGGCTATACTCGCCGCCGGGAGTGACACGGTGATCGCTGTGGTGTCGACTGTGGCTGCTCCGGGG
Organism: Duncaniella freteri; assembly: GCF_004766125.1. Classification (NCBI taxonomy): domain Bacteria; kingdom Pseudomonadati; phylum Bacteroidota; class Bacteroidia; order Bacteroidales; family Muribaculaceae; genus Duncaniella; species Duncaniella freteri. Next base: position 1,424,804 of record NZ_SJSA01000001.1, read on the forward strand.
TTGGACTCGACTCTGAAGTTCTACGACAGGGAGTGGAAGCCTCTTCAGGCTTCGAGGTATTTCACCGCTCCGGCATGGAAGGAATGGGTGACACAGGGTCACGATGCCGCTGAGGTCACCGCTTATGCGCCTTTCATGCTTGCATCCTATTATATCGATCCTGCTAAGGGTACGCTCACTGTCACCAACAATCTATCGACATTCCTCGATGAAGATGTATATGAGATGGTGGCTCCCGCTCTTCATCCGTCGCTTGTGTACCGTTGGAACGGCAAGCGTTTCACACTCTGAACCTAAGGATTTTCATAAACATCACAGCGATATCGGTTGTTCTACATATAGTGGATTAAACGATATTCGTTATGATAAAAGTTACTTATTTGGATCATAGCGGCTTCGCGGTTACAACCCCCGAAGCCGTAATGGTGTTTGATTATTACAAGGACCCTGACAAGAAGCTTGAAAAGGTGCTTCGTGAGGCTCCGGATCAGGAAGTGGTGTTCTTCGTGAGTCATCATCACCCCGATCATTTCAATGCCTCGATATTTGAGCTTGCCCAGAACCGCCGCCGCACTTATGTGCTCTCCAACGACATATTCTCACGCCTTGTGCCTCAGAAGGGGGTGTCGGTGGCATGGATGAGTCCGGGTGATGTAATAGAAGAGCAGATACCGGGTGTGAGCAAGGTGCAGGCATTCAGGTCGACCGATGTCGGGGTGGCTTATGCCATAACCCTTCCGGACGGCAGGGTGGTGTTTCATGCCGGAGATCTCAATGACTGGCATTGGAGCGAGGTGTCGACTCCTGCCGAGGCGCATGATGCCGAGGCGAAGTTCACGAAAGTTGTAAGGCATGTGGCGGAGGATTATCCCAAGATGTATATCGTGATGTTCCCTGTCGATGCACGGATGGGCGAAGGTTTTGCCCGCGGTGCGCAGATATTCCTTTCAAATGTGAGGGTTGAGAATTTCTTCCCGATGCATTTCTGGGGTGAGCCTCAGAAGGCTTGCGATTTCGCGGGCTATATACCCGAGGGGTGTGATGCCATATGCCGCTGCCTTGACCGTCCGGGGATGGAGGCCAAGCTGGATTGACGAGTGGCACGAAGCCTGTGATAAAAAGATTTATCCCTGCTACAGATAGCTGTGGCAGGGATATTTTCTAATGTCAAGGATGATTGCCGAACCTCTCGTAGAGTGATCGGAGCATTATGCCGTACTGCTATGGTTTATTGTGCCTGCCGATGCGCCACACTGCGGCGGCGGGTTCCCGAGATGTATATCCTCAGGATGAGCGCAGTGACGAAATACAGCCCTACGAGTGCCCATAGGCTCCAGTAGTAGCGCGATATTTCCGGAAGTGTTGCGGCATTGCCGTTGATGCGGATGAATCCTTCCACACCCCATGTTGCCGGCACGAGGTCGGACACCATGAGCCAGAATTTATTGAAGGCGTAGCGTGGCCATGTGAGCCCGGAGAGGAACAGAAACACCAGTGAGGAGAACACTATGACAAGCAGCGAGGTCTCACGTTCCCTTACGAACACCTGGAGTGTCTGTCCGAGGAATGTGGTGGCGAGTAGCATCACGAATATGAAAGGCATGTAGTCGCCGGCACTCCCCACGTGAGGGAGAGCGAACATTTCGGGCACTATGTGGAGTATGTAGTAGCTCAGCGGGATGTAGAGCATCATGTAGCACAGGCTTTTACCGAGGAGCACTGCCACAGGCCCCGCCTGGTATTCGTAAGGGTCCTGCCCATGGTTGCGCCGTCGGCGTTCGGCGGCGGTGCCTGCTATCATTGTGATCCCGAGCAGCATGCTCTGTTGGAGTATCAGTACTACTATGCCTGGAATGATGAATGATGCGAAGCCCTGGGTGGGGTCGCCGAGACTTTCAAAGTGGGTGTCGACGGGAAGTCCTGTCACCTGTGTGGCGAGGCCTCCTCCGAGTGTTGCCACACGTTCGGCTGTGAGTTTGGTCACCTCGTTCATCTGCACTCCTGTGAGGGCAAACAGGTATTGACGGAAGCGTATGAGCAGCGACATATCGTTGTAGAACGATATCCTTGCTTGCTCACCCGAGCCAATCTTCTTTGCATAGTCGGCGGGGATTTCGATTATGCCGTAGCATTGTTTTTCAGCCCATGCGCGCCTCGCCTCCTGTAGGTTGGCGGCGTATCCCTTTATATGGATGCTCTGTGTGGCATCGAGGGTGCGCACGAGTTCGCGGCTTTCGGCAGTGCGGGAGTTGTCGACCACGACAGTGGGGATCTCGGTGACGACTTCGGGATTGTATATGAGAGTGTAGACAATAGGGTAGGCCAATGGCAGCCCGAAGAAGAACAGCATCACACCTATATCGGTGAACACTAACCATGTCTCCCTTCGCCACACGCGGAAGATGCTTATAAACCAATTCATATCAGGGGACGTAAACAGGGGTGAGACAATGACGGCGCAGGCGGCGCAATCCGAGCACAGGGGTCAGCATCATCACGAGCATCGCGATGTAATAGAGACGCGAATAGTAGAGAGGCAATCCGTTTAGTGCCTGGTCGACATATATAAGGAAATAGTATCGTATCGGCATTATGTAGGCGAATATCCCTATGGCTCCGTACATCTTGTCGACAGGGAAAGAGAATCCGGCCACAGAGAAGCAGAGTATGCCCACGAGGCTGCATATGCTCATTGACAGGCGGAGGTTAGGGACCAGTTCGACCACTACTGTGGCGAATGCCTGACATGAAAGCACCAGGAGCATCATGGCGAGTATCATATGCCAGGGGTTGCAGTTGAGAGGGAAATGCATGAACTTGAACATCACCGTCTGGATGGCTACGCCGATGGAGATGAACACTATGCTCTGAGGCAGAAGTTTGCCAATAAGAGCCAGCCCCATGCTGCCGCGGGCTGTGGAGAGCCATTCGGGTGATGTGCGGTTCTTGATCTCCTGGCATATGCTGAAGGATGTCACTGTCATTACGAGGAGGGCAATGAGCCCGGCGAGGAACGACTGGGAGAGGTATATGTTATAGTTGGTCCACGGGTTGCCGATGGGGTGGTTGTCGGTGACCAGCGGCATGATAAGGCTCTCGGCTATATCTTCGTCGAGACCTGAGCTGGTGAGCGATGTCTCCACGATGCCTCCCGATGTGGTCACGGCTATGGTCTTGAATCCTTTGAACGACAGTGTGCCGGGGACAAAGATGCTCATGTTGGAGTAGAAGGAGAGGGTGGGGGTGCGTCCGCTGAGGGCTTTCTCCTGAAAGTCGGAAGGGATGTAGAAGAAGCCGAATAGCTCTCCGCCCCGGACTTTTGTCATTGCAGCGTTGTAGCTTTCGAGGTCGTCGGCTATGTCGATCAGCTCGGTGGCGTCGAGGGAGCGCGTGATGCGCCGCGATAGGGAGGAGTGGTCCATGTCAACGATCCCTACGGGGACTTTCAGCGGCAATCCCTCGTTCATGAGGTTGAGGAAAAAGAATGTGCACCCTAACGGCACGACCACCATCATGAAGAAGTAGATCCTGCGGGAGCATAGGGTCCGTATGCCGCGACGTATTGAGGGGAACATAATTTTTACTGGTTATGGGGTTACGGTTGTCGGGGTCTCTGCCACGGATTATTTGAAGTAGACTACTGTCATGCCGGGACGCAGCTCGGGAAGGTCCTCAAGCGGGCGTGCCTTGATCTCGAATGTCTTGCTGTCCCACTGTCCGGTGGCTTTGGTTGCTTGCCATGTGGCGTAGCTTCCGAGGTCACGCGAATAGTATATCTTGGCTTTTACCTTCTTCTTGTCGAGGGCGGGTATCATGACTTCGATCTCTCCGCCGAGGGGCATGTCCTTGAGAAGATCTTCGCGCACATTGAATGTCACCCATTTGTCCTGGGTCTTAAGAAGGCTCATTATCGGCGCGCCGAGCATCACGAGCTCGCTGACTTCGGGATATATCTGGTCGATCTGTCCGTCGCACGGTGCCAGCAGATATTGGTCCTCAAGTACGCTTTGCACTTCGGCTACACCTCCTTTGGCAACATTTACCATTGCTGCGGCAGATTCCTTGTCCTCTTTCTGCGCTCCGGCTATCGCGAGCTCAAGCTGGCTCTTGGCGGCATTGTGCCCTGCCACGGCGGCGTCATAAGCGGCTTTAGCCTCGTCGCGTTTCTGCTCGGACACAACCCCTTCGTCGTAGAGGTTCTGCAAGCGGTCGTAGGTCTTGCGAGCTATTGTCACTGCTGCTTCCGCCTGGGTGACGAGGTTGCGTGCCGAATTGATGATCTGGATGCGCGTTCCGGCATCCACCTTGCGGTCCTGGGTGCGTGCCACGGTCTCCATGCCTTCCGCCTGCATGAGTTTAGCCTCGGCGAGCGAAGAATGGATATGCACGAGGGTGTCACCTGCGCGGACCATGTCGCCTTCGCTGACATATATGTCCATTACGCGTCCGGGGAGCTTGCCTGAGATGCGTACGGATGTCGCGTCGGCTTGCCCTTCTATTATGTCGGCAGGCTTGTTGAGAAATACGAATCCTATGATGGCGAGCACTATGCTTGCTATCACTACTACAGAAAGAGCCACGAGTAGGGCCTTGTTCTCTTTCTGTTCCTGGGTGGATGGTGTTGGGGTTGACATGGTGATCCTTGTATGGTGATTAAAGAGTTCCTAAAACTTTTGAAAGATATACGTCGCACAGATATACGTCGATGCGTGCATCGATATTCTCGCTGTGGGCTTTGAGCCATGCTGTCTGAGCCTCCATTACGTTGTCGACAGTCATCACTCCGTTGCGGAAGCCGAGGTCGGCGCATCGCAGGTTCTCGTCGGCTTTGGCGAGATTGGTCTCGGTCATGTCGCGGGTCTTGACAGCCTCGGCTGCCTTGTAGGAGGCCTGGCGTACCTGGAGGTCCACGAGTTCGCGGGCGTTTTCAAGATCCATGCGCATTGCGGCAGTCTGGGCCTTGGCGGCGCGGTATTTGTTGTAGTTGCCACCCCAGTGCCACAGGGGTATGGTGAGCATTGCTCCGATCGAGAACTGTCCGTTGAATTTCTTCTTGAAGCCGTCGAAGATATTGGGGTTGGAGAATGAGTAGGCTCCTACGACAGCGAGGTTGGGCATCATGGACGAGCGTGCGACATTGGCTTTCTGCTCATAGATCTTCACTCCAAGTTCGAGCGACCGTAGGTCGTCGCGGCGGTCGTAGACCTGCTGCATGTCTATCTGGGAGTCGTCGGCGAGTATGGCTGGGGTGATGATGCTGATGATGCACTCCGCGTCCTCGTCGGCAACACGGAAGTCGGAGTGTATCGGGAGCCCGCACACCTGGGCGAGTGCCATGCGTGAGAGGACGAGACCGTTGTTGACTTTTGTGAGGTCGACCTGGGCGGAGTTGAGCTTGACATCGACCGTGAGCTGGTCGCTGCGGGTGGCTACACCTTCCTTGATCATAAGCGATACATTGTGGCTCAGAGTGTCGAGAAGATTGACGTAGCTTTCGGCGAGCTTCTGTTTTGCCTTGAGCGATACCACCTGCCAGTAGGCGGCGTCAACAGCATATATCACGTCCTTTGACGCTCCGTTGAGCTGGGTCTTGGCAAGGTCCTCGGCATAGTTGGTAATCTTGTTCATCGCAACGATCTTCCCTCCCATGAATATGGGCTGGGTGAGGGTTATCGCTCCGAAGAACACATTGTGGATGTCATATTCCAAAGCCTCTTTGGGAAGATAGGCTACCTGTTCGGGTACGTACTGTCCGTTTACCTGTATGGGTTTTCCGGTCATCGGGTCCTTGACCAGATTGAATTCGTAGCCCTGTTTCTCAAGGTTGAATGTCTTGACCGGAAGGAACTGGTCGGAATCGAACATCGATATCTTCTTCTGGTTGTACATGTATCCTCCGGCGAAGTCGAGCGACGGTAGGTAGGCGGCAAATGCTTCATCCTTCTGGTAGCCTGCCGCACGTACCTGCTCGGCTCCGCGGCGCAGATTCTTGTTGTTGGCAAGGGCGAGGTCGCGGCACTGCGCGAGGGTGAGGACAGAACCGTCGGCGACAGCCTGATCGGGTGTCTGTGCTATTGCCGGAAGCACGATGGCACATATGGCGGAAACTACTGTAAGTCGCAATCTCATATCGGAAACTGTAAATAGTTGATAATTAGTGATGATGGAAGCTATTCGGCTGCATTGCATTGGGGGTGCTTCCTGCCGATAAATTTCCCTCTGCAAAATTAACCCCTTTCGAGCATAAAAAGTTTATTTTTTTAACAGATAAATTCGCGTGAAATAGCTCTGTTTTTGGTCAGAATGTCTTATCGCTGTGCAAATATTAGACCAGAGGACTAAAGATAAAGACAGGAGAACAAATAGAACAATAGAACAGGTGGAGTGTCAAAACAATGCATTGTATAATGACTGCTTTTAACCTACTAATCTTTACTAAAAGCACCTTAAGGTGCTTTTGTTCTACTGTTCTCCTGTCTTAACTTTAGTTCTCTGGTCTAGAATTTTTTTCAGTGAACTATAATTTTAGTTTTGATAATTTAATAATTAGTTATATCTTTGCCATGTCAACTAAATAATTCATTATCCATTGCCGGAATGCGGGTGGTTTTGGTTGTCGACCCCTTGACCGGCAGTGTAATTAAAACTTACTTTATATATGAAAGCCGGACGTAAGCCGCAAGCGATCCTCACTGAGAAAGAGATGCTCATAATGCAGATTCTATGGGAACATGGTCCGCAACATGTGCGCGATATGCTCAGGTACTATGATGAGCCGAAGCCTCATTTCAACACCGTTTCGACCCTTGTGCGTATCCTCCAGGAGAAGGGCAAGGTGGGTCATGAGGTGGTGGGTGGCTCTCACCGCTATTACGCCATAGCCAGCAAGGAGGAGATACGCGACCGCTCGCTCAAGGATGTTGTGGCAAACTATTTTAATAACTCCTACAAAAGTGCGGTGTCCGCTCTTGTTGAGGATGAGAAGATCTCGCTTGAAGAGCTCCGTGACATCATAGCCATGGTGGAGCAGGGGGGTAAACAGACTATATAACCAAAACAAGTAAAATGGGTCCTCTCTTTGCATATTCCATAAGCTGCTCCGTGCTGCTGGCATTGATGTATATGGCATACAAGTGGGTGCTTGCGTCGGAGAATCAGCATCGCTTCAACCGCATTGTGCTGTGGAGCATTTATCTGGTGTCACTTTCCGCCATCCCTCTCGGTGTGGTTGCGGACCGTTGGCTCGCCGACAGTTCTGAGGATTTGCCCGCAGGACTGATAGAGGTGGGCGGCATTATGATGCTTCCTGTGGCGGAGGATTCCGCATCGCTTGCCGATATCATATGCTCAGCCATTCTATGGATATATGTTTCGGGTATGGTCGTTGCGATGCTGCATACAGGCGTGGTGGCTGTGCGTCTTGCCTTGATTGTGAGAAGCGGGAGCGGGGCGGATGCCTGCGGGCAGCGGGTGATACTCATTCGGGACGAGGGGATAGCTCCGTTCAGTGTGATGGGTGCGATAGTGATGTCGCATAAGGACTATGCCGAGTCCGGAGAGATGATAGTGGCTCATGAGTGCTGCCATGTGAGACACCGCCATTGGGTGGATCTTGTGATGGCTCAGCTCGTAGCCGTGTTTCAGTGGTACAATCCTGCCGCATGGCTCATGCGTGAGGAGCTTAAGGCGGTGCACGAATACCAGGCGGATTCCGGGGTTATCTCTTCAGGTGTCAATCCGCGTGAATATCAGATGTTATTAATAAAGAAGGCTGTCGGCGCGAGATTCCCGTCACTTGCCAACAGCCTGAATCACAGTAAACTTAAAAAACGTATCACTATGATGTACAATCCAAAGACATCAGCGAGCCGCCGACTGCGCGTGCTTGCACTGGCTCCCGCATTTGCGGCTGCTGTTCTCGTAACCGATATCCCTGCTGTTGCCGGAGCCATAGATTCTGCTTCAGGGGCTTCTCTTTCAGCTGTCATGCCTGCGGAGGCTGTCGCAGCTGTTACTGAGAGCAAAGTTACAAAAAATACTTCTGCCGGACAACCCGGGCTGTCCGGCAGGCAGGATGCTGCCGTGGCACCCGCGAGCGATAAGAAGGTCCGGACCAAAAACTTGGAGGAGATAGTGGTGGTGGGCTATGGCACGGCCAAGAAGACCAGCACCCCTGAAGCCGGGAGGGTGAACGGCAATGCATGTGACGGAGAGGAGATGGGGTTCGATGTGGTTGACGAGGCTCCGGAGTATCCCGGCGGTCAGGTCGAACTGATGAAATTCATAGCAAAGAATATCCGCTATCCTCATGACGCAATGAAGGACTCGATAGAGGGTAATGTGGTGGTGAGATTCATAGTGGGCAATGACGGCAAGGTGTCATCGCCCGAGATAGTGCGAGGCGTATGCCCTTCAATTGATGCAGAGGCATTGCGGGTGGTTTCGTCACTACCAGCATTAAAGCCTGCCAGAATGAAAGGCAAGCCGGTGGAGCTGTGGTATAATCTTCCCATCGCGTTCAGGCTGACCGGGAATGATCGGAAGAAGCTTATCGCCTCAATTGGAACAAATAGCAGCCGAGGGATGGTAGCTGTGGAGCTGAATGGCGATGAAAAGGATGTGACCTTCATTGTCGACGGTGTAAGGGTGGAAAGCATCAGGGATATCGATCAGAGCACTATAGAACGTGTAAATGTATGGAAAGATGAGACCAGTCCCCTTTACGTGAAATATAAGACTCCGATAGTGGAGATAATTCTCAAGAAGTAACAAGGCGGAATCTGACGTAAACGAAATCAGGGATACCCCTCTGCGGGGGTGTCTCTGATTGCTTTACAGGTCCTATTCAGGTACTGTTTTCTTGCATAGTTAGCGTGAATTAGATAATTTTGTAATCGTTTTTTGAGAGTTGGATTATACCTTTATTCAACATTACTATCATGAATGTCCGGTCACATATCGTAGAATGAGTTATCGGGCAAGTGTTGAACTCACGCATGAGATTGTCAATTGATGAAAAGATTGATCATATTTCTTCTGCTGGATATTTTTGTAGGGTCAATGGCCATGGCACAGATCGCCACGGATTCTACGAAGGTCTATTTTCGGTCCGGACACAGCCGTTTCGAACCTGAGATGGACGGTAATTCCGTTGCCATGAGGCATTTTCTGGAGGAGATACGCAGTCAGGCCGCCATTGACAATATAGAGCGTGTGCTTGTGCGGTCGTACACATCACCCGACGGTGTGAGCACAGCCAATGAGCTTCTTAGTGAGAACCGTAGCATGTCACTTGCCTCATATATAGCTGCTGAGACAGGCGTTGATGTCAGATTGATCGACAGATCCCCAGGCGGTATTGCCTGGGATGAGCTGCGCCGGATGGTTGCCGATGACGACAGCGTGCCTCTGAGGAATGAGGTGCTGAGTATAATCGACAATACTCCGGTGTGGGTCTACGGTGCCGGCCATAAGATAATCGGCAGCCGAAAGAAAAGCCTTATGGAGCTGCAAGGGGGCGATGTGTACCGATGGCTCAGGCATCATTTTTTTCCTGAGCTGCATAATGCCGAGGTGTTTCTTTATGTGAGGGATGAGAGCCTTTCGGGAAAGAATCTTGTGGCGACTGGGCTCACAGTGAAAAGCGAGCCGGAGATCAGTGACGAGGTACCCGACATTGTTGTGGTCACTACGGCTGACACTGATCCGGAGCCAGAGGCTGATCCGGAGCCGATGGATGAGATACCGTATATTGTGGGATGGGAGATAGTGCGCGATGTGGAGTTCCGGAGGTTTGCGTTAAAGGCTAATCTCCTCTATGCCGCCATAAAGATGCCGGCTCTCGAACTGGAGTGGCGTGTGAGCAAGAACTGGTCAGTCAATCTGGAGGGTGATGTAGCCTGGTGGAAACAGAAGGAGGCCCATAAGTGCTATCAGCTTGCCATAGTCAGCCCTGAGGTGAGGCGCATATGGCTGCGTGGAAGCAGACTTCAGCATAACATGTATGCGGGTCTCTTTGTGGGAGCAGGGCTGTATGATCTTGAGGACGGCTCAAAAGGTTATCGCGGAGAGGGTGTCATGGCCGGCGTGTCGTTCGGATATTCGTGGTCGCTGTCCGATGTGTTCTCCATTGAAGCCGGTATAGGTGCCGGATGGATGACAGCACAGTATAAAGAATATATTCCTTACGAGGACCATCATATCTATATGCGTACCAGCAACACAAGCTATTTCGGTCCGCTGAAGCTCAAACTGGCGATAGTGTGGCGTTTCGGTGGTTTGGTCCATGATGAAGAAAGGGGGGGCAGGATATGAAATTGCCGTTTTACTGTATTGCTTTGGCTGGTCTGTCACTTGCAGGATGCAGGGAGGAGCTTTGCTATAATCATTTCGGGGCTGCCGATATAGATTTCAAGTGGTCGGTAAGCCAGGATCCATCGGAGCCAGGGTCACCGACGCCGTCACCATCGGGAGTGACAGTGATTGTGTACGATGCCATGGGTCAGCCTAACGAGATGTATGTGCCGCCGGGCGGGGGCAGTGTGAATTTCGGAGAGAACGGAATGCAGTCGCTTCTGCTTTATAACAACGATACGGAGAGTGTGCTTATAGCCGGTGAATCGGATGGTCCGCAGTCGGTTTATGCGACATCCACCGCCGGTTCACGTATGCCGCCCGAAGGGTTGCGTAAGCTGCATCCTGATGAGGTTGTGCTGAATCCTCCTGATATGCTCTATGCCGCCTATGTGGTGTCCCACTCGGAGGTGGGCAATCACGAGGTGATGGATATGAAGATAAGCATGGAGCCTATGGTGTTTGAATATGAGGTGAGATATGAGTTTGAATACGGTTTCAACCGTGTCATGGATGCTCGCGGAGCCATGAGCGGCATGGCAAGATGGGTGTATCTTTACAATGGCTTGACCATGAGTGACCGTGCCATTCTGGTGTATGACTGCAAGTTGTCAGATAATGCTGTGACAGCCAAGGTGATGTCGTTCGGGACACCGGGCTATCTGCCTGAATCGAGGATGGGTGATGACAGGCATGTCAATACGCTGAATCTTGAAGTGAACCTTGTCAACGGCAAGACCAAGGAATTCAATTTCGATATCACCGGGCAGCTTTCGACACAGCCCAGAGGCGGCAAGGTGTGCGTGTCGGGGCTTCGTATAGAGGACAACGAGAGCAGTTCGGGATCGGGGTTTGATGTGGATATGGATGATTGGGGCAGCAATGAGGATATAGATCTTCCGGTGGGCGGACAGCAGTGATCCTGCCGTCGCGTTGTGGAATTGCCAATACACATATCCTATAGCATAAAAAAACTGAACTGCACCCCAAAAGTTAGACAAAAAACTTTTGGGGTGCTTTTTATGAAGTACAGTTATGAACAGCGACTCGTTATAGAAGAATATATTGATTATTATAACAATAAAAGAAGTAAATCCAGGTTAAAAGGAAAGAGTCCGGTGCAGTACCGAACTCTTTCCTTTTAACAGAATAATGTTTAACCTGTCCAACTTTTTGGGGTCACTTCACAATTGAACACAACCCCTCTTTATTGCGTTAATTAATCTGTTCTAAAACTTAAGCGCCGATGTTGAAATCTACATCCGGAGATGTAGTCCAATCCTGAACTCCGTTTGAAGCATCTACCTCGAATTCTATTTTCTCAACACCAGCAGCTGAGCCGTTTATAGTCACGTTGTAGGTGTAAGATGTACCGATTGCCCACTCGGGTTTGAGGTTGCCTTTCACATAATCGGTCTTAATGGTTTCATCGCCCTGTTTTACAACTATTTTAAAGCTCAGCGTCACATTGTTTTCTGAGTAGGTAACCGGCAGGAAGAATGCCGGACCAGTAGTGAGATCTTTGGCTGCCACAGCAGGGTCCGATCCTTCGGCAGGTTTGCCGGCCTGAATGGTTTTGTCATCACCTGTGACAGGGAGGGCTATGGATGTCCATTTATTTTCAGCTGCGTTATATTCGATTGTGCGTGACTGGCCGCTCCATAGTTCGTTGGATGAGGAGAAGTTAGCTTTGTCGTAAATGTTGCGGAATTCCACTTCGGAAATCTCAACGGTAAAATCGGAGGGGAAGCCGCTCTTGAACTTGGCGTTTACTTTTGACAGGATATGTTTGAAGTTGAGAGATACCTTGCTGTTGCCTGTGCCTTTAGCTGTTATAGCGTTTGTAGACGCGTATACGAGATCGTGCTGGTGACCGTTGGAACACTCGAAGTCTGAGATTTTGAAAGTACCGGCATCAGGACCACTCTGTGAGAAAGAAGGTGTGCCTTTTTCTAGGGCGACATTCTCACAGCTGTAGGCATAAAATTTATATGTACCACCTTCGACCCAGTACTTGGATGAACCCTCATATGTCCATGACCCATCACCATCTTTTGATACCGCGACAGCATTGAATACCGTGTGGTAATCTGATGTTGAAGCGGTGGTGTAGCCTCCATAAACTTGGAACTTTTCGAGGTTGTCAGAGGTCACCGCACGTGAAGAGTTGGTGACATGAGAGCTGAAACTGATTGCGGTACCTGCTGCGATGTTCTCTTCGAGCACATCGGTGCTTGAACATGAGGCAAGCACTAAGGATGCTGCCGCATAGGAAAGAAATTTGTTAAACATCTTTGACTGTAATTAATATAATTATAACCTTATTTTTTTAGTGCGGCAAAATTAGTAATTATTTGTATGAACATAAAAATTCAAGTTTCTCTAATTAGCGTTTTTTAACCAAAATTTTTAAGGATTAGCAGATTGGATTTATAGAATTTTTTGTGAAAATATGTAAGTGTAGGTGAAATATGCTTGTGCGCGGTGTCGTGTATCATGTTTTCAGGAGAGTGAAATGGATAAGAAAATGGTATGGATATATATGGGGATTGTATGGAAACAGCAGTCAGGGACACACCGGATGAGGTGTGTCCCTGACTGCCGTTTATTTTATGACGTGATAGGCTGATCAGCCTATCTTGATGCCTGAGAAACCCATGAATGCCATGGCAAGGAGCCCGGCGCAGATGAGCGCGATGGGGACTCCGCGCATTGCGGCGGGGACTTCGGTGCGTGCAAGCTGCTCACGTATGCCTGCAAAGATGGATATCGCCATTGTGAAGCCGATGGCGGTGGCAAAGGCGTAGACGAGCGATTCGCCGAGGTTGAGACCGTTGCGCACCACAAGTATAGCCACTCCGAGCACGGCACAGTTGGTGGTGATGAGCGGGAGGAACACTCCGAGCGCGCTGTAGAGCGCGGGAGCTATCTTCTTGAGGATGATCTCAAGCATCTGCACGAGTGCCGCGATGACGAGAATGAACACGATGGTCTGCATGAAGCCGAGCCCGAAGGGGTTGAGCACGAGATCCTGGAGCAGCCATGTCACAGCTGTGGCAAGGACCATTACGAATGTCACTGCGGCTCCCATTCCGGCTGCCGACGATAGTTTGCGTGATACGCCGATGAAAGGGCAGATGCCGAGGAACTGGGCGAATACGATGTTGTTGACAAAGATTGCCGTTATGATTATTGAGATGTATTCAATCATGGGTGTATTAGGCTTCTTTAGTGCGTAACTTGGTGAAGAGTGCTATGAGGAGACCGAGAGCTATGAATGCGCCCGGGGCAAGCACGAAGATGAGTGAGCCGAATGATTCGGGGTAGATCTCCAGTCCGAATATGCGCCCTGTGCCGAGAAGCTCGCGCACTGAGCCGAGGATGGTGAGTGCCACAGTGAAACCCAGACCGATGCCTATACCGTCGAGACAGCTGTCGGCGACACCGTTGCGGGAGGCGAATGCCTCGGCACGCCCGAGCAGGATGCAGTTGACCACGATGAGCGGGATGAAGATTCCGAGCATGGCATTGAGCGCGGGGAGGTATGCCTCCATGAGCAGCTGGAGCACTGACACGAAAGTGGCTATGACCACGATGTAGGCGGGGATGCGCACTTTGGCGGGGACGAAGTTCTTGATGAGGGATATCACCACGTTGGAGCATATGAGCACGCCCATGGTGGCGAGCCCCATGCTCATACCTGTCATTGCGCTTCCTGTGGTGCCGAGTGTGGGGCACATGCCCAGCATCAGCACGAAGGTGGGGTTCTCGGCAATGATGCCGTTATAGAGGATTCTGAGTTTTGAATTCATAGTTTAGCCGGATTATTTCTGTGCTGAAAGTTGATCGAACGCGTTGGCGGCACGTGAGAGGGCGTCGAGGAATGCGCGCGATGTTATTGTGGCGGCGGTGATGGCATCCACGTCGCCTCCGTCCTTGCTGACAGTGAGATTGGAGGTGGAAGGGTTGAGCCCGATCACGCTGCGGCGACCTTCGGGCGAACGGAACCATTCGTCCATCTTTGCGCCGAGCCCGGGGGTCTCGGCATGCTGCATCACGGCATAACCTGTGATGTTGCCTTCGGTGTCGAATCCGTATATAAGCTTGATGTCACCCGAGAATCCTTGTGAGGAGTAGCTCTCAACGGCTGCTCCTACGAGTTTTCCTCCCATTTTGGCGGGGAATACCTTGACAGGGACCGATTCTCCCTGTGGAGTGATCTCCATTGACTCGTTCACCGGATCGTTGTCGAACGCGGGGGTGACAGCCTTGATTGCCTCGATCTGCTTGTTGAGCTGTGCTGCTTTGATTGGAGCCTCGGTTATGGTGTATACACCTGCGAGTAGCGCGGCGGCTATTATGGTGATGATGCCGAGTGAGAGCACCATGTTGGTGAGTGTGGATTTCATGCTGTTGCCCTCCCTTCGCCAAATTTACGTGGTTTCATATATCGGTTGATCAGCGGTGTGACGCCGTTCATTATGAGTATGGCGAACGACATGCCTTCGGGGTAGGCTCCCCACTGACGGATGATGATGGTTATTATGCCTATCATGGCTCCGTAGAGGAGCATTCCCGGGCGGCTCATGGGGGATGTCACATAGTCGGTAGCCATGAATATGGCTCCGAGGAGCATGCCTCCGGATAGGATTTCTACCCCGACCGGTGCTCCGATGCAGAGTGAGAAAAGTGCAGCTGTGCCGATTATGGCTACCGGTATGTGCCATGTGATGACGCGGAAGCATAGAAGATAGGCAAAACCGAGCAACAGGGCTATGGCACCTACCTCGCCCATTGAGCCTCCCATGTTGCCGAGGGCGGCATCCAGGAGGTTGATCTGGTCGGGGGTGATGAGGTTCTGCTTGAGCTGTCCGAGTATGGTGGCTCCGGTGGTGGCGTCAGTGTATGCCATGCGGTTGACTATAGGCTCGGGCCATGTAGTCATTGCAACAGGGAATGACAGCAGCAGGAACACACGGCCTACGAGGGCAGGGTTGAAGATGTTGCATCCCAGTCCTCCGAAAGTCATTTTGCCTATTCCGATGGCTACAACACAACCGATGAGCACCATCCACACTGGAATGTTGGACGGGAGGTTGAGTGCCAGGAGCAGACCGGTGAGGACTGCCGAAAGATTGCCTATGGATGGCTTTCTGCCAAGCATATAGCGGGTGATCAGATACTCGGCGGCTATGCACCCAACAATCGATGTGGCGATTACTATTGCCGCTCCTATCCCGAAGTAGTAGAGCGCGAAGAGCACTGCGGGGACGAGGGCGATGATCACATGGAGCATCAGCCTGCTTACAGTGGTCGGTGTCTGCGCATGCGGGGATGGTGAAATGGTGATTAGATTATCCATTACTTTAGATGAAAACCGTGATGAATGATAATGGTATAGACTTTAGGAAAATTTGTTGCAAAATTACATAATTTTTGCTGTAATAGTGGCATATTTCACGGTTAAAATTTCTATTTGACTAAAAATTAAATCGCAGATCGCTTTGACAGATGTCTCGGCGCGAGGCTTCAACAGCCTGTAAATCTCGGAATCATAGCTGGTGAAATCATCGTAGTCTCCCGGCTGCCTGGCTTTATGCCGGAAGATTGAGATAGAGGTATGTCATGTAGGCTATGTAGAGTATGACGAGTATGGCTCCTTCGGGGCGGGTGATGGTGCGGCATCGATAGAACCATCCGAACACCCAGAACAGGATGCTTGCAAGCAGGAGCACGGAGAGGTCGGGGATGCCTATTCCTCCGAATGACAGCGGGGTGACTGTGGCTGTGCATCCGAGCACGAAGAATATGTTGAATATATTGGAGCCTATCACATTGCCGAGTGCTATGCCGGAGAAGCCTTTGGTTGCCGATACGATTGATGTGGCGAGCTCGGGGAGTGATGTTCCGGCGGCAAGGATGGTGAGTCCGATGAGCCCTTCGCTCCATCCGATTGCACGTGCGAGCCCTGATGCGCCCTCAACGAACCATTGTCCGCCAAGCACTAATCCTGCGAGTCCTCCAAGGGTGATGAGTATGGCTTTCCACAGGGGGGTGGGCTTGAATCCTGATGCGCTTGATGCCACAGGGTCATTGGCGGGAGCCGATTTTGCCGAGGCGAATGTGTGGCGCATGAATACTATGAAGAACAGCAGCAGGATGATTCCGTCGACTCGTGTCAGCACCATCGGACCGCCGTCAAGATAGGGTGCGCATCCCATAACGAGCAGCGCGACGGAGGAGAGTATCACGAGCGGGATCTCATTGATGAGCACTCCGCGTGTTACGGCTATGGGGCGTATCAGGGCTGTTATGCCTATGATTACGAGGATGTTGAATATGTTGGAGCCAACTATGTTGCCTATCGCCATTTCGGAGGAGGCGTTGAGTGCCGATGTCACCGACACCACGAGTTCGGGTGCGCTTGTCATCATTGCGACGATGGTAAGCCCTATGAGGAAGTCGCTCATGCCGAAGCGTTTGGCGAGTGCGACCGAGCCGTCGGTCATGTAGTTGGCTCCTGCCAGTATCAGCACAAGCCCGGCTATGAGGAATATTATATCAAGAAACATTGTATGCGGTCTGTTGTATGTTCGTTTAGTGAGGTCTGCTGTGTTGGGGGCAGAGCAGTGAATCATTCTAAAAGTCTTGTCGTGTACCGATCAGAGATTGCAAAGAAGAAAGCATTAATTCGGTCTTTTTTATCAGAGGCTCGATTTCATCTTTTTCGTAATCAAAAGTGTCACCGTAGTCCCCTTGTTGTCTCATTGAAAACAATATATTCAAAAGTCGGGCTGTGTTTTTATCCAATTTGCCTTCTTTGACGAAATACAGGTTGATTAGTGTCTGAGTACACCTGCATGGGTATTGACAGAATGCCCATGATTAATTAACAATGCGGATGCCATGTAAAATGCAGAGTAATAAAGCCTGTTTGCACATAGGCTGAGATGCCCTAAAGACAACACGTCTTTTGCTTCTTTGAGGGTATGGAATGCTTTCTCTATGCGGTAGCATACAATCGCTTTGCGGTCGTCGTCAGTTAGCCCCATATCGTTATTCCTTCGTTTGCGATATTATAGTATAATGGATTTGAATGTTTCCCTGACGCCATGTCTCTAAATGTGGAGACTATGGGATTGATTTCTTGATTTATGTCCCACCCAAGCTGACGAAATGGAAATCCGTAGTCATCGAGGTCCTCGACCGTCCGTTTTTCTTTATTGAGAAGTATGAGGATGTCCCAGTCGGAGTTTTCTTGGGCTGTGCCTCGCGCCCGAGAGCCGAATAGAATCACCTTGGCTCCTTTAGGAAGAAGTCTGGATGCTTCTCTTATGATTAGATTTATGACATTGATTGTATCCATATTACAAAAGTAGGAATTATGAGTAATACAAACAAATTATCTTAGCATTAAGATGTTACGGCTCTATTCCTGCGGCGTTGAAGAGGGTGGCGTAGTAGGCGGCTTTGTTTTCGAGGGGGAGAGGGTAGGCGCGGGAGGTTGATGGCATACGCCATATGTCGAGGTTTCGTGCCGTGTCGGTGACCATATGCCCCATTTTGGGTGTTTCTGTGCCGGTGATCGATGCGATTACTCCTGCGGCTTTCTCTCCGGTGGTGGCAATGGTGCGGCACAGGGGGATGCGGGCGAGGAGGTCGAAGAGCGGCACAGGGGTGACTATCTCCAGGTATTTGTCGGAGGCGTTGTCACGCAGGCGTCTGATTTCGCGGCCGGTGTCGTGCAGGGCTATCCCTTTGTCATCAAGAAGATCTTTGATGAGGTCGAGCCGGAATGAGCGGGACCTTGTGTCGTAGAGGTAGGTGGGGTCGTTGAAGAATATGAGCCCCATGATTTTCCAGAAGTCGTTGGTGCGGTTGGGGTAATAGAACTCCATAGCCCAGCGGTGAGGCTGAGGAGGGAATGTGCCCATGATCAAGACCTTGGCACCGGAGGGGAGGTAGGGCGGAAAGGGATGGGTTTCGAGCATTTTCAGGTGTGTAGTATGGGTGGGATGGTCTGTATTATAAAAAATGTGAGAGCCTGAAAAGTTCAGGCTGCGTCTGACTTTTCAGGCTCTTGATGAGTCGGGTCCCGTGGGTATATTGGGCGGGATTATTCCTTGACGCGTTCTTTGTAGGAACCGTCGCGGGTGTCGATGACTACCTTGTCGCCGATGTTGCAGAAGAGGGGCACGCGCACCTCTGCTCCGGTCTCTACGGTAGCGGGCTTGAGGGTGTTGGTAGCGGTGTCGCCCTTGATGCCGGGTTCGGTGTAGGTGATCTCAAGAGTCACTGAGGTGGGCATCTCGCAGGTGAGGATTGTTTCGCTCTCGGCGTGTACCATTGCTTCGCAGATGTCACCGTCCTTGAGGAACTGTACGCCTTCGATGCTTTCGCCGGCTATGATCACTTCTTCCCAAGTCTCGGTGTGGAGGAAGTGGTAGCCCATATCGTCCTTGTAGCTGTACTGGTAGGGGCGACGCTCGATGCGCACTTCATTTACCTTTACGCCGGAGTTCCAGGTCTTGTCGAGTACGCGGCCTGTCTGGACGTTCTTAAGTTTTGTGCGGACGAAAGCCGGTCCTTTGCCGGGCTTTACGTGAAGGAATTCTACGATGAAGAAGTACTGCCCGTCGATGTCGAGGCACATACCGTTCTTGAAGTCTGCAGTTGTTGCCATTTTATTTGGTTTATGCTTTTTTTAGTATAGAGTGGTCAAGTATAAGAAGAGTAGTGTATGGGGGCGATCAGTTGCATCCGCCGCAGCATCCGCCGTTGTCGCAGCAGGAGTCGTCGCTGCCGTCGGCAGATCCGCATCCTCCGCCACAACCGCCGCATCCTCCGCCGCATGGAGAGGGATGGATCTCTTCGGGGGTGGCGTCACGCACGGTGACTACTTTGCCGTTGGCGAAGTGGAGTGCCTGCCCTACGAGGGGATGGTTGAAGTCCATTATGACGTGTTCGGAGGTCACTTCTTTCACCAATCCTGTGATCTGGTAGCCGTCGGCGGTGTACATGGGGATTCTTGCTCCGGGCTTTACGCGCGAGTCGATGTTGCCTTTGTCGTCAAGGAAGAGGTCGCGGTCAAGTGATGCCACGTCGTCGGGGTTGAACGGTATGCCTTCCTCGGCGGGGACTTTCACGTCGAATGACGCTCCTTGCTCAAGCCCTTCGAGTGCGGAGGCAAGTGCAGGTATGAGTCCGGGGGTGATGCCGAAGATGAACCGTTCGGGATCGGCGGGCTCTACGGTGTGCACCTGTGTCTCCGGTTCGCCGGGGAGGGATGCGTAGAGGTCGTAGGCTATCTCGACGTATTTGCCTGGTTGTATCTTATCCATAGATTATTGTTCGGTGCTGATGCCTGCGAGATCGGGGTCGATCATGATGCGTCCGCAGTATTCGCATACGATGATCTTTTTGTGCATCTTGATTTCCATCTGTTTCTGCGGGGGGATGCGGTTGAAGCATCCGCCGCAGGCGTTGCGCTGGATGTAGACCACGCCGAGTCCGTTGCGGGCGTTCTTGCGGATGCGCTTGAACGCTGCGAGTGTGCGCGGGTCGTCGATGCGTGCTTCGAGGTCCTTGGCTTTGGCGCGTAGCACTTCCTCGTCCTTCTTGGTCTCGGAGATGATCTCTTCGAGCTGCTGACGCTTGTCGGAGAGGATGATGTTGCGGTCGGTGAGGTTCTCTTCGGCAGATGCGATCTCGGCGGTCTTTGCCTCGATTTCGCGGCTGTACTGACCGATGCGCTTCTCGGAGAGCTGGATCTCAAGAGTCTGGTATTCTATCTCTTTTGAGAGGAGGTCAAACTCGCGGTTGTTTCTCACGTTGTCGAGCTGAGTCTTGTAGGTGGCAATCTGCTCCTCTGCGACTTTTATCTTGTTCTGCTCCTGTGCTGACTGGGAGCGTAGGTCCTCGATTTCGTGGTTGTACTTGTCGATGCGGGTGTGGAGCCCGGCGATTACGTCCTCCAGGTCACGCACTTCCTCGGGGAGCTCGCCGCGGATGGTGCGGATGCGGTCGATTTCCGAAAGGATTGTCTGAAGCTCGTAGAGTGAGCGGAGGCGGTGCTCTACCGAGTTAGCCTGGTCGATTTTAGCTTGATCTTTGGCCATATAATTGTGAAGATTTTGATTCCTTTGAGTGGGTTGTGTTTTCAGAACATTTGATGTCACACGTAGGTCACAGGGTTGTGTTCGCACTTGGCGATATGGACCGCAAAGTTAGGAAATTTTTGGGAAATAATGCGCGAAAAAATTGATTTAGTGCATATTTCGCTTTCAAAATGCCCGGTGTCGATGATGAGAATGTCTCTTCCGTGGTCCAGGAAGTCGTGGTAACGGATGTCGGAGGATATGTAGGCTTCCGCGCCGGCGGCTATGGCCGCCGGGATGAATTCGCCTCCCGATCCGCTTGACAGGGCTACCTTGTGTATCCCGCTCAGTGAGGGGATGCCTCTTGTGACACGTACGCGCGGGGCGTTGTAGACCCTCTTGACTGCATCGATAAGTCCGTCGCTTGTGATGGTTCCGTGCTCGGGGATGCCGATCACGCCGAGCCCTGCCGAGGGTGTGTGCGCGTCGGGCACAAGCGGCTGCATGGCTGTGAGTCCGAGCATCGACCCGAGCTCGCGGCTCACTCCTAAGGGCGCGCTGTCGAGGGCGGTGTGGCTTGAGTATACGGCTATGCCGTGGCGTATGGCGAGGATTACGGCTCGTTCCGCCTGGGATGCCCCGGTGATGGAGCGGAGCCCTTTGAAGATCAGGGGATGGTGTGACACGATAAGATTACACCCCTGATCCTTGGCTTCTTCAACCACGGCAGGGGTGACATCGAGGCACAGCATCACGCCCGAACATTCGTCCGAGCTCTCCATCGGGGCTATCTGCCAACCCGTATTGTCCCAGGATTCCTGGAGTGCGGGGTCGGCATAGGCCTCGATGGCTGTGACTATATCTTTGAGGGTCATTCTTTGAGGTTGAGCTTTATCTGGAGCTCATCGAGCTGGGAGTCGTCGATCGATGCGGGTGCGTCGATCATCATGTCGCGGCCGGAGTTGTTTTTGGGGAATGCGATGACGTCGCGTATGGAGTCGAGTCCGGCGAGGATCGACACGAAGCGGTCAAATCCGAATGCCAGTCCGCCATGAGGTGGCGCGCCGTACTTGAAGGCGTTCATCAGGAAGCCGAACTTGTATTGAGCGTCCTCTTCGCTGAGTCCGAGCAGGCGGAACATATGGTCCTGTAGCTCTGCCTCGTGTATACGTATGGAGCCTCCTCCGAGCTCGTTGCCGTTGACCACCATGTCGTATGCCGTGGCGCGCACTGCTCCGGTGTCGGAGTCGAGAAGATGGAGGTCGTCGGGGTTGGGTGAGGTGAACGGATGGTGCATGGCGTAGTAACGCTGAGTCTCGTCGTCCCACTCGAACAGGGGGAAGTCGATGACCCATAGGCAGGAGAACTTCTGCGGGTCGCGGAGCCCGAGCCGTGAGCCCATCTCAAGACGAAGCTCGCACAGCTGCTTGCGGGTCTTTGCCGTTTGTCCGGCGAGGATGAGCATGAGGTCGCCCTTTCCTGCTGCGGCGCGGTCGGTCCATGTGCGTAGCTCCTCTTCGGTATAGAATTTTGATACGGACGATTTTATGGAGCCGTCCTCTTCGATCTTTACCCACATCATGCCTTTGGCTCCTATCTGCGGGCGTTTCACGAAGTCGGTGAGCTGGTCGAGCTGTTTGCGGGTGTAGCCTGCGCAGCCCGGAGCCACGATGGCTCCGACGTATTCGGCGTCGTCAAGCACGGAGAATCCTTTGCCGCCTGTGAGGTCCTTGAGCTCCACGAATTCCATTCCGAAGCGTGTGTCGGGCTTGTCGGATCCGTAAAGGCGCATGGCGTCGGCCCATGTCATGCGGGGGAAAGGATCGGTGAAGTCTATGTCCTTTACATATTTAAATATGTGCTTTACGAGACCTTCGAACATCTGCAGAACGTCTTCCTGAGTCACAAACGACATCTCGCAGTCGATCTGTGTGAACTCGGGCTGGCGGTCGGCGCGCAGGTCCTCGTCGCGGAAGCATTTCACTATCTGGAAATAGCGGTCGAATCCGCTTACCATCAGGAGCTGCTTGAATGTCTGTGGTGACTGGGGGAGCGCGTAGAACTGTCCCGGATTCATGCGGGAGGGCACCACGAAGTCGCGTGCTCCTTCGGGCGTCGACTTGATGAGCACAGGTGTCTCCACTTCCAGGAAGCCTTTGGAGTCGAGATAACGGCGTATCTCGAATGCCATGCGGTGGCGCAGTTCAAGATTGCCGCGCACGCATGAGCGGCGCAGGTCGAGATAGCGGTACTTCATGCGCAGGTCGTCGCCGCCGTCGGTCTCATCCTCGATGGTGAACGGTGGCACTTCGCTGCGGTTGAGCACCTTAAGCTCCTTGGCTATGATTTCGATCTCACCGGTGGGGAGATTGGGGTTCTTGCTTGTGCGTTCAGCCACGGTGCCTGTGACCTGGATCACCCATTCGCGCCCCAGATGGTTGGCGTTGTCGCAGAGGGCGGCGTCGGCGTCGCTCTCAAATACTATTTGCGTGATGCCGTAACGGTCACGGATGTCGACGAACGTCATGCCGCCCATCTTACGTGTCCTCTGCACCCAGCCGGCAAGGGTCACTTCACGGCCGGCATCGCTCAGGCGGAGTTCTCCGCATGTATTTGTCCTGTACATAAATTTTTGGTTTCGTGACTGCAAAGGTAGTGATTTCTATCAATTTTCGCAAGCGGAAATTATAGAGTGGATGCCTGGACGGTTAGGGCGGGACGGCTCATGATTCCGTCCCGCCCGTATCGTTGGAGTTGAAGGGCTTTATTCGATCAGGAAGCGGAGGTAGTCGGCTGTGATTTCCGGCATGTGTACTTTCGTGCCTTTGCTCTGTGCTTCTTTTACGGTTTCGTTTATTGCGTTTACGTTGTCGTTGATGTATCGGAATGTGCGTTCGGACATGTTCAAGTCCGATGCCTTTTTTGCTGAACATACCATCAAGCCGTCAACAATGGTCACTTTGCTGTAATATCGATATAGGGCTGCGCGTGTCATCTCATGTTCTTCGGGGTATGGTTCTGTGATGGCTTTGGCTGATTGTGGATTGGATGTGTTGCGTTGTCCTGTGGTTGTGTTCTCCAATGCCGCTATGTCCACATCAATAAAGGAATTGTTGGCAATTATCATTTTTGCAGTGGTGATGGGCGGTGCTGAAGGTCGGTCATCAACGCTGGATTGCTGTTGCCGGTCGATTGTTGTGTCGGATATGATATCCGAACTGTTTGCACATGATGTTATGAACATCGCCACAATGAAAAGAATTGTAAGTTTCATAGTTGTAAGAGTATTATGATATTATTTATTGTGAAACCCATACTCCGCCACCTGTTGGATTTCCAGAGCATGAGAGAAAGTATACACACTCCGAACCGCTCGGATGTCTTGTAAATGATGCGGAAAATGTCCAATATTTAAATTTCATATTTGGATTTATATATTCGTCAACCCATACATAGGGTAATCCCCATCCCCCTCTAATGGCATAATAGTAGGAGAGTGGTTTAGCTACTGCAAGGTGGGTCTTGCGATGTCCGTCCTCGATGGGGTTGTGGCAGGTGAGTTCGACGATTATATCATAGTAACAAGTGGTTGTTGTTTTGATCCATGCGAATTTTTTTGCTGGAAAGGACCACTCACAACTTGTCTCGCCAAGTGGTGCTTCAATTCCACACATCATTATGATTTCTCTTTGGTCAACTGGTGGTGGTTCTGGTTCATTGTTGGCTTTTAGTAGTGGGATGCTGCTGCTGAGCAGTAGGATTAGAACAATGGATTTTTTCATAGCGACTATGTGTTGAAATGTGATTTAGCAAATATATGGAATTATTTATTGAATGTCAAGAGGTTGGGTGCGGCTCTGAATTAAAATGAGACAAATATGCGAATTTTAGTGAATAAATAGCTAATTTTGCGGTTGAAAAAATGCAATTTGTTATGATTGAGGAAATTTTGAAGCATAATTGTGAGTTTGTGGCGCAGAAAGGGTATGAGAAGTTTGCAACCTCGAAGTATCCTGATAAGAAGATCGCCATAGTTACTTGTATGGACACTCGGCTTGTGGAGCTTCTTCCGGCGGCTTTGGGGCTGCGCAACGGAGATGTTAAGATAATCAAGAATGCCGGCGGGACAATCACCAATCCTTTCGACTCGACCATGCGTTCGCTGCTTGTCGCGGTGTATGAGCTTGGGGTGAACGAGATTATGGTGATAGGGCACACCGGCTGCGGAGTGCAGGGGATGAATGCTGCGGAGATGCTTCACCTGATGCGTGAGCGCGGGGTGAGTGAGGAGCATATCTCGCTGATGAGGCATTGCGGCATAGATCTTGACAGCTGGTTGCATGGTTTTGAGGACACGGATGCCGCTGTGGCTGAGACTATGGACCTGATACGCAATCATCCGCTCATGGCGCAGGATGTCAAGGTGGGCGGCTATATAATGGATTCGCTCACAGGTGAGCTGAGGGTGGTAGGATAGCGGCTTGGCGGTGTTATTTTTTTGAGAGGTGTTCGTTTTGCTGCGAATATTATGATGGAAATGGTTTGTCGGAGATTGAAAATTTAATTATATTTGCATGTGCAAATTTTAGATATTTTAAAATAGTAATCGTTGAATTCTAATAATCGAGAAAAAAATGGCTATCGCGCTTGACCGGCTTGACGAGACCGATATCAAGATACTCCGCCTGCTTCAGCAGAACGCTCGCCTCACGCTTAAGGAGATCGGCGCGCAGGTGAATCTGTCGTCCACTCCTGTGTATGAGCGTTTCAGGCGGCTGGAACGCGAGGGCTATATCAAGGCCTATGTGACAGTTCTTGACGAGGAGAAGCTCAACATGGGCTTCACTGCATATTGCAGTGTGACGCTCAAGCAGCAGAACAAGGCTAATGCCAAGGAGTTTGCCGATGTCATCATGGGATTGCAGGAGGTGACGGAGTGCTACAATATTTCGGGGCGGTTTGATTATCTGGTCAAGATACAGGTGCCGAGCATGAAGGCTTACAGGGAATTTGTCATGAATGTCCTTGGCTGTCTTGAGTATGTAGCCTCGTTCGAGTCGACTTTTGTGATGGACGAGGTGAAGCACGAATTCGGCATATCTATATAGGTGCCCTGCTCAGGGGCTGTTTTGACAAGGGTTCTTTGTGGATGGCAGAAGGACTGAAAAAGAGGCTGTTCCGTAGGTGGTGCGAAAAATAATGCAAAAAAGTTGCGAAAATATTTGCATGGTAAAATTATTCGTTGTAATTTTGCATCGCAATTGAGAAACAGAACTGCTCTTGATTGCTGAGAACATAGAATTATTGCCTCTTTAGCTCAGTTGGCCAGAGCACGTGATTTGTAATCTCGGGGTCGTTGGTTCGAATCCGACAAGAGGCTCAACTAAAGTGTTAGGAAATTAGGGCGAATACCAGAGTGGCCAAATGGGGCAGACTGTAAATCTGCTGGTTTATACCTTCGGTGGTTCGAATCCATCTTCGCCCACTACTAATTTCTGCGGAAGTAGCTCAGTTGATAGAGCATCAGCCTTCCAAGCTGAGGGTCGCGAGTTTGAGCCTCGTCTTCCGCTCCATTTTCCCATCAAGACGCAATGCCAATGTAGCTCAGGGGTAGAGCACTTCCTTGGTAAGGAAGAGGTCGCGGGTTCAAATCCCGCCATCGGCTCCATCTCACCCTGAATGACAGCCCCGGTAGTGCTTTACGCTATCGTGGCGTCTTGTTGAAAACGCAATCATTAATCAAGCAATAATAGCAAAGTTATGGCAAAAGAAAAATTCGAAAGAACGAAGCCGCATGTTAACATCGGTACTATCGGTCACGTTGACCATGGCAAGACTACTCTTACCGCAGCCATCACCACAGTGCTCGCAAAGAACGGTCTTTCTGAGGTTAAGTCATTCGATCAGATCGACAACGCGCCCGAGGAGAAAGAGCGTGGTATCACAATCAATACCTCTCACGTAGAGTACGAGACCGCTAACCGTCACTATGCACACGTTGACTGTCCGGGTCACGCTGACTACGTGAAGAACATGGTCACCGGTGCCGCTCAGATGGACGGTGCTATCATCGTAGTTGCTGCGACTGACGGTCCTATGCCCCAGACTCGCGAGCACATCCTTCTCGCTCGTCAGGTGAACGTTCCTCGTCTTGTTGTATTCCTCAACAAGTGCGACATGGTTGACGACGAAGAGATGTTCGACCTCGTTGAAATGGAAATGCGTGATCTTCTTTCGTCTTACGAATATGACGGCGACAATACTCCTATCATCCGCGGTTCTGCTCTTGGTGCTCTCAATGGCGAGCCCCAGTGGGAAGAGAAGGTTATGGAGCTCATGGCAGCTGTTGACAGCTGGATTCCCCTGCCTCCCCGCGACATCGACAAGCCCTTCCTTATGCCTGTTGAGGACGTGTTCTCAATCACCGGTCGTGGTACAGTTGCTACCGGTCGTATCGAGACTGGTATCGTGAAGGTAGGTGACGAAGTTCAGATCATGGGTCTTGGTGCCGACATGAAGTCAGTAGTTACCGGTGTCGAGATGTTCCGCAAGCTTCTTGATCAGGGTGAAGCAGGTGACAACGTAGGTCTCCTCCTCCGTGGTATCGACAAGAAGGACATCAAGCGCGGTATGGTAATCTGTCACCCTGGTGTCGTTAAGCCCCACAGCAAGTTCAAAGCTTCTGTCTACATCCTCAAGAAAGAGGAAGGTGGCCGTCACACTCCTTTCCACAACCACTATCGTCCCCAGTTCTACATCCGTACACTTGACGTTACCGGTGAGATCACTCTCCCCGAAGGTGTAGAGATGGTAATGCCCGGTGACCACGTTGAGATCAACGTTGAGCTCATCAACCCGGTAGCTTGTGACGCAGGTCTGCGTTTCGCTATCCGTGAGGGCGGACGTACCGTAGGTTCAGGTCAGATCACCGAGATCCTTGAATAATACTCCGGTATTAACTCGATAAACCTCATAAGAGACCGGCTCCGCTGAGAGGCGTGCCATAATTGACTTCCAGTCGGACCGGTTTCTTTCATATACGGGAATAGCTCAGTCGGTAGAGCACTGGTCTCCAAAACCAGGTGTCGGGAGTTCGAGCCTCTCTTCCCGTGCTAAAAACAGACGCAAATGAGTAAACTTAAACTGCTTACGGATATCGAGGAGTCATATACCGAGCTCAGGTATAAGACTTCTTGGCCCACCAAGACCCAGCTGATCAAGAGCGCGGTAATCGTGCTTGTCGCTTCCATCATCATAGCAGCGATTATCTTTGTGATGGATCAGGTGGTCGACACCATTATGCACTTTATCTACTCACTCGGACAGTAAACCCCTATCTGGTAAATCACGGCAATGGCTGAAGAATTGAAGAAAGCTTGGTATGTGCTTCGCGCCATCTCAGGTAAAGAAGCTAAGGTAAAAGAGGTGCTTGACGGAGCTATCCGCAACACCGGCCTCGGCGACTACGTCTTTCAGGTGCTGATACCTACCGAGAAGGTTATGTCGGTGAAGAATGGTAAGAAGGTCGTTAAGGAGAAGAACCTCTACTCCGGTTACGTCTTCGTTGAGTGCATTCTTACGGGCGAGGTACTCTATGAGCTCCGCAATACCACAAATGTTATCGACTTCCTGCGCGGACGCGGCAAGGATGCTGCGCCCGAGTCGTTGCGTGAGTCGGAGGTGCGCCGCATGCTCGGTGCAGCCGATGATATGCTCGACGGTGTGGATGACGGCAATGACTACATGGTAGGCGAGGCTGTAAAGGTGACCGCCGGTCCGTTCTCAGGGTTTGACGGAATCATCGAGGAGGTCAATCGTGAGAAGAAGAAGCTCAAGGTGATGGTCAAGATCTTCGGGCGCAAAACACCGCTCGAACTTGAGAATTCGCAGGTAGTGCGTGAATAATTATCGCGCGGTCGCCGTAGCCGCTCTCGGCAACATGCTCATATCATCAACCCCTTCCGTGGCACGCAAGTGACAAGGGAGAGGATGAGTGTGTGAGAGGACTCGGCACCACGGGAGATGTCACAGCAATGGAAGGACGCGGAGACATTGGTTACGCATAGTCGCCCGCTGGCATCTGTTAGAGATGGCATCGTTTTAACCGAATCATTAACAAAAAATTTAGATTTATCATGGCTAAAGAAATTGCTGGACAGATCAAATTGCAAATCAAGGGAGGTGCAGCAAACCCCTCTCCTCCAGTTGGTCCTGCCCTCGGTTCGAAGGGTATCAACATCATGGAGTTTTGCAAGCAATTCAATGCCCGCACCCAGGACAAGGCCGGCAAGGTGCTCCCTGTAGTAATCACTTATTACACCGACAAGAGCTTTGACTTCGTAGTCAAGACTCCTCCTGTCGCCATCCAGCTCCTTGAGGTATCCAAGGTGAAGAGCGGTTCCGCTCAGCCCAACCGTAAGAAGGTTGCCGAGATCACCTGGGACCAGGTAAAGGCTATTGCTGAGGACAAAATGCCCGATTTGAACTGTTTCAACGTTGCATCGGCAATGCGTATGGTTGCCGGTACTGCCAGAAGCATGGGTATCACCGTGAAAGGAACATTCCCCGAAAACATTTAATCTTCAATTGACATGACTAAACTGACCAAAAATCAAAAGATTGCCCAGGAGAAGGTTGAAGCAGGGAAAACCTACACGCTTGCTGAAGCTGTAGAGCTCGTTAAGGAGATAACCTTCACTAAGTTTGACGCTTCGCTCGACGTGGATGTTCGTCTCGGCGTTGACCCCCGTAAGGCCAACCAGATGGTACGTGGCGTTGTCACACTCCCCAACGGAACAGGCAAGCAGGTGCGCGTGCTCGTGCTCTGCAACTCTGACGCCGAGGCTGCCGCTAAGGCTGCCGGTGCTGACTACGTAGGCCTTGATGAGTACATTGATAAGATCAAGGGCGGATGGACCGACATTGATGTCATCATCACCCAGCCCGCTATCATGGGTAAGATCGGAGCTCTCGGCCGTATCCTCGGTCCCCGTGGTCTGATGCCTAACCCTAAGAGCGGAACTGTGACTGTCGACGTCGCTAAGGCTGTCGAGGAGGTCAAGAAGGGTAAGATCGACTTCAAGGTTGACAAGAACGGCATCGTTCACTCTTCCGTAGGCAAGGTGTCGTTTGACGCTCAGGCTGCGCGTGAGAATGTCCGCGAGTTTATCAACACTCTTATCAAGCTCAAGCCCGCTACCGCAAAGGGTACCTACATCAAGAGCATTTATCTTTCGAGCACCATGAGTCCGGGCATCAAGATCGACCCCAAGTCGATTGATGAGTAATCCATCTAAAGCTGACTGAACAAAATGAAAAAGGAAGATAAAATCATAGCTATCCAGAACATAGCCAAGACTATCCAGGAGTATGGCTGCTTCTATCTCGTAGAGACCGCCGGTCTTGACGCAGAAAAGACCACAGCCCTTCGCCGTGCCTGCAACAATGCAGAGGTGAAGCTTATGGTAGTCAAGAACACCCTGCTCCACAAGGCTCTTGAGAGCCTCGAAGGTGACTACTCAGAGCTTTACGGAGCTCTCCACGGATCAACTTCGCTGATGCTCAGCAATGTGGGCAATGCGCCCGC
Organism: Duncaniella freteri; assembly: GCF_004766125.1. Classification (NCBI taxonomy): domain Bacteria; kingdom Pseudomonadati; phylum Bacteroidota; class Bacteroidia; order Bacteroidales; family Muribaculaceae; genus Duncaniella; species Duncaniella freteri. The sequence continues at coordinate 1,454,840 of NZ_SJSA01000001.1, forward strand.
AAAGCTCATCAAGGAGTTCGTAAAGGGTGACAAGGACGCTAAGCTCCCCGCCTTCAAGGCCGCTTATGTAGAGGAGACAGTTTACGTAGGTGCCGACCAGCTCAGCACACTCGAAGCTATCAAGAGCAAGAACGAGCTCATCGCCGATGTCATCGCTCTTCTCCAGTCCCCCGCCAAGAATGTTGTTTCCGGCCTCCAGTCCGGTGCCAACAAGCTTCATGGCATCCTTGAGACTCTCTCTCAGAAAGAGGCTTAGTCTCAACCAACAATTCATCATTCAACACAAAACAAAAACAACAAAACATCAATACAATCATGGCAGATCTCAAAGCTTTTGCAGAACAACTCGTTAATCTCACCGTTAAGGAAGTAAACGAACTCGCTCAGATCCTCAAGGACGAGTACGGTATCGAACCCGCAGCTGCAGCTGTAGCAGTAGCAGCAGGTCCCGCAGCAGGTGCTCCCGCAGCTGAGGAAAAGACCTCATTTGACGTTGTCCTCAAGTCAGCTGGCGCAAGCAAGCTCGCTGTTGTTAAGCTCGTTAAGGAACTCACCGGTCTCGGTCTCAAGGAGGCTAAGGAGATGGTTGACGGCGCACCCTCTGTTCTTAAGGAAGGCATGGCTAAGGCCGACGCTGAGGGTCTCAAGAAGCAGCTCGAAGAGGCTGGCGCAGAGGTTGAGCTCAAATAAGCTTTCACCATCCGATAATAAGTCGCGCACCGGGGCTCGCGTAGCCGCTTAGCGCGTGACATTCGCAATTAATAAGGTTAAGATTCACCTATGGGTGTCTCTTAACCTGTTTGCGTTAAGACACCCCTCCTTTGATTAAAAAATCATAAATAATTATATTTATAAATAAAAGTTAAGCGTAAAGTCCTCTTTTGGGAGGCTTGAAACAGGTATATTCGCTGAGACATTGCGATTTAGGCTTAAACTTAGAGTTAAATATAGTTAAACAGATAATTTTTAGATGTCAGACACCAAAGCCATCAAGCCGCGCGTAAACTTTGCGACGGTCAAAAATCCCCTCCCTTACCCCGACTTCCTGGAGGTGCAGCTGAAGTCCTTTCAGGATTTCCTTCAGCTCGACACTCCCCCGGAGAAGCGTAACAACGAGGGTCTCTACAATGTGTTTGCCGAGAACTTCCCCATCGCTGACACCCGCAACAACTTTGTGTTAGAGTTCCTCGACTACTACATCGACCCCCCGCGTTACACTATCGACGAGTGTCTGGAGCGCGGACTCACCTACAGTGTGCCCCTCAAGGCGAAACTCAAGCTCTATTGCACCGACCCTGACCACGAGGACTTCGCCACTGTGATCCAGGATGTGTATCTTGGAGCCATCCCCTATATGACCGACAAGGGCACCTTTGTGATCAACGGTGCCGAGCGTGTAGTGGTGTCGCAGCTTCACCGTTCGCCCGGTGTGTTCTTCGGACAGAGCACCCATGCCAACGGCACCAAGCTCTACAGCGCGCGTATCATCCCCTTCCGCGGAAGCTGGATAGAGTTTGCGACTGACATCAACAACGTGATGTATGCTTACATCGACCGTAAGAAAAAACTCCCTGTGACCACTCTGCTCCGTGCCATCGGACTTGAGAGCGACAAGGACATCATCGAGATCTTCGGTCTCGCCGAGGAGGTTAAGGTCAACAAGACCAATCTCAAGAAGGCTGTGGGCCGCAAGCTCGCTGCACGTGTCCTCAAGACATGGGCCGAGGACTTCGTGGACGAGGATACCGGCGAGGTTGCCTCCATTGAGCGTAACGAGGTAATTCTCGACCGCGAGAGCGTCATTGAGGAGGAGGATATCGAAAACATTCTCAACTCAGGGGTGCAGACCATACTCCTGCACAAGGAAGATGCCAACACCACTGACTACAAGATAATATTCAACACTCTCCAGAAGGATGCCACCAACTCTGAGAAGGAGGCTATCCAGTACATCTACAGGCAGCTGCGCAACGCCGAGCCGCCGGATGACGCAAGCGCGCGCGAGGTGATCATCAACCTTTTCTTCTCGGAGAAGCGTTACGACCTCGGCGAAGTGGGCCGTTACCGCATCAACAAGAAGCTCGGGCTCACCACATCGATGGATGTCAAGGTCCTCACAAAGGAGGATATCATCGCCATCATCAAGTATCTTATCGAGCTTATCAACTCCAAGACTGATGTCGACGATATCGACCACCTGAGCAACCGCCGTGTGCGCACTGTCGGCGAGCAGCTCTATAACCAGTTCGGTGTAGGTCTGGCACGTATGTCCCGCACCATCCGCGAGCGCATGAATGTGCGCGACAATGAGGTGTTCACCCCCATCGATCTTATCAACGCCAAGACCATTTCGAGCGTAATCAATTCGTTCTTCGGCACCAACGCCTTGTCGCAGTTCATGGACCAGACCAACCCTCTGGCGGAGATTACTCACAAGCGTCGTCTGTCGGCACTCGGTCCCGGCGGTCTGTCACGTGAGCGTGCCGGATTCGAGGTGCGTGACGTTCACTATACCCATTACGGACGTCTTTGTCCGATCGAGACCCCTGAAGGACCTAACATCGGTCTTATATCCTCGCTCTGCGTGTATGCCAAGATCAATGATCTCGGTTTCATCGAGACCCCTTACCGCGAGGTGAAGGACGGCAGGGTCGACCTCAACAACGACGACATCGTGTACATGACCGCTGAAGTCGAGGAGGGCAAGATCATTGCGCAGGGTAACGCTCCTGTCGATGACGAGGGCAACTTCATCAACGACCGCGTGAAGGCTCGTATGGACGCCGACTTCCCCATCGTGGCTCCCGACCAGGTGGAGCTTATGGATGTGTCGCCCGCCCAGATCGCATCGATCGCGGCATCGCTCATCCCGTTCCTTGAGCATGACGACGCTAACCGTGCGCTCATGGGATCAAACATGATGCGCCAGGCTGTGCCCCTTATGCGCAGCGAGAGCCCCATAGTCGGCACTGGTATCGAGGGTCAGCTCATCCGCGACTCGCGTACCCAGATCATGGCTGAGGGTGCAGGTGTGATTGAGTTTGTCGATGCCACTGTGATCCGCATCCGTTATGACCGTACCGAGGAGGAGGAGTTCGTAGCGTTCGAGGACAGCGTGAAGGAATATCACCTGCCCAAGTTCCGCAAGACCAACCAGAGCACCACGATCGACCTGCGTCCGATATGCAACAAGGGTCAGCGTGTGCAGAGGGGCGACATACTCACCGAGGGTTACTCCACCGAGAAGGGCGAGCTCGCTCTCGGACGCAACCTCAAGGTGGCGTTCATGCCCTGGAAGGGTTACAACTATGAGGACGCCATCGTGCTCAACGAGCGTGTGGTCAAGGAGGATATACTCACCTCAGTCCATGTGGACGACTTCACCCTTGAAGTCCGCGAGACCAAGCGCGGTATGGAGGAACTCACATCCGACATCCCCAACGTCAGCGAGGATGCCACAAAGGACCTTGACGAGCGCGGCATAGTGCGCGTGGGTGCCCACATCATCCCGGGTGACATCATGATCGGTAAGATCACACCCAAGGGAGAGAGCGATCCTACACCTGAGGAGAAGCTGCTCCGCGCCATCTTCGGCGATAAGGCTGGCGATGTGAAGGACGCATCCCTCAAGGCATCACCCTCACTCAAGGGTGTTGTGATCGGTACTCATCTCTACCAGAAGGCTGAGAAGAAGAAGACCAAGAAGGCATCGAGCGCAGTGCTCCCCAAACTCGACGAGGAGTATGAGGAACGTCAGAGCAGCCTCAAGGATGTCCTAGTCAAGAAACTCATGACACTCACCGACGGAAAGACCTCGCAGGGTGTCAAGGACTTCCTCGGCAGCGACATCATACCCAAGGGTGCCAAGTTTGCGGCTGGAACACTCAAGGAGATCGACTACGATACCATCAATCTGTCGAAGTGGACTTCCGATGCCCATAAGAACGACCTTATCCGCGCCACAATAGTCAACTATCTGCGCAAGAGCAAGGAGATCGAGGCTGCACACCGCCGCAAGAAGTATGACATCTCGATAGGCGATGATCTGCCCTCGGGAATCATGAAGCTCGCCAAGGTCTACGTGGCAAAGAAACGTAAGATCAGCGTGGGTGACAAGATGGCGGGACGTCACGGCAACAAGGGTATCGTATCGCGCATCGTGCGTCAGGAGGATATGCCATTCCTCGCCGACGGTACTCCGGTGGATATCGTGCTCAACCCTCTGGGTGTGCCTTCACGTATGAACCTCGGCCAGATATTCGAGACAGTGCTCGGATGGGCCGGACGTGAGCTCGGCGAGAAGTTTGCCACACCTATCTTCGACGGAGCCACCCTTGAGAACCTCAACGAGTGGACCGACAAGGCAGGAATCCCCCGCTACGGAAAGACCTATCTCTACGACGGTGGCACCGGCGAGCGTTTCGACCAGCCTGCGACCGTGGGAGTAATCTATATGCTTAAGCTCGGTCACATGGTCGAGGACAAGATGCACGCACGTTCCATCGGTCCGTACTCGCTCATCACCCAGCAGCCTCTCGGCGGTAAAGCCCAGTTCGGCGGACAGCGTTTCGGAGAGATGGAGGTATGGGCACTTGAGGCATTCGGTGCGTCACATGTGCTCCAGGAGATCATCACCGTCAAGAGTGATGACGTCACCGGACGATCCAAGACCTACGAGGCTATCGTCAAGGGCGAGCCTATGCCGGCAGCCGGCATCCCCGAGTCGCTCAACGTGCTCCTCCACGAGCTCCGCGGTCTCGGACTCAGCATCAAGCTTGAGCAGTAACACTTTTTGATAATCGATATCCATAATATATATATGGCTTTTAGAAAAGACAACAAACAGAAAACCGGATTCTCGAAGATCTCCATCGGACTTGCATCCCCCGAGGAGATTTTAGAGCAGTCAAGCGGCGAAGTGCTGAAACCTGAGACCATCAACTACCGCACCTACAAGCCCGAGCGCGACGGTCTGTTCTGCGAGGCAATCTTCGGTCCTGTCAAGGACTACGAGTGCCATTGCGGAAAGTACAAGCGCATACGTTACAAGGGCATCACTTGCGACCGTTGTAAGGTGGAGGTCACAGAGAAGAAGGTACGCCGTGAGCGCATGGGTCACATCAAGCTCGTTGTGCCTGTGGCTCATATCTGGTACTTCCGTTCACTCCCCAATAAGATAGGTTATCTCCTTGGACTGCCTTCCAAGAAGCTCGATGCGGTGATCTACTACGAGCGTTATGTGGTGATCAATCCGGGAGCTGCTGCCGAACTCAATCCCGAGAAGCCGGTGGCAAGGCTCGACCTTCTCACTGAGGAGGAGTACTTCGATATCGTTGACCATCTCCCACGTGAGAACCAGATGCTTGAGGACGGACACCCCGACAAGTTCGTTGCCAAGATGGGTGCCGAGGCTATCTACGATCTTCTCAGGGAGATCAACCTCGACGACCTCTCCTATGCACTGCGCGACCAGGCTAACGCCAAGGGATCGCAGCAGTGTAAGACCGAGGCCCTGAAGCGTCTACAGGTAGTGGAGTCGTTCCGTGCGTCACGCGACCGCAACAAGCCCGAGTGGATGATACTCCAGGCTGTGCCTGTGATTCCGCCCGAGCTGCGTCCTCTCGTGCCTCTGGATGGCGGACGTTTCGCCACATCCGACCTCAACGACCTCTACCGCCGTGTCATCATACGTAACAACCGTCTGAAGCGACTCATCGAGATCAAGGCTCCTGAAGTGATCCTCCGCAACGAAAAGCGTATGCTCCAGGAGGCAGTGGACTCACTTCTCGACAACTCGCGAAAGTCGTCGGCTGTCAAGACCGAGGCAAACCGTCCTCTCAAGTCGCTCTCCGACTCGCTCAAAGGCAAGCAGGGCCGTTTCCGCCAGAATCTTCTCGGTAAGCGTGTCGACTATTCCGCTCGTTCGGTAATCGTCGTTGGTCCCGAGCTCAAGATGCACGAGTGCGGTATACCCAAATACATGGCGGCCGAGCTTTACAAGCCGTTTGTGATCCGCAAGCTCATCGAGCGTGGCATTGTGAAGACTGTCAAGAGTGCCAAGAAGATTGTCGACCGCAAGGAACCTGTGGTATGGGATATCCTTGAATATGTGATGAAGGGTCATCCTGTGCTCCTCAACCGAGCCCCGACACTTCACCGTCTCGGTATCCAGGCATTCCAGCCCAAGATGATCGAGGGTAAGGCAATCCAGCTCCACCCGCTCGCATGTACCGCGTTCAACGCCGACTTCGACGGTGACCAGATGGCTGTGCACCTCCCGCTCGGCAATGAGGCTGTCCTTGAGGCTCAGCTCCTCATGCTCGGATCGCACAACATCCTCAACCCCGCCAACGGCGCGCCTATCACCGTGCCTTCACAGGACATGGTGCTCGGTCTCTACTATATCACCAAGCTCCGTAACGGTGACAAGGGTGAGGGACTCAAGTTCTACGGTCCTGAAGAAGCCGAGATCGCCTACAACGAGGGCCGTGTCACTCTTCACGCTCCCATATCGGTAGTGGTCGATGACATAGACGAGCAAGGCAACCCCTGCAAGCGTCTTGTCGAGAACACTTCTGTAGGCCGTGTGCTTGTCAACCAGTATGTGCCCAAGGAGATCGGCTACGTCAATGAGATCCTCTCAAAGAAGTCTCTGCGTACCATCATATCCAAGGTCATCAAATATTGCGGTATACCTCGTTCTGCCAAGTTCCTTGACGATATCAAGAACCTCGGTTACTACATGGCGTTCAAGGGAGGCCTGTCGTTCAACCTCGGTGACGTGCTTATACCTGCCGAGAAGGAGGAATATGTACGCGAAGGATACGAGCAGGTCAATGAAGTGATGAGCAACTATTCTATGGGCTTCATCACCAACAACGAACGTTACAACCAGATCATCGACATCTGGACTCACGTCAACTCCCGTCTCGCCGACACTCTCATGAAGCAGATGAAGGAGGACCAGCAGGGCTTCAACTCTGTGTATATGATGCTCGATTCAGGTGCGCGTGGTTCTAAGGACCAGATCCGTCAGCTCTCCGGTATGCGTGGTCTTATGGCGAAACCTCAGAAGAGCGGTGCCGAAGGTGGTCAGATCATCGAGAACCCGATTCTTGCGAACTTCAAGGAGGGTCTGTCGGTGCTTGAGTACTTCATCTCTACCCACGGTGCCCGTAAGGGTCTTGCCGACACCGCGCTTAAGACCGCCGATGCCGGTTACCTTACCCGCCGTCTTGTCGACGTGGCTCACGATGTCATCATCAATGAGGAGGACTGCGGAACTCTCCGCGGACTTGTGTGCACCGAGATCAAGAACAACGACGAAGTTGTGGCTTCGCTCGGCGAGCGCATACTCGGACGCGTATCCGTCCACGACATCATCGATCCTACCAATGGAGAGGTCATCGTGGAGGCCGGCGAAGAGATCAACGACGCGGCAGCCGACCGCATCAACGCCTCACCGATCGAGTCAGTCGAGATTCGTTCAGTGCTCACCTGTGAGTCCAAGCGCGGAGTGTGTGCCAAGTGTTATGGCCGTAACCTCGCTACTCACCGCATGGTGCAGATGGGCGAGGCTGTCGGTGTGATCGCGGCTCAGTCGATCGGCGAGCCCGGTACACAGCTTACCCTCCGTACATTCCACGTCGGTGGTGTGGCTTCTAACATCGCAGCCGTCAACTCTATCACCTCACGCTACGACGGTGTGCTTGAGATTGACGAGCTCCGCACAGTGCGCACCGACGAGGTTGACGCCAAGGGCCGAAATGTAGAGGTGGTGATAGGTCGACTCGCAGAGATGCGTATCGTGGACCCAACAACCAAGATGATGCTCACCAACGCCAACATACCTTACGGTGCCAAGCTCTACTTCGATAATGAGGCAAGTGTCACCAAGGGTGATGTGATATGCGAATGGGACCCCTTCAACGCTGTCATTGTCAGCGAAGTGGGAGGTAAGGTCCGTTATTCCAACCTTGAGGAGAACATCACTTACCGCGTGGAGGCGGACGAGCAGACCGGTATCCGCGAGAAGATCGTGATCGAGTCCAAGGAGCGCGGCAAGGTGCCCGAGGCAAATATCGTGGACGCTTCCGGCGAGATCGTCAAGACTTACGCTCTCCCTGTGGGTGCACACCTTATGGTCGAAGAGGACCAGGATGTGAAGGCTGGCGAGATCTTCGTGAAGATACCTCGTGCCACAGGTGGCGCAGGTGACATCACCGGTGGTCTTCCCCGTGTCACCGAGCTTTTCGAGGCACGCAATCCGTCCAATCCCGCCATAGTATCGGAAATCGATGGAGAGGTTCACTTCGGAAAGGTCAAGCGCGGCAACCGCGAGATCGCTGTCACATCCAAGCTCGGCGAGACCAAGAAATATCTCGTGCCCCTGTCAAAGCAGATACTCGTTCAGGAGAACGACTACGTGCGCGCCGGCACACCGCTGTCCGACGGTGCCACCACTCCTGCCGACATCCTTAACATCATGGGCCCGACTGCCGTTCAGGAGTACATCGTAAACGAGGTACAGGATGTGTACCGCATGCAGGGTGTGAAGATCAACGACAAGCACTTCGAAGTGATCGTACGCCAGATGATGCGCAAGGTCAACATCCTTGATCCGGGCGACACCGGCTTCCTTGAGCAGCAGATTGTCGACAAGCGCGACTTCATGGACGAGAACGACCGTATCTGGGGCAAGAAGGTTGTCACCGATGCCGGCGACAGCGAGAATGTCAAGAAGGGTCAGATCATCACGGCACGCAAGCTCCGTGACGAGAACTCTACCCTCAAGCGTCGCGACCTACGTCCTATCGTGGTGCGCGATGCACAGCCCGCGACCTCCGAGCAGATACTTCAGGGTATCACCCGCGCCGCATTGCAGACATCGTCGTTCATGTCGGCTGCTTCGTTCCAGGAGACCACAAAGGTGCTCAACGAGGCTGCAATCAACGGCAAGACCGACTACTTGCAGGGCATGAAGGAGAACGTCATCTGCGGTCACCTCATTCCCGCCGGAACCGGACTCCGCTCCTACGAGCGCATTGTGGTGTCAGGCAAGGACGAATTCACCGATGCATTCAATGAAGCAGCGGAGGCTGAGTCCAGGATCGAGACTCGCGATGTGGAGACCGTGATGCCGTAGGTCTGACAGTTGGATACATAATCCCCTCTCAGGAGGGTGCTAATCCGTGTAATATATATCGGATGGAATCATCAAAATGGGTGATTCCATCCGATTTTTCAGTCTCTTGAATCCAATCCCAATGACAAGGGGCGACGTCGGGATTGACGTTGTCCAGAGGTTTTTTATGATACACAGTGTAATTTAATTCTGAGTTTTAATTATAATTTTTTTGTTATTGTTGGGATAATTGCGACCTTTGCACCAATGTTTCGCCGGGAAGGTCGGACATCCATGAAAACTATCAATATTAATCATCACATCCTTAAATTCAAATCATTACACAATGGTTACCGCAATTGTAATCTTTTTTATCCTCGGATATCTGTGTATCGCTCTTGAGAGCGTGCTGAAAATCAACAAGGCAGTGCCTGCATTGCTTATGTGTGTTGTGTGCTGGACGCTTTATGCCTGCGGTGCTGCGCCTGATGATGTCGACACCTCTTCGCGTCTGCTCCACCATCTTGGCGAGACTTGCGAGATACTGTTCTTCCTTATGGGTGCAATGACTATTGTGGAGATTGTCGATGCCAACGGAGGGTTCTATTTCGTTCAGGATGTCCTTTCCACCAGGAGCAAGCGTGCCTTGCTGTGGCGCATCACGTTCATGACATTTATCCTTTCAGCTATCCTTGATAACCTCACTACGAGTATCGTGATGGTGATGGTGCTCCGAAAACTTGTGGCTGATCCGAAGGACCGTATGCTGTTTGGCGGAATGATCATTATTGCCGCCAATGCCGGTGGTGCGTTTTCGCCGATCGGAGATGTCACTACAATAATGCTTTGGATCAAGGGTATGATATCGACCGGAGGAGTGATAAGCCAGCTGCTTGCTCCGTCGCTTATTGCTGTGGTGGTGTCGGCTCTGTGTACAAGTCTCTATCTCAAGGGCGAGCTTCAGGCTCCGGAGCGCAACGAGGCTCCCGGGCAAGTCGATAACCCTGACCGTATGCTCATCCTGTGTGTGGGTGTGGGAGGTCTGGTGTTTGTGCCCATATTCCGTATGCTCACCGGTCTTGCCCCTTTCATGGGGATTCTTCTCGCTCTCGGTGTGCTGTGGCTCGTAAGCGAATACCGCTGTAACCGCCATGCTCTTTTCTGTGAATCATCTCATCTTAAGGTCACCACACTGTTGTCGCGTATCGATATGGCGACTATCCTGTTTTTCCTCGGTATACTTCTTGCCGTTGCCACTCTTCAGGAGACAGGTGTGCTGTCGGCGTTCGGCAAGTGGCTCAATGATGCGTCAGACGGTAACCATTATCTCGTCACAGGCATTATCGGTGTGGTGTCAAGCATTGTCGACAATGTTCCTCTTGTGGCAGGCTGCATGGATATGTATCCGATTGCTGCATCGGGCGATTTCGGTGTCGACGGTCTGTTCTGGCAGCTCCTCGCTTACTGTGCCGGAGTGGGAGGCTCGATGCTCATCATAGGCTCTGCCGCCGGAGTGGTGGTGATGGGACTGGAGAAGATCAGTTTCGGATGGTATCTGCGCCGTTTCACCTGGATAGCTTTCGTAGGCTATGTGTCGGGTATAGGTGTGTATGCTCTTGAGCATATGCTGTTTATGTGATTGCTCTTGATGTGAAAACGCCGTATAAGAAACCACATCCAGTATGAGGTATTAACAATCTATCCATAGATATTTATGAACATACATAGTTTAAGATACTTCTGTATATTCTGTGTCCTTTGTCCTTGTATATCGTTGGTTGCCGGTTGTGACGTGATAGAATCGGCATCTCCCGAAGTGCTCGGGGATTCGGATTCTGAAGATGCTGATAAGGTGTTCGAGACATCTGACCTGTCGCTCTTCGAGCTTCGTCACCGTGTGAAAAGCGTGCATACGGCGGTGTACTACAATGTGGTGCCCGGAGGTGATTCCGTGGCAGTGGATACTACGGCACGGAATGTTGTGAAAACTGTGGTGTACTTCGATGAGCTCGGCAACTATGTGCCGCGGCGTGACGAGCGTGTGAAGCGTGACAGCCAGGGGCGTATAGTGCGATGGGAGGACCGCCGTCCCAATCTGCGGCGTGTGCACGGAGGGTTTCTCAAGGACACTCTGACCTACAGGCATGTCAGCCCCAATGTGATGCAGTCGTCAGGGATGGGTGACTATGCCATAACGGTGTATGACGATGACCACCGTGTGGTGGGGCAGTACACCGACCCTATAGCTGCCGGGGAACAGTCGGCGGTGTTCAATCTCTACCGTTCGGAGGACAAGCACGGCAACTGGACGGAGCGACTCAGCGTATGGACCACCCAGGCTCCTGGAGCACGTCCGCATGTGTCGTACACTCTCACCAGGAGAGATATAAAATACCATAATAGAAAGCCCTGATATATAGGAGGAAATACAAATAAGGGGTGCCGAATCCAGATTCGACGCCCCTTCTTGATTATTGCTTAAACATTGATGTATGCCTTTGCGCCATCGCGGCGTGGGACATTGGATTTATTCAGCCATTAGCTCATCAACCTTGGCGGCGAGCTCTTCGCCGCGTAGATTCTCTGCCACGAGCCTGCCTTCGCTGTCGACTATATACATGGTAGGCACGGACGATACATGATAGGCATCGGCAATAGTATGGTCAGTGTCGCGGAGATTGATCCATTTCAGGTCCTCCTCTTTTACTGCCTGACGCCATGCGGAGTCGTCCTGGTCAATGGATATGCTCAGCACATCGAATCCGTTGTTCATGTGTTTTTCATAGATGCTCTTTACATTTGGAAGCTCGCGGCGGCATGGACCGCACCAGCTTGCCCAAAAATCGAGCAGGATATATTTCTTTCCGTTGCATGCCGAGGCGAGAGTCACTTCGCTGCCGTTGATGTCGGTCTGTGAGAAGTCAGCCATTTTATCGCCAGGACGTCCTACAGGATACAGTTCCTGAGCCACGAGACGTCCGGCATAAGTGTTTTTCACATCTTCGGGAAATGATTCATACATCTCTCGCTGCTTTGGGGAGAGGTAGGTGACATGGGATATCATGAGGATAGGTCCCCAGAAAGAGTTCTTATTTTCCTCCACGCCTGCATGGAACAATGAGTCGAAGGCTGTGAAGCAGTACTTCTCTGTCGATGACATTTTCTTGAACCCATCGGTGGATTGTATGGAATCAATGGCGGTCTGGTTACGGTCAGCCATAGCTTTGTGCAACTGCTCTATGAGTGTTGCATAGGTGCTCTGATTGGATACCATTATAGAGTCGATGCGATAGCGCGGAGCCATCTTCACGATGTACTCATCAGTGAGTGGTGAGCCTGCCACTGTCACGTCATTGAAGTTATATAGTATTCTGCCGTCACCGCTCTCAGAGGCTGAAACGTTGCCGCTCATATCTATGTCGGCATTCTCAAGGATGAATCGTTTGCTGCCGTAATGGTCCTTGACTGTAAGGAGGCTTGCGATAGGCTCGTCAGTTGTGCCGGTGAATTCAAATTTTCCGTCGATTACCGTGGTTTCAGCCAAAGGAGCTTCCGATGTGTGGGCAAGCGGAATAATGAGGACTACGGTGCTGTCAGGCAGACCCTCGATCTCACCCCTGATGGTGTATACGTCGCTCTTTTCTCCTGAGCAGGATGCAAAAAGCATAGAGCAGAGGAGCGATGTTGTAAATACATGTCTCATATTTCTGTGGATTCGTTACTGTTATTTTGAATTTTGTGTGAGAACTCCGTTGCCTGGGCGGTTGATGGCATTGGCAGGGAACACCATGGTCCAAAGATGTGATGTCGGTGACAGGGTATAGGTCTGCCCGTCGAACTCTTTGGTGAGGGAGCGTGCATAGGTGCCTTCGGCATTGTACCGTTTCATGTCGATGAATGGGATTATCGAATTGATCATCTCATTGTCCTTGGTGCGTCGTATAAGATCTATAGCTTCAGCCTGTGTTGAAGCTATAGACGGGCGGTAATAGTCGGGGTGTATACGTGACTTGCGTACCTTGTCGAGCGTGGCAAGTGCATCGCTGACTGTGGAGCCTCCGGCCTGGCGAGCCTGGCATTCCGCCTTTATGAGATATACTTCGGGAGTGGCGATGCCTGAGAGGTTATAATATCCGGTGAGCATACCCTGGTAATAGGTGTCGGTGGATGAGGTGTATTTCTTCCAACGCACAAGGGATCTCATGTCGCCCTGTTCAAACAGTGATGCGCGTTCCTCGGATATGTTTATGTCATTGCAGGGGTAGTTGGGGTTGCCTTCTCCGGAACAGAACCATAGATTCTCCACGCATGTGTGGGCCATTGGGGATGATATCTTAGTATAGTCCTCCGGATTGTCGATGCGGGTCTTGTACTGGTTGTAGTAGTCGAGCCAGTCGAAGAGGTCGTCCTTGCGCTTAAGAGCTGCATTGGCGTGGGTAAGCGCGGCGTCATAGTCACGCATGGATAGATACACCCTGGCGAGTCCACCCTCTACCGCGGCGCGGTTGGGATGCACGGCAGTCATGGATGTTTCCGGGATGCCAAGTTCGATAGCCTTGTTGAAGTCGGATATCATCTGGTCATACACCTCTTTTACAGATCCCTGATGCCATGGAGTGCCGAGCTCTCCGCTATATATCAAGGGGATTCCTGGAGTTGAGGCGGCTTTCTGCGGATCGTAGGCGTCGGCATAGAAGTTGACAATGTAATAGAGCACGAATGCCCTGATGGCATAGGCATACGACATTACCTCAGCTCTTTCGGCTTCGGTGCATTCCGTGGCTTCCGGCACCTTTTCTATGAGAGTATTGACGATACCGATTATACCATAACCGTTGTTGAACATGTCTTCGGCCGAGGCATTCAGTTCGCATCGGTTGCGGGATTCTTTCCACATGTAGTTGGCTGTGCGCAGATCATCGACATTACGGCAGCTGTTTGCTTCCACGAACTTATCGTTGATCAGATACAGTGCTTGCTGGGATGGTAGATAGTTGACATTGTACTCGTTACGAAGAAGTGCCTCGTAGTCGGCAAGGGTCTTGGGTATACGTATCCCTTTGGGCATTACGTCGATGTAGTTGTCGCAACCTGACAGCACAGATGCGAGAACCAGTAGCGCGGTCAATATATATTTTTTCATGATTTTCATTATTATTTGAGGTTGTCAGGTCAGAAATTTAGGTTCAGTGATACCATGTAGGTAGGTCTCTCATATCCTCCGAGAGTGAATTTAGCAGCCTTTGTCTTGGCAAATGTAGCGATGTTTTCCACTCCGAGCATTATGCGAGCATCTTTGGCGTAGAATCCGGAGCATAATTGGCGGGGGAGTCTATAGGAGAGGGAGATGTTGCGCAGACGCAGATTAGATGCGTCCTTTATTACTGCTGACGAGCGGTTGTACAGGTCCATGTTGCAGTATAGATCAGGATTCTCTGATGCCACATAGCGTGGCACATCGGTGAAAGCTTCGTCGCCGGGCTTTTTCCACCGGTCGGAGTAGTTGAACTGGGTGCAGCGTATCTTATGCCCTCCCTCAAACAGCATCAGTGCTGAAAGGGTGAGGTCGCGCCAACGCAGGTTGGTGGATAGGGAGCCACTGTAGGTGGGTGTATAGCTGCCGAGATATACGATATCGTCGATGGATGTAGGGGTGTTCTTTGTGCATATGTTGCCGGCGGCATCATAGACCTGCGGAAGCCCTTCTGCTGAGAGTCCTGCCCATTGGTAGCCGTACATGGCTGTGAACGGAAGTCCTGTGCGCGGGAAATCCTCGGGATAATCGAGCTGAAGTACGTACATGGGGGCTTTGACCTCTACTGTGCCTACCTCGGAGTGGTTGTATCCGATGACTCCCTGCATGGACCATGACCATTCGTTGCCTTGTATGATATTGCCGCTTATGTTCATTTCAAAACCGCGGTTGGTCATCTCACCGTTGTTGATAACATTGGTTGTGGAGCCTTGTCCCTCTACCGAGATGCCGTTGGCTGATGACATAAGGTCGGAGCCTTTTTTATTGTAGTATTCTACGGATCCGTTCAGACGGTTGGAGAACATTGCGAAATCAATTCCGATATTTGTGGTAGTTGTCTTTTCCCATCGCAATTTAGGATTGGGGCGGGCACTAATGGTGCCTTGTGTGCCTCCGACTCCCGGATGGGTGTTGGTCCCGTAGGAGGCTACTGTGTAAGGCCACTGGTTCTTGGCGATGTTGCCGCCGATGCCGTGGGAAAGGCGCAGCTTAAGCATATTTATCCATGAAGGATTGAAGAAATTCTCCTGGTCGATGCGCCATGCCGCGCCTGCCGACCATATGGGTTTGCCCTGGTATTTGCTGCTTGTGCCATAGAGGTTGGTGCGGTCAGTACGGATGGAGCCGTTGATCATGTAACGGTCATTGAAGGTGTAGGCAATGTTGCCGTAGAAGGATATGAAACGGTTGGTGAGCTCATTGACGCTGGAAAAGTCGTTGGCTGAGATCCATGGGCGTCCGAAGATCGCTCCTGACATTGACTGGATCGCGGACTGGTCGACAACGGTCCATTGCAGCAGGTCGTCGTCATATCCGTAGAGAGTGTTGCTCTCAAACCTTATGCGAGAGTGGCGCATTTCAAAACCGGCTATCGCTGTAAGGTCGTGGATGTCGGCAAATGTCTTGTTGAAGTCAAGCTGGTTGCGGAAATTATATGCGCGCTGATTGTTGGTGAGATGTTCGTAGATATCTCCGTAAGGGAGGTTGTATATGGTGTTTATGCCGTCGGATGATGAGGCGAAATTGTTGATCTTGTTGCGTACCGCGTA
This sequence comes from Duncaniella freteri, assembly GCF_004766125.1. Taxonomy (NCBI): domain Bacteria; kingdom Pseudomonadati; phylum Bacteroidota; class Bacteroidia; order Bacteroidales; family Muribaculaceae; genus Duncaniella; species Duncaniella freteri. The sequence goes on from NZ_SJSA01000001.1 coordinate 1,470,768, forward strand.
AGTCTCTTTTTCACGTATCTGTTTATGCTCGAAATTGCCGAATTCATATTGGAACTGGGATGTGAACCGTAGCCAGTCGGTGATCCGGAAGTTGAGGCGTGCGTAGATGCGTGTGAGCAGGTCACCGTCGGTGATATTGGAGCGGCCAAGCTCGTCCATCGGGTCGATGTCCTCGCTGTAAAGACCGTGCTTGTTGATGGCTTCGAGGCGAGATGAGTCGAGCCTGTCCTCCTGGCTGCTCACTATTGTGGAGCCGTCCTCGTTGTATAAGCTCATATAGGGGGCTATATTGAATCCGGGGGAGGACAATGAATATCCGGCTGTCTGCTTGTTGGAGTAATTGACATAGGCCCCGAGGTCGAGTGATGCCCATTTTGTCATGTTCAGAGAATTGCGCAGAGAGATGTCGACACCTTCATTGAATGAGTGTTTTGAGTTGAGGTTGTCCCTGTGGTAAGCGATTGTGCCGACGAAGCTGTTGCGGTCGTTGGCTGAGGAAACGGACAGGTTGTAACGCTGGGTGGTGGCATCACGCATCTCTATGCCGTCAGCCTCGTCGTAGTATCTGTAGCCCTGGCTGGACCAGTTGTCGAGCATGCTGTCGAGCTGCTGTTGGGTGATGGAGCCTGCATAACGCTGGTATATAGCTTTTTGATGTGGTAGAAGATTGGAGGAATTTTTAAGCATTGTGGAGGCGTAACCTGCGGCTTCCGCATTGTGGAAATTAGGGTTTTGGGCTATCCACTCCCGGGCGGCATCGATCTCATCCTTGGAGCTGGAGCCGTAGGTCCAGTCACGCTTGTAAGGCTTGATTGAGAATGTTGCGGAAGCGGATATGTTGATTTGTCCTTCCTTGGCTTTCTTTGTGGTGATGACTATGACTCCGTTGGCGGCTCGTGCTCCGTAGATTGATGTCGCGGCGGCATCCTTGAGCACTGTTATGCTTTCGATGTCATCGATGTTTATGTCAGGCACAGATTCGGAGAAACCTCCTCCGGCATAGGTGACTTCTGTGCGTTCCACCGGGAATCCGTCAATAACATACAAGGGTGTTGTCACACCTTTCATTGATGTAACTCCTCGTATTCTGCCGTCGGTGTAGCCTGCCACATGCCCTTCGAGCATGTCGTCCACTGATGATATGCGTTGCGCTTCAAGCTGCTTGCGGTCCACTTTGGCGAATGATCCGGTGGCACGCTCTTTGGATATTGTCTGATAGCCTGTGACCACTACTTCGCTGAGGGCTTCGGCGTTTGGGGCAAGCTCGATTTTGTAGTCGTTTTTTCCGGGTGTCAATGCTATCGTCTTTTTATGATAGCCGATGAAGTGGACTTCTATCTCTTTGACATCAGGATGGTTGATGCGCAGAGAGAAATGTCCGTTGATGTCGGTTGCCACCATTGCTTTGGAATCGGTGGCCTGTACCGGGACTTCACTGACAGTGGCTCCGGCAATTGGGTCGCCAAGCTCGTCGAGGACTATGCCTGAGATTTCTCGCGTGTTTTGTGCATTTACAGTCATCAGCAATGCAGTGACGGCTAATGAGAGGAGCGAAACGATGCGACGGGATGATAAGTCGGACAGTAGTTTCATGATGTGTGTAATGATTGGTTGATTGGACTGTGGCAAATTAAGTGTTTTTTATTTGAATTCTGACATATAGTTCTGTACAATTACGGCAAAATTGCTGTAATTGTATATACTGAGGTGCAAAAAGTGAATAAAAAGCAGGCAGGGATTAGTGAGGGCTGACGGTATGTTATTTCCGTTTGTTGCTCTGATTACGGAATGAAGCCGGAGTCATGCCGGTGCAGGCGTTGAACTGGGAGTAGAATGTGGTCATGGAATTGAATCCCAGCATGTCGGCGAGGTCCTTGAGAGATGTGGGGTCGGCAGGGTCGGAAAGACGGCGCACAGCTTCTTTGATGCGGAGTGAGTTGATGTAGCGGGTGAAGGTCATTCCGTAACGTTCGTTCACAAGGCGGGATATGTATGTGCGGTTGGTCCCGAGCATGCGTGCGATCTTTTCCTTGGTAATAAGATTGTCGGTGTACACTGCCGGATCGAGCATAAGAGCGTCGAAACGTGCCGTGAGGTCTCTCAGGCGTTCTGCGGAAAGTGGTGTGACGTTTGCTGATGCGTTCTGCTCGGACGCTTCGCTTTCGTATTCATGGGATGTCTCGGGTCCGTGGGATGAACTGATGAGCTTTTCTTCAAGATGGCGTATTGTCTCGCGCAGGCGGTTCTCTTCGTGGGCCGATTCGGTAGCCTGTGCCACAATGGCTCTGTAAAGTAGGTTTTTGCGACGGTACATAACGACAGTCGAGGTCAATACTACGAGGATTATCACTACTGCCGCTATGAGAATGTTTACTATGTTCTGTTTCTCGATTAGTTGAATATGTTGCCGCGCGATGTCGTTCTCTGCACGTTCGAGGTCGTATTTGGCGCGCAGTTCTTCTATGGCATCTGTGTTTATCGCGTTGCTTAGGATTGTGCTCTCGCGTTTTGCCTGAGCTTTGAGTATGGCTGCTTTGTCATTGTTGCCGAGCTTGTGGTGTATGTCTGCCATTTTCCCTATGATTTCGGGTCGGGAGATGAACAGGATGCCTTCTACGGTGTTGCTGAGGGCCGAATCAAGAAGTTCCAGGGCTTTGATATGGTCGCCTTTGCCATTGCTTATGTCGGAGAGTGCGGCGTATGCCCTTGCACGGTCGGAATCGATATCGGCAGAGTTGGCTATTACTCTGTGGAAACAGTCCTTTGCGCCGACCATATCTCCCTGATGGTACAGCACATTCCCATAGGTGTTGTAAAGATTGCCGTAGTCGGAGAGCCCTTTTGTGTTGTGTATATACTCTGCTTCGCGGATGTATTTGAGTGCAAGACGGTCGTCGTTGTCGAGCAGATAGAAGTATGACATGACGATGGCTCCGAAGTAGGAGAGATAATCGTCGGATGTGCGGTGACCGTAGTCGTAACATTCCCGGGCGTATCTTAGTCCTGTCGCGTCCTTGCAGATGTAGTACATCAGTGCCACATTGGCGAGCAGCAGCGAATTGAGCCGTTCATCCTCTCCGCGCTTGGCTGCATCGATCCCTTTGAAGAAGTATTTCAATGCACCCTGGTAGTCTCGCTCGATGTTGGTGCTGAGTATTCCCATGCCGTTGTATACTGAAGCAAGACCGGTGTCGTAGTTGACCATATGGCATAGGCTTTCGGCTTTTCTGAGGCATGCATATGCCTTCTGGGCACTGTCGGAGAAGATTGATGCCTGTCCGAGAATGATGTTGCCGTGTATCCGGTAGTATGGGTCGGTGATATGTTGCTCTTCGACAATTTCGAGTATCTTTGTGCCGATTGCTCGTGCTGTCGGAAAGTCCTGTCGGTAGAGGGCGTCGCCACCTTCTCTGATAAGGGAGTCCGCAGGGGTGGTGGGTGAAGATTGAGGATCGGAGGGTTGAGAGGAAGAAATGCCGCAAGCCGCGACCGCTGTGAATAATATGAGTATCCACAGGGCACGGATGGGGTTGTATTTATGATGGAGAGACGTGATGATGGTACAGGTGTGGGATTAGATATGCAGTTTGTGGCCCATGCGCTGCTGCTTGGTGAGCATGTAGCGGCGGTTGTAGGGGTTGACCGGTATTTCCATCGGCACGTTCTCGATGACTTCCAGTCCGAATCCTTCGAGACCTTTGCGCTTGATGGGGTTGTTGGTGATGAGGCGCATCTTCTGAATGTTGAGAAGGCGGAGTATCTGTGCTCCGACGCCGTAGTCGCGCTCGTCGGCCTTATGGCCCAGGTGGAGGTTGGCGTCCACTGTGTCGAGCCCTTCCTCCTGGAGTTTGTAGGCTCTGATTTTCTCCATCAGACCTATGCCTCTGCCTTCCTGGTTGAGGTAGAGTATGGCTCCCCTTCCTTCTTTTTCGATCATCTCCATTGCCTTGTGGAGCTGCTCTCCGCAGTCGCATCGCATCGACCCGAATATGTCGCCTGTGGCGCAGGATGAGTGGACGCGCACGAGCACCGGGGTGTCGGCTGAGAGCTCTCCTTTTATGAGGGCGATGTGTTCAAGTCCGTTGCTTTTCTGGCGGAATGGGATGAGGCGGAAGTGGCCGTAGGCTGTGGGCATGTCGACCTCGACCCCTTGCTCAACGAGCGATTCGGTGCGTAGACGGTAGGCGATGAGGTCGCGGATCGACACGAGTTTCAGTCCCCATTTGTCGGCTTTCTTGCGTAGCTGCGGCAGGCGTGCCATTGTTCCGTCCTCATTGAGTATCTCGATGAGCGAGGCTGCGGGGTATAGTCCGGCAAGGCGTGCGAGATCGATGGAGGCTTCGGTGTGTCCGGGGCGGCGGAGCACTCCTGCGTCCTGGGCGTAGAGAGGGTGTATGTGTCCAGGTCTGCCGAAGTCCTCGGGTTTTACCGTTGGGTCGGCAAGGGCGCGGATTGTTGCGGCCCTGTCGTGGGCGGATACGCCTGTGGTGCATCCGGGGAGGAGATCGGCTGTGACGGTGAATGGGGTGCCGAGCATCGATGTGTTGTCATCGACCTGGTATCCGAGCTTGAGTTCTTTGCAGCGTGAGATGGTGATGGGGGCACACAGCTCGCCGCGGGCGTTGGTGATCATGAAATTGACATGCTCGGGTGTGACCTTTTCGGCTGCGATTATGAGGTCGCCCTCGTTTTCGCGGTCCTCGTCGTCGACAACGATCACAAACTTGCCTTCGCGGAGATCGGCGAGAGCTTCTTCAATGGTGTCAAGCTTTATCTGTTCCATTTTCGATGAGTGTTATGAGTTGGGATGATACTTTGCTCACGGTGTCCAGGTCATGGCGAAGCTGTTTCTGGGTGTATCTGCCGTAGAGCCATATGGGTATCCCGATGGGGAAGAGTGCTATCATTATGTTGCTGAGCCATCGGTTGGATGACGGTTCGATGAACCACAGCGAGCGCAGTATAGGCATATCCATGAGCCTTATTATCACCATCTTGTCGCGTGAGTTGGATAGGCGTTCCACTATGCTTTCCTCGTAGTCGCGGATGGCGTGGAGGCTGTCGCGGTCGTATCCTTTGCGCCAGTAGGATATGTAGGACTGTGATGGCGGATTGTCAGCGAGGAATCCGGCTACCATATCCTTGAGCCGGTTGAGCCGCTCCAGGGCTATTGCCGGGCGCACCTCCTCCATGACTATTTCCTTCATTTCCACAGAGCGGGTCTCGCTCACTCCGAAGAAGCGACGGAAGAAGTTGAGATAGGCATCCTTGTTGAACACTGCCGAGTCGTTTACTGCCTTGTAGGTGAAGAATATTCCTAATGGCAACAGGACGGCGGCACTGAGCCACATCCCTTGCCATACGGGCCACTTGCCGTCGCGGGCGAGCTTGTAGCCCATGTTGTCGATGATATAGTAGAATATGAACAGGAATACCGATATGACGAGCGGTGTGCCGAGACCTCCTTTGCGGATTATGGCTCCGAGCGGTGCTCCGATGAAGAAGAATATGATGCAGGCGAAGGAGAGGGTGAATTTCTTCATCAGCTCAATGGAGTGGCGGCGTATGGTGCGGGTGTCGTCGGCCATGGTGAGACTGCGGTATTCGTACTCCTGCTTGTTGCGCTGCGATTTGGCGAGAGCCGTCTGAAGATAGTTTATGCCTACACCCGACGATGAGCCTCGGAACACGGAGTCGACATCCATCGCCCGCGCCATTTTCACGGATGGGTTAGGGGTTCTGATGCGGGTTCCTGTTGTATCGGAGGAGATGCGATAGGGCATTATATTCATGTGGGGGGTCTCGCGCAGGGAATTGGAATATTCCATGCCGAGCGAGTCGACACGTTGCTGCACGGAGTCGATCGTTGCTCTCAGTTCTGCCATGTTCTTTCCCACATACTGGTTGCGCATACCCTGCTCGTCCATTCGGTTGAAGTTGGAGTCGAATGTCACCATTATCTCTTTCACGTCGAATGTTTCACGCCGGTATGGGACGTTCTTCATGCCTGTGGCTGCGTCTTTGAGGTTCTCGAACGATTCTCCGCTCCACAGTTCGAGAAAGAGGTGGGTCTTGTCGGCCGTGAAGCTCATCTTTCCTGAGTCGGCAAGGATGATAGAGGAGTTCTCGAATCCGCGTGACACGTCGTAGATCATCATGTCGTAGAGCACGCCTGTGTCGCGGTTCTTATGTTCTATGAAGAGGTTGTAGCCCGGTATCTGGTCGTAGAACACGCCTTCAGGGATCTCCAGTTCGGGTGATTTCTGCCTTACGGAGTAGAGGAGGGTGTACATCTTGGTCTGCGCGATGGGGAGCACGTTGTTCTGGAAGAAGAATGCTCCAGCGGCTATCAGCACCATCAGCACGATGAGCGGAGCCATTGTGCGCAACAGAGATATGCCGGATGCTTTCATCGCCGTTAGCTCGAAGTTCTCGCCGAGGTTGCCGAATATCATGAGCGAAGCCAGGAGTATGGCGAGCGGGAGAGCCATCGGCACCATGGTGAGTGCGGCGTAGAAGAACAGTTCGGATATGACGTCGACCCCGAGGCCCTTGCCTACGAGGTCGTCGATGTAACGCCACAGAAATTGCATAAGCACGATGAACAGGCATATACAGAACGTCATCACAAACAGAGGCAGGAAGCTCTGCAGGATGAAGGTGTCCATACGCTTGATACGTATCATCGCAATTTTCTTAGGATTAAATGATGGGGTTTATCAGAGCGACACATGGCCGCCCGGTTGAGGAGCGACCATGCGCGTTGGATTGTCAATTTTTTTCAAGTGGATGTCACTTGTGATTATTTGATTCCGAGACGGGTCTTTACAGTGGGGGTGATGTCGGTGACATCAGTTCCGACATAGACGGGCACCATGTTCTCGAATACGAAAGTGTAGTTGCCCTCGGCTCCTATAGCCTGGATGGCCTTTACCACCTTTTCCTGAACAGGAGCCATGAGCTGCTGCTGCTGACGCTGTATGTCCTGTACGGCTGTCTCACGGAACTGCTGGATCTTGCCTTCGAGCTCCTGCATCTCCTGCATGCGACGCTCCTTGATGGTCTGGGGGGTGCTTTCCTCAAGAGCCTGGAATTCTTCGTATTTCTTCTGGAATTCCTCCTGGAGCTTGCTGAACTCGTCCTGATATTTCTTGTTGGCTGCTTCGAGCTGCTCGTTTATTGTCTTTATTTCAGGCATTGCCTGCATGAGCTCCTGAGTGTTGATGACAGCAAATTTCTGAGCAAATACGCTCATAGGAAGCGCAATCATGATTGCGAGCAACAGTTTCTTGATCATTGTTGTATTGTGGTGTTATATGTTTATACTTGTCTTTTTTATGTTCTTCCGGATTTTGAAATCAGGACATGTGTCCTTTAACAAACGGTGCAAAGATAGTTAAATTATTTTGAAAAACCTAACTTTTCGAGCACCTCATTGGATACGTCGATACGCGGGGAGGCGAAGATGATATCGGCTGATGACGCGCGGTCGAAGATGCATTGGTAGCCGCGCTCCTCGCTTACTTTCTTTATGGCATTGTAGACATCCTCCTGAATGGGTCGCATGAGTGTCTGGCGTTTCTTGTAGAGTTCGCCTTCAGGTCCGAAATATTTCTGTCGCAGTTCGGCAGCTTTTTTCTCCTTTGCCACGATCTCCGACTCTTTCTTTTTCTTCTGTTCGTCGGTCAGGAACACCATCTCGTTCTGATAGTTCTTGTACATGGTCTCGGCTTCTTTAGCCACAGCCTCGACCTCTTTCTGCCAACGCTGAGAGAGCTGGTTGAGCTGTTCGTTTGCCATTTCATAGTTGGGGATGCTCGATAGGATGTAGTCCATGTCGACGAGAGCAAACTTCTGAGCGTTTGCGCCGAGTATGCTGCCAAGGGCTATGACGAGTGTGAAGAGAAATTTTTTCATGACTTTAAACTTAGTGATATACTTTAAAGACGTTTGACTCAGCTAAAAGTTTAATTGAACGAATCAAGCGTGGGTGGATTAGAATTCCTGTCCGAGTATGAAGTGGAAGTGAGAGCCACCCTTTTCGCCGTATACTTTGTCGAAACCGTAAGCCCAGTCGATACCCATCATACCTACCATCGGGAGGAAGATGCGGACACCGACACCTGCGGAACGTTTGATGTCAAACGGCTGGAACTTCTTGATGTCGCTCCATGCGTTACCTCCTTCAAGGAATGTCAGACCGTAGATGGTAGTGGTGGGCTGTAGCATGAAGGGGAAGTGGAGTTCGACTCCGAAGCGGGTGTAGGCGCGTCCGCCGCCCTCATAGTAGGGGGTGAGCTGACCGTTGTCGTAACCGCGAAGGGCGATTGTCTCCTGGGCATAGGTGTATGAGCCTGACATGCCGTCGCCACCCACATAGAATGTCTCGAACGGTGACTTGAGGTAGCGGTTGTAGCTTCCGAGAAGTCCGATGTCGGCACGAGTCATCAGCACAAGGGTGTATTTGCCTTCAGGGTTGGTGAGCGGGGTGTAGGTGCGTGAGTTGAACCGCAGCTTCCAGTATTCGATCCAGCGGTATAGTTCGCGGTGGGCTGCATCGGTGTTCTCCTCCGATAGCTTCTTCCAGTCCTTCTTGCCGAAGAGTGATGCGGGGGGGGTCATCTGAAGGTTGAGCGAGAAGGTTGATCCGGTACGTGTGTACTGCGGGTTGTCGATAGAGTTGCGGCTGAGTGTGAGACCGAGCACAAGTGAATTGGAGGTGCCGTTCTGCATGTTGAGAAGGTAAGCCCAGTTCTTCACATGATACCAGTTGTAGCCTATTTCGGCCTGGAATGTGAACCAGTCGTCAGGCCAGTCGAGACGCTTGCCGAAGCCTACGTTCACGCCGAGCATCTGAAGATACTTGTTGGGGTCGTAGGCGTTCTCTATGGCGTTGTTGTAGTAGTCGTTGTAACCGTAGCCATAGTTGTTGTACATGCCACCGTAATATGAATTGTAATAGTTGTTCATGTAACGGTTGTTGTAGTAAGAGGAGTTGACTCCTGTCTGACGGCTGTAGTATGCCGACACGGAGAGGGAGTTGGGGCGTTTACCTCCGAACCATGGGTCAAGGAAAGATATCGAGTATGCCTGATAGTAGCGGGCATTGGTCTGAGCGGAGATAGTGAACTGCTGACCCTCGCCCTGCGGGATAAGCCCGCGGTAGGAGTTGGGGTAGAAGAGGTTCTTTATAGAGAAGTTGGTGAACTTTATGGCAACCTTTCCGATGATACCGGTCTGACCCCATCCCATGGAGAATTCAAACTGGTCGTTGGACTTGGATGCAAGGTTGAAGAGGATATCCACGGTGCCGTCCTCATCGTTAGGCTCGGGGCGGATGTCCATGTTCTCAGGATCGAAGTGTCCGGTCTGGGCGATTTCGCGGGCAGAGCGCATGAGGTCGGTCTTTGAGAAGAGTTCTCCGGGCTTTACACGCAGCTCGCGACGTATCACTTTTTCGTAGAGACGGTCGTTGCCGTTGATCACCACATTGTTGATGCGTGCCTGCGGGCCCTCCATGATGCGCATCTCCAGGTCGATGGAGTCGCCGTGGACGTTCTTTTCGATAGGAACGAGCTGGAAGAATAGATAACCCTTATCCATGTAGTAGTTGGATACGGCATCCTCGTCGCCATCGGCGGCTGTGCGCTTGTTGATGAGCTTCTGGTTGTACACATCACCTTTCTGCATCCCGAGGATATTGTCGAGGATGTAGGTGGGATATACGGTGTTGCCTACCCATGACACATTGTTGAGGTAGTATTTCTTTCCTTCATCAAGGGTGATGTAGACGTCGACAGTCTTGTCGTCGAATGGGACAACGGAGTCACTGAGAATTGTGGCGTCGCGATAGCCTTTTTCGTTGTATTTTGCGATGATGCGCTCAAGGTCGTCCTCATAATCGCTTTCGACAAACTTCTTCTGCTTGAAAAGGTTGATGAGCTTGCCTTTCTCGTTGGTCTTTTTCATGGCGCGCTGCACCTGATTGTCGGAGAGCACTTCATTGCCGTCGATGTAGATCTTGTGGACCTTGACCTTGTCGTGTTTCTTGACGTTGATGTTGACTATCACCTCGTTGGGAGCTGACAGGTCCTCGGCGAGATCGATTTTTACCTGAGCCTTGCCGAAGCCCTTGTTGCTATAGTACTTCTGGATGATCTGCTCGGCGCGGTTCACGATGTTCTGGGTGATCTGGTTGCCTCGATGGAGCTGTAGAGCGTCATCAAGATCCTTCTGTTCACCCTTCTTCACGCCTGAGTACACTATCGATGATATGCGCGGCTGCTGGCGCAGGTTGAAGCATAGCCAAGCCTTGTTGCCTGCCACTTTGTCGACAGTGATCTTTACGTTGGAGAACAGACCCTGTTTCCACAGGCGTTTGGCGGCATCGGTGATGTCGCTGCCGGGTATCTGTACGTAGTCGCCGAGTTTCAGCCCTGAGTATCCTATGATGTTCTTTTCTTCATAGTTGTCGGCTCCGACTATGCGGATTCCGGCTATTTCATAGGTCTTGGGCAGACCGCTGAATATCACAGTGGGATTGACTATGGTGTCGGAGGCGAGCTGAGCCCGCGAAGGGAGCGCGCAACAGATTATTGCTACGAGCAATGTGATGATATGTGACAGATTGGTACGCATACAGTATATCGCTATTTTATCTGGGCAGATGTGAGGCCGAAGCGGCGTTCACGGTTCTGATAGTTGGCTATTGCTGTGAAGAAGTCCTCGCGTGAGAAGTCGGGCCAGAATGTGTCGGTGACATATATCTCGGCATAGGCTATCTGCCAAAGGAGATAGTTGCTGACACGGTGGTCCCCGCCGGTGCGAATCAGCAGGTCGGGGTCGGGCATTGAGGCTGTGGTGAGATATTGCTCGAAGTCGGCATCGGCAGCCATGGATTCAGGTGACTTTCTGCCTTCCTTCACATCGGTGGCAAACCTGCGGCATGCCTCCAGTATTTCCCATCGTGATGAGTAGCTGAGAGCCAATGTGAGGGTGAGCCCTGAGCATGCGGCGGTGTCGGCGATGCATCGGTCGAGACGTTCGCGTGCCTCGGCAGGGAGGCGGTTTACGTCGCCTATCATTCTGAGGCGCACATTGTTCTTTATGAGGTCGGGGGTCTCGCGCTCGATGGCTATGACGATCAGATGCATCAGTGCGTCGACTTCGGCTTTGGGGCGGTTCCAGTTCTCGGTTGAGAATGTGTAGAGCGTGAGATATTCGATGCCTGTCTCGGACGCGGCCTCGGTGATGCGTCGTACGGTTTTTACTCCTTCGACATGACCTGCGCTACGGTCGAGTCCGCGGGATGTGGCCCAACGGCCGTTGCCGTCCATGATGACAGCCACGTGACGCGGGAGACGTGAGGTATCGATTTCAGCTATATTCGCCATTGTTTCAGTCTAAACGGTGGCACTCTATGCACCGCTCGCCAAACTCGTAGGAGACGGACAGTAGCAGAGTGGAGTACCAGTCAGTATTCTTTATAAATGAGCTTTTTATGAGGTAAAGATCGGAGAGAGAAGCCCCATCGGCATGGTCGCCTATGACCTTGGTCATGGCGAACTCCAGGGAGAGGTTGAGCCGGGGACGCACCTTGTATTTCACGCCAAATGCCATTGGTATCGTCATTGCCGTGAAAGTGCTGCCATCGCTTGAAGCCGTTGACACACCTACTCCGAGAGCGAGGTAGGGTGAGAGGCGTTTCAGCTGTTTGTAGGGCTCTCCTGTTCCGTAGTTGAAGAGGTTGAACTCTCCGCGGGCCTGGATGTCGCAGAGGGTTGAACTGAAGTCGTAGACAGCACCTCCGGGGAGAGCGTTTTCCATGTCGGCGGTTGATCCGCTGAGGGATGCTACGTTCACCAGTCCGCGTATGGCGAAGCGGGTGTTCAGCAGGTAGCGGAAAGATGCATTGGCGGCAAATCCTGGATGGGAGAGCAGGTTGCTTTCGTTGGCATCTCCGAGGTAGCCTGACATGCCTATCCCTGCGCCGAGGTCGAACCTGTAGGTCTCGGGCTGCGCTGTGGCTTGTGCCACGCTTGCGGGCGCGACACTCCATAGACAGAAAAAGGCTATTAAGGATGTCAGGTGTCGGATATCCACTAATATATTGGCTTGAATGTGAATCGGTTGATGACTCCTCGGGTTACTCCGGGGATCAGGCTTCCGTCAGCAGCGGTGCCTCCGAACAGGAATATGTAGGGGCATTCCCATGATGTGACAGGCTTGTCGATACGCGATGCCATGCCTGAGTTGCGGTCGAGCGGAGTCGCCCATGCGGGGATTCCGTTGACAGGTATGTCTGCCCAGTTTCCTCCTGCCGATGAGCGAGAGGAGAGGGTGTAGTCAATCACAAGAGCCTGAGCCATGCTGAAAGCAGGATATGAAGAGGGGAATTGCAGATAGGTGTCCGCTTCTTTCCATGTGATGCCGAAGTCGTAGGATATGTAGACGTGCTTGGCTGTCACTTTGCCGTTCTCGTTCTCGTAATAGCCACCCATAGCGAGCAGAGCCGACTGGTTGGTGACTCTCCAGCTGTTGGCGGCGATGCGCGGTGTGAGATAGGGGAGGAGTGTGACTCCTGCACGTTCGTCAATGCCGGTGGTGCTCACGCGGTCCCATATTGTTCCGTCATATGCCCAGGCTTCGCCGGTGTATCGTCCGGCACTGTCCTGTCCGCCTATCATGATTGCCATGGAGTTGTCGCTCCACTTTGTCTCGTAGATCACCAGCTGGCTTGTGCCTTTCACCGGGCATCCTGCGGGAAGAGCACGCTCGGCTGAGGCAGGATAGGATACCTGTTTCCATGTGTTTCCGTCTTTTCGTGCTCCAAGCAGAGTGGTTCCATATCCACCGTAAACACAGTCCATTACAGCTGATGTCGCTGACCATGTGAGACCATCGGTGGATGTGTAAAGATGGCCTTGAGCATCGGTTATGTAGAGCGCGTCGGTGGTGGCGGCAAATGAATTGATGTCGGCACCTGAGGGGAGCGACGGGATGACCGTGGACCAGCTTTCTATTTCAGGGCTTGAGGTGGTGCAGAGATAGAAAGTGCCGTCGGTGCCTTCAAGCATAGTGTGAGGCTTGTCGGCATACATCACGGTCTTCTGTGCCCGGGCGGATTTTGGGAAATCCACTCTCTGAAGCTGATCCCAGTAGAGGGTGTCGCTGACCATTGTATGCACGTTTACACGGATGTTGTATTTGAGCTTAGCCTGTCCGTTATAGGATGTCACAGTCATTTCCACAGGACCGTCGGAGAAGTTGATGCTGTCGCCCGGGTGTTCTGTGAGATTGACAGTTGTGTCGCGCTTGGATACAAGAGCCTTGTAAGTAACCTCAATGGAACTTGCAGCTACCGCATTCACGTTTACCACAAGTTTTCTGATATCGGTGCCCTTTGGCAGAGAGTCGGCGTTGTAGATCTCGGCATTGATAAGGTCAATGGAGAAAAACACCGAGTCGAGTGCCCGGAGCACACTGTCGTCCTTTGACAGACTGAATGATGAGATGCTACAATTGTAGTAGTCTCCTTCAAGGACTGCCATATCGGAGGTGTCGTCGTTACAGCCCGCTGTGAAACAGGATATCAGCAGAGCTATAGTCAGGTATAATGGGAATCTTTTTGTCATAATGTAATGAGCGTGGTGTCTCAGTGAGACCTACAGTTGTTTTCAAGTTGCAAAGTTAGCAACATTTTCGTTAACTAAGCCACCTCAATAGTAAAAAAAACAAAAAGTTCCACTGTTGCATGATTTTAATGGTTTCGGATATAGTCGACTATCCACGCACCCACTTCGCGGGTGCCGTAGAATGGACCGTCGGGAATCTGGATTTCGGGCGTGCGGACATTGGCGTCGAGGGCGGCGTTTACAGCCTGCCTGATCGCCGCGCCCTCCTCAGTGAGGCAGAAGTGCTCGAACAGCATTGCAACTGAGAGGATCTGTGCGATGGGGTTAGCGATGTTTTTCCCTTTGGCTTGTGGCCAGGAGCCGTGTATGGGTTCGAATACTGGTGTCTTTTCGCCTGTGGATGCTGACGGAAGAAGCCCCATGGAGCCTGATATGACGGAGCCTTCGTCGGTGAGGATGTCACCGAAGGTGTTTTCGGTCACAATCACGTCGAAGAAGCGTGGGTCCTGGATCATACGCATGGCGGCATTGTCGACATACATGTAGTCGGTCGTGATGTCGGGATATTGCGGAGCCATCTCCTGAGCCACTTTTCGCCAGAGGCGGGAGGATGCGAGCACGTTTGCCTTGTCGACAACCGTCAGGTGCTTGCGCCGGCGTCCGGCATAGGCATAGGCGACACGGAGTATGCGTTCGATCTCGTTGCGTGTGTAGGCATTGGTGTCGTAGGCGCGGTCGTCTCTTTCGAATTTCTCGCCGAAATACATACCTCCGGTAAGTTCGCGTATACATACGAAATCGGCACCCTCGATGATCTCCTTGCGCAGCGGTGACATATGGATCAGGCAATCGAAGGTCTCGACCGGGCGGATGTTGGCGAACAGCCCGAGTTTTTTTCTCATTGCGAGAAGCCCCTGTTCGGGTCGCACTTTGGCAGTGGGGTCGTTGTCAAATCTTGGATCGCCCACCGCGGAAAAGAGCACCGCATCGGCCCACAGGCATGTACGGAAGGTCTCTTCGGGGAAAGGGTCGCCTGTCCTGTCAATGGCGTCGGCTCCGCAGAGAGCGTAGCTGTATTCAACATCATGTCCGAATCGCTCACATACTGCCGACATCACATCGACGCCCTGAGCCGAGATTTCCGGTCCGATACCGTCGCCGGGGAGAACTGCTATCTTGAAATTCATATTGTATGCTTGTTGTGTTCTATTATATACTGGGGATTTGTGCTAAGATTGTCGCTGTGACTCGAAACGCTCGATGTCGGCTCGCCTGGATAGGAGGTATTCTATATCATCAAGTCCCTCGATGAAGCATTGTTTTTTGTAGGGGTTGATATCGAAATGTTCAGTTCGCCCGGAGGAGAGATTGGTTATTGTCTGAGCAGGCAGGTCGACTTTTACCTGTGCCGCATGGTCGGAGGATATTGTGGCGAAGAGCTCGGCGAGGAAATCATCACTTACGGTGACCGGGAGCACGAAGCAGTTGAGCTCGTTCTGCTTATGTATGTCGGCAAAGAAGCTTGACACGACTACGCGGAATCCGTAATCGTGGATTGCCCACGCGGCGTGCTCGCGCGACGAGCCCGAGCCGAAATTCTTCCCTGCCACGAGTATGCATCCTGAATAGGTGGGGTCGTTGAGCACGAATGAGCCTATGGGATTTCCGTCCTTGTCGAAACGCCAGTCGCGAAACAGGTTGTCGCCGAATCCTTCACGGGAAGTGGCTTTGAGAAACCGGGCGGGGATTATCTGATCGGTGTCGACATTCTCGATAGGGAGCGGGATGCAGGTTGATGTTATGGTGGTGAATTTTTCTTTCATCGCATGAATGGTTGGATTAAAGGGTGCGAGGGTCGGTGATCTTTCCTGTGACGGCTGCTGCGGCTGCTACCAGAGGTCCGGCAAGAATGGTCCGTGCTCCGGGACCTTGGCGGCCTTCGAAATTGCGGTTGGAGGTGGATACGGCGAGTTTTCCCGCAGGAATCTTGTCATCGTTCATCGCGAGGCATGCGGAGCATCCCGGCTGACGCAGTTCGAACCCCGCTTCTTCAAGGATGATGTCAATGCCCTCTTCACGTATCTGCCTGTCGACGCTCCATGAGCCGGGTACGAGCCAGGCTGTGACTCCGGGTGCCTTTTTCTTGCCTTTCACATATCCGGCAAATGCTCGGAAATCCTCTATGCGTCCGTTGGTGCATGAGCCGAGAAACACGTAGTCGACCGGAGTTCCTATGAGATATTCGCCGGTGCGGAATCCCATGTATGAGAGGGATTTGTCGTAGGATATCCTTCCTTGTTCATCCTCCGGCTGCGGAGCGGGAATACGTTCGGTGATTCCTATCCCCATGCCGGGATTGGTGCCGAAGGTGATACGCGGCTCTATGTCGGCTGCATTGAAGTGTATCTCAGAGTCAAAGACTGCGCCATCGTCGGTGGGGAGAGTGCGCCAATATGCCAGAGCCTTGTCCCATTCTTCACCTTTAGGGGCGAACTCACGTCCTTTGACGTAGGCGAAAGTGGTCTCGTCGGGGGCTATCATGCCTCCGCGTGCACCCATTTCGATCGACATGTTGCATAGGGTCATGCGTTCCTCCATGGATAATGAGCGGATGGCTTCGCCGGCATATTCCACGAAGTATCCTGTGGCTCCTCCTGTGGTCATTCGGGCTATTATGTAAAGAGCTATGTCCTTTGCTGTAACTCCGGATGAGAGTTTCCCGTCGACAGTGATGCGCATTTTCAGTGGTTTCGTCTGTATGATGCATTGTGATGCGAGTACCATTTCCACCTCGCTTGTTCCTATGCCGAATGCCAAGGCTCCGAGAGCTCCGTGGGTGGAGGTATGGGAGTCGCCGCATACGAGGGTCTGTCCCGGAAGGGTGAGCCCGTTTTCAGGTCCTATCACATGGGTTATACCGTTTTTGGGATGCATAAGTCCGAAAAGAGTCAGGCCGAATTCGGATGCGTTTCTGACGAGGGTGTCTACCTGGTTGCGGGACACAGGATCGGTTATCGGTAGGTCCTGGTGCCTGGTGGGGATGTTGTGGTCGGGAGAACATACGGTGCGTTCGGGGCGCATTACTTTTATGCCGCGCCGGCGCAGACCGTCGAATGCCTGGGGGCTTGTTACTTCGTGGCAGTAATGGCGGTCGATATACAGCAGGTCGGGTCCGTCGGGTATGTGGCTGACCACATGAGCGTCCCATATCTTGTCGAAAAGAGTCTTTGGCATGGTTGGCGGAGGTGTGTGGTGAAAGGGTGTAGGGCAGGGTTGTTATCTCACGAATTTGTTGATGGCGTCGATGAACGCTTCGGCACTGGCTGCTACGATATCGGTGTTGGCTGAGAATCCGTAGTA
Organism: Duncaniella freteri; assembly: GCF_004766125.1. Classification (NCBI taxonomy): domain Bacteria; kingdom Pseudomonadati; phylum Bacteroidota; class Bacteroidia; order Bacteroidales; family Muribaculaceae; genus Duncaniella; species Duncaniella freteri. The sequence continues at coordinate 1,487,762 of NZ_SJSA01000001.1, forward strand.
GGACACGCCTTCGTGCTCGACAGTCATGTGCACTTTGCCCACATCGTTGCTCCCCTTGTTGATTGCCTGGATGAGAAATTCCTTGAGGAGCATTTTGCGATGGATGATGTTTTTGATTGCCGAGAGAGCGGCGTCGACCGGGCCGTTGCCAGATGCGCATGCTTCGAACTTCTCTCCGGCAATGTCAAGCCCGACACTTGCCACAGAGTGTACTTTGATGCCTGATGTGACTTGCAGGAAGTCGAGTTTGATGCGTGAGGATGCCTTGCGGTGCTGTCCGGCTATCATCAGCACGTCATCATCGTTGATCTCTTTCTTTCGGTCGGCAAGTTGCAGGAATGCTTCGTAGGCTTTGTCGAGTTCTCCGGATGAGAGTTCACATCCGAGGACGTGCAGACGGTGTTTGAGGGCGGCACGTCCGCTGCGGGCTGTGAGCACGATTGAATTCTCGTCGATGCCGACATCCTTGGGGTCGATGATCTCGTAGCTTTCGCGGTTCTTAAGTACACCGTCCTGATGTATGCCCGAAGAGTGGGCGAAAGCGTTGCGCCCTACTATAGCTTTGTTGGGCTGTACCGGCATGTTCATGAGGCTCGATACCATGCTGCTTATGCCTGTTATGCGTGTGGCGTTTATGTCGGTGTCGATGCCGAGTTCCTTATGGGAGCGGAATGTCATAACCACTTCCTCAAGGGCTGTGTTGCCTGCGCGTTCGCCTATGCCGTTGATTGTGACCTCGGCTTGCCGGGCTCCGTTTATGATACCTGATACTGTATTGGCTGTAGCCATGCCGAGGTCGTTGTGACAGTGGGTGGCGATTATCACCTTGTCAATGCCGTCGACATGATCGAAGAGGTATTTTATTTTAGCCCCGAATTCCGAGGGGAGGCAGTAACCGGTGGTGTCGGGGATGTTGATGACGGTCGCGCCTGCCTTGATTACAGCCTCGACCACTCTTGCGAGGTACTCGTTGTCGGTGCGTCCTGCGTCCTCGGCGTAGAACTGAACATCCTCGACGTATCTCTTGGCGTATGCTACTGCGGCGACTGCCCGCTCAAGTATCTCTTCACGTGTGGAATTGAATTTGTATCTTATGTGCGGATCGGAAGTCCCGATGCCTGTATGGATTCGGGGATGCTTGGCGTAGCGAAGCGCGTCGGCTGCTACGCGTATGTCGTTCTCTACAGCTCTTGTGAGGGCACATATTGTGGGCCATGTCACAGCCTTGGATATTTCTACCACTGAATTGAAGTCACCGGGACTTGATACCGGAAATCCGGCTTCGATAACATCGACTCCGAGGCTCTCAAGGGCTTTTGCCACTTCAATCTTTTCTACAGTGTTCAACTGGCATCCGGGCACCTGCTCGCCGTCACGGAGTGTGGTGTCAAAAATGTATAATTTGTCGCTCATAAGCTAAATATTTACCTATTGAGCTACAAATTTACAAATTTTTCATATAATACGCTAATTTACTTATGATTTTTAATCCAGGATGCTGTATTGATTTAATTCAGGAATACAAGGGACGCCGCTTTGCGGAATTTCCACAAAGCGGCGTCCTTATGAAGGATGTTAAACTATCCTGCTATGTATGCTTAATCCTCGTTGAGGTTTACACGCTTGAAGTCAACAACCACGAGTCCCTTCTGAGAGTTGTCAAGGAACTGGCCCACAGTGAGCTTGCTGTCCTGAACATACTCCTGTTCCATAAGGCATGATTCCTTGAAGAACTTGTTGAGACGACCGTTGGCGATGTTCTGGATCATAGCTTCGGGGAGGTTGGCTGCCTTAGCCTCGGCTGTAGCTGCCATGATCTCGCGGCCCTTGGCTGCATCCTCTTCTGTGATCCAACCCTTTGAGATGTTGGATTCGATGTGGTCCTCGGTATCGAAGTGGTTGGGGTTGAGACCTGCTTTCTTGAGAGCAGCCTCAACTGCCTTGCGAACCTGCTCCTGCTTGGTCTTTTCGATGGCTACGCTGATCTCTGCGTCGATTGTTGCCTGGGGCACATCGTTGCGTGATACAGCCACAGGGTTCATCGAAGCGATCTGCATGCACACTTCGCGGCCGATCTGAGGATCTACGCCCTCAAGGTTGAAGCCTACGATAGCAGCGAGCTTGTTGTTGAAGTGGTTGTAAGCGGCGGTGGTGGGAGCCTCTACTACAGAGTAGGCACCGATCTCGGTCTTTTCGCCTGTCTTTCCGCTCTCCTCGGTGATGAGGTCGGCAACGGTCTGTCCGTCAACAGTGAATGCCTTGAGCTCTTCAACAGTCTTGAACTTGTTAGCCATAACGAGGTCCATGAGTTTGTTGGCGAGGCCAACGAAACCAGCGTTCTTGGCAACGAAGTCAGTCTCACAGTTGAGGGCGAGCACTGCTGCGAAGTTTCCGTCGTTCTTGGCGATAACGACACCCTCAGAAGCCTGACGGTCCTCACGCTTAGCGGCTACTGCCTGACCTTTTTTACGGAGGATTTCAACGGCTGCCTCGATGTCGCCGTCGGTTTCGGCGAGGGCTTTTTTGCAGTCCATCAGGCCGGCACTTGTGAGGTTGCGCAGCTTGGTGATTTCTGCCATTGTAACTGCCATAATTATATGATGTTTTGGTAGTTTAAAAAAAATAGGGATGATTTTATCTCTCGGAGTAGTCCTGGCAATGAGGATTACTCGGCAACCTCAGCTACAGGAGCCTCAGCTGTTTCTTCACTTGCGGGAGCTTCAGCAGAATCGGCGCGACGGTTTACGCGGCGGCGAGAACCTTCACGACGTGCAGCAGCCTCACCGTTCTCGGAAGCAGCCTTTTCGTCGGCCTTCTCTACCTTGCGCTCTGCAAGACCTTCGTTGATAGCCTCGCATACGGTTGAGAGGATGAGGTCGATTGACTTGGATGCATCGTCGTTGGCGGGGATGATGTAGTCAACGTCGTTGGGGTTGGAGTTGGTGTCGACGATAGCGAATACAGGTATGCCGAGACGGTTGGCCTCTGCTACGGCGATGTGCTCCTTGGCAACGTCCACTACGAAGAGAGCGGAGGGAAGACGGTTGAGGTCAGCGATAGAGCCGAGGTTCTTCTCAAGCTTGGCGCGCTGACGAGTGATCTGAAGCTTCTCACGCTTTGAGAGGTTGTCGAATGTGCCGTCCTTGGTCATCTTGTCGATGGAAGCCATCTTCTTCACAGCCTTGCGGATTGTGGGGAAGTTGGTGAGCATACCGCCGGGCCAGCGTTCGATAACGTAGGGCATGCCTATGCTCTGAGCCTTCTCGGCGATGATTTCCTTAGCCTGCTTCTTGGTGGCAACGAAGAGAATCTTCTTGCCGCTCTTTGCGAAGTTGCGGAGCACATTGGCTGCTTCTTCGAGCTTGGCCTGGGTCTTATAGAGGTCGATGATGTGGATACCGTTGCGCTCCATAAAGATGTAAGGAGCCATTGCAGGATTCCATTTTCTTTTCATGTGGCCAAAATGGCAGCCTGCTTCGAGGAGTTGATCGAAATTTGGAGTTGACATATTGTTGTCGTTGGATGTTGTTTACGTTCTGTGAAATTTACAACCTTGGAGTAGGGAACGTGTCCATCTCCGGGGTTTAGATGCTAAACACTATTTATGCTATGCGCAATTCAGCAGTTCTGAGCGTGATAATATTAACGCTTTGAGAACTGGAAACGCTTGCGAGCCTTGGGACGACCTGGCTTCTTGCGTTCTACGACGCGAGGGTCGCGGGTCATGAAGCCTTCTACGCGGAGCGCGTGCTTGTCCTCGGGGTTGATCTTCACGAGGGCGCGTGCGATGGCGAGACGGAGAGCCTCGGCCTGTCCTTTGTAGCCGCCACCGTCGAGGTTGACATGGATGTCATACTTTTCGGTTGACTCAAGGGTGATCAGGGGCTGCTTCACGATGTACTGGAGGATTGAAGAGGGGAAGTATACGTCGAGGGGACGCTTGTTGATGGTGATTTGGCCGTTGCCTTCCTTAACAATCACGCGGGCCACGGCGGCCTTGCGGCGGCCTACTGCATTAACTGATTCCATTCTTCAATTATTTGATTTTGTTAATATCGATGACTTCGGGGTTCTGAGCCTCGTGGGGATGGTTAGGTCCGTTGTACACGTGCATGTTCTCGATGATGCGACGTCCGAGACGGTTCTTGGGGAGCATGCCTTTTACCACCTTTATAAAGAGGGGATGATAGCCGGGCTTGATGTGCTTGTTGAAGGACTTCTTCATCATGATCTCGGGGGTCGATACACGCTGTCCGCCGGGATAGCCGGTGTAAGAGAGGTACTCGCGGTCGGTCCACTTGTTGCCGGTGAGCTTCACTTTGTCGGCGTTGATGACGATTACGTTGTCACCGCACTCGATGTTGGGTGAGTAGCTGGGCTTGTTCTTGCCGCGGAGAATGAGGGCGATTGTGGCGCAGAGACGACCAAGTACCTGGTCGGTTGCATCGATTACAACCCACTTGTGCTCAACGTTCTGTGCGTTGGGTGTGAGGGTCTTGTAGCTTAAAGTATCCACGTTTTAATGCTTAATTAATAGATAGTTACTGTTTCGACTCGGGTCCGCCTCCGCTCGGCCAAAAGCTCGGGCTTGCCTTGTCAGGGGTTATTAATTGGACATAATCGGACTGCAAAGGTAGTGATTTCCTTTGTATTATCCATGGCTTGTTAACTATTATTAACACTGACCGGGGCTCTCCCTGTATTGATTCTGTTGTGGAGTCGGCTTTTTGGCTGTAGTTGTTCAGAAAAAATTATTCTTCACATTTTGTGCTTTATCTTACGATTTATCACCTTTTTTGACATTTCGATCGTGGACTTGGTTTGAATTATAAACCAAATGCGTGATAATCCGTCCGTTGTGTTGTGGGGATGATGATTAAGATTTTTTTTGCGGATGTGGAATTTTTACATACTTTTGTGCCAAATTTAATAATTCTCATTATGGTCCTTTCAGGAAAAAAACTGTGGATGTCGGCTCGCGACTATGTAATGATAGTTGTGGCGATCTTTATTTTCGGTTTCGGCTTTTCTGCTTTCATCCTTCCGGAGAAGGTGGTGATCGGAGGCGTGACCGGAGTCGGAACCATCGCTTATCTTCTCACCGGTAAGACTTATATGATCGGTCTGACGCAATATGCCATAAACCTTGTCCTTCTCGGTATCGCTTATTTTGTGGTGGGGAAGCAGTTTGTGGTGAAGACCATCTTCGGGGCGACAGTGATTTCGCTTGTGGTCACGATTATGCCACCGTTGTTTGATGGTCCGCTTGTGCCGGGACAGCCGTTCATGAATGTCTGTATCGGAGGTATATTCACCGGGATTGCGCTTGGGCTTGTGTTCGTGCATAACGGCAGCACCGGCGGGACGGATATTGTGGCGGCGATTGTTGCTAAGCGCACCAATGTGACCATAGGCAGGACAATGCTTTTTGTTGACTTTGCGATAATATCGTCGTCCTTTCTTCTCACACATGAAATCGCCAAGGTGCTGTATGGCTTTGTGGTTCTTATCATCACCTCTTATATGGTGGACCTTGTGATCAACACCAACCGTCAGGCGGTGCAGTTTCTTATCATCTCGCCTAACTGGGAGCGTATAGCCACTGCTGTGAATCTTCACGCGCGCAGAGGTGTGACGGTTATGGACGGCATGGGATGGTACACGAAGCATTCTGTGAAGATCCTTCTCATCGTGTGCCGCAAGATAGAGTCGGTGACCATATTCCGTATAGTGAAGAGCATTGATCCTACGGCGTTCATTTCACAGGCGAATGTCAATGGTGTGTATGGTCAGGGCTTCGATGAATTGAAGTTCAAGCGTGATCTTAAGCTCCAGGAGCAGCTTGAGCGTGACAGTGAGGAGGCTGCGCGGATGTCGTAGTAGGCGGACGTGTTCAGACATAAAAAGCCATCGGGCAGATGCGGATTTTCGCGGCTGCCCGATGGCTTTTTCTGTCTATTGTGATGGTTGCTGTTATTTCAGCACTCCATGTTTCTTGAATGTGCGTGTTATGGTCTCAAGAGCGCGGTCCACTTGCTCCACGGAGTGGGTTGCCATGAGGCTGAAGCGGATGAGTGTGTCGGTGGGGGCCACGGCGGGTGATACTACCGGGTTCACGAAGATGCCCTCGTCGAGTAGGTCGCGTGTGATGGCAAATGTCTTGAAGTCATCACGTATGAAAAGCGGGATGATGGGGGTTGATGTGTTGCCGATCTCAAATCCTGCCTGGCGGAATCCGTCGAGAGCATGGTTGGTTAGCTTCCACAGGTTCTCCTGACGCTCGGGCTCTGCCTGCATGATTTCGAGAGCCTTTAGGGCTGCTGCGGTGGATGCAGGTGTGATGCTGGCTGTGAAGATGTAAGAGCGGGAGTGGTGGCGCAGGAAGTTGGTTATTTCCTTGTTGGTCGCAATGAAGCCTCCGAGTGATGCGAACGATTTGGAGAATGTTCCCATTATGAGGTCAACGTCGTCGGCGACACCTTGCTCATGGCACACGCCGCGACCGCCGGGGCCGAACACTCCGATGCCGTGTGCCTCGTCAATCATCACGCTTGCATTATACTGCTTTGCGAGGCGCACAATTTCTTTGACATTGGCTACATCGCCCTCCATGGAGAACACGCTGTCGCTGACAATTAGCTTCACTTTGTCTGGGTCGCATTTCTTGAGCTGTTTCTCAAGCGACTCCATGTCGTTGTGCCTGTATTTGAGCTTTTGGCTGAATGACAGTCTGTGTCCTTCAATTATCGATGCGTGATCTTGTTCATCCCAAAGTATGTAGTCCTCGCGGCCGGTGAGTGTTGACACCACGCCGAGGTTCACTTCAAATCCGGTAGAATAGACCATTACGTCCTCCTTGCCGGTGTATTCGGCGAGCTTGGCTTCAAGTTCCTTATGGATGTCGAGTGTGCCGTTAAGGAATGGCGATCCTGCGCATCCGGTGCCGTATTTGCGTGTGGCGGCTATGGCTGCTTCCTTTATGCGGGGGTCGTTGACGAGTCCGGTGTAGCAGTTTGAGCCGAACATCAGCACTTTTTTTCCATTCATTATCACCTCAGGGTCCTGTTCGCTCGATATGGCCCTGAAGTATGGGTACACACCTGCGGCTTGAGCTTCCTGTGGGGCGGTGTACTTGCTGAGTTTCTCTTGGAGTAAATTCATCGTTGATTCCTGTGACAATATGGTAGCGCGACGCGGTTTGGCTTTACCACTCTGCGCGTTTAGCAGGGGGCAAAGTTAGAAATTTTTTCACATTTTTTGTCGGTTTGTGCCATATTTTATGTGTTAATTTATTGAAACGGGGCTTCGTTGCAGGGTGTTTGAGCCGGTTTGAGCCTCTTTTTTTATTGAGCAGGGAGCAAGGTAGGTGGTTTTTTATTACCTTTGTATAAAATTTTGAAGCTATGGAAAATCCTAATGTTTCCGGGCAGGACGCCCCAGTGAAGCGCACTGTGCTCGATTACGACGACATAGTAAAGATGGCGCCTTTTTTCAAGGGCAAACGCTGGCTCGTGGAGCGCGTAATGAAGATGCTTGACATTGATAAGGTCAATTGGATTCATGATCATAATTTTGACACTCCGGGTCCGCGGTTCTGTCGCGGCCTGCTTAACGATCTTGACATAAAGCTTAGGATCGACAATGAGCAGCTCCTCGACAATCTGCCCGAGGGGCCGTTCATAACTGTGAGCAATCATCCTTTCGGGGCTTTGGACGGTATCACGCTTATAGATATCGTCGGTAGCCGCCGTCCGGAATACAAGGTTATGGTCAATATGATACTAAACCATATCACGGCGATGCGCCCTAATTTCATGGCCGTCGATCAGGCTGCAAGCGATGACCCCGCCAAGAAGGCGGTGTCGATGCGCGGCATAAAGGAGGCAATGATGCAGGTGCGCAAAGGGCATCCTATCGGCTTCTTCCCCGCCGGTGCAGTAGGCAACTATAACAGGCACCTCCGTTTCGAGGACCGAGAGTGGCAGCCGGTGGTGATACGCCTTATCCAGCAGCTCGGAGTGCCGGTTATTCCGATTTTCTTTCATGGGCTGAACAGCTGGTGGTTCCGTGCGCTCGGGGTGATAAGCTGGCAGTTGCGTACGTTGCGGCTTCCCGCAGAGGTGTTCCGCCGCAAGGGTGACACTCTGCATATCTCGGTCGGTGACATTATAACTCCGGAGGAGATCAAGGCTCATTCCGGTTCGGTGTCTGAACTTGGGGAGTGGCTAAAAGCCAGGACTTATGAGCTGAAAAAACTGAAATGATGGAGCTGGAGCATCTTGATTATCCCCCTCAGGTGGTTCAGGCCAAGCAGCGTTTTGGCATAATAGGGAATTCTCCTGCGCTGATGGAGTCTGTGGCTCGTGCAGTCCAGGTGGCTCCTATTGATCTGTCGGTGCTTGTCACAGGTGAGAGCGGAAGCGGAAAAGAGTTTTTCCCGAAAATAATCCACGGATTTTCGTCGCGGAAGCATGCCAGATATATAGCCGTCAACTGCGGTGCGATACCCGAAGGTACTATCGATTCGGAGCTTTTCGGGCATGAGAAAGGTGCCTTCACCGGCGCAGTCTCCACCCGCAAGGGCTATTTCGAGGAGGCTGACGGCGGTACTATTTTTCTTGACGAGGTGGCGGAGCTGCCATTGACCACCCAGGCTCGGCTTCTTCGCGTGCTTGAGAGCGGCGAGTTTATTAAGGTGGGATCGTCCACGGTGCAGAGGGCGAATGTGCGCATAGTCGCAGCCACTAATGTGGATATGGTGAGAGCTGTGTCGGAGGGACGTTTCAGGGAAGACCTCTATTACAGGCTTTCCACAGTGTCGATATCGATCCCTCCGTTGCGTGACAGGGGTGCCGATATCCCATTGCTGGCACGGAAATTTGCTGCTGATTTCGCAGAGCGTTACACTATGCCGCGCATCACGTTTGACGACACTGCCCGACAGCTGCTCATGGCATATCGTTGGCCGGGCAATGTGCGCCAGCTTAAGAATGTGGTGGAGCAGATGGCTCTTTTTCATGCCGGTGATAATATAGACTCTGCTATGTTGCGGACCTATCTTCCGGGCAACGGCGGAGCAGGGCTTGCTCCTGTTCACGTGGGAGCCGGTGATAATCCTCATGATTATGCGTTGGAGCGGGAGATGCTGTTGGGCATGATAGTAAGGCTCCAGCAGCAGATCGATTCGTTGAGAGAGAGGCTTGACCATACGTCGTCGGCTCACACTCCTTTTGTAGATACTGTGGAGACCCGCGATGCCGCATCTGCGCCGGTGCAGTCCTCCTCCATTGTGAAGTTTGAGCCGTTCTGCTCTCCTCTCAGGGTGCCTGCGCAGGAGCGTGTGCGGGATGTCGATGTGTCCGCGTCACCTACGACGCTTGAGGAGACCGAGCGTGAGACAATACGCCGCGCGCTCGAAAGAAACGGCGGTCGGCGCAAGGCGACGGCGGCGGAACTTAACATTTCTGAGCGCACCCTTTACCGTAAGATAAAGGAATACGGCATGGAATAGGGAGCTTGGCGGTTTAACGCTGTTCGCCTATACGTATGAAGCGGGCTCCGGTTATACTGTTGTTTTTGCTCAGGTACTCGCTTAGCGGTGTCGGATCGAGCACCACTTTCCCCAGTTTGGAGGATGCGTGAAGCAGATGCGGAACGCCGTCTTTTAACATCACTATGCCAATGTGTGTCACGTCGAGACCTTCGATTTTGGTTGTGAAAGCTATTATGTCCCCTTCCTTTATCCAGAAGGGGGCTTTTTTTGTCATTAATGCAGACCGGCGTATATAGGGGTATCGGTGTGAGCGGTATCCGACTTCGGAGTTCTTGATCCCTTCAAATGTGGCGTCGTCCTTCATTGCAGGGTAGGAGTCGCGGTGACGTGACATGTAGTCGATGGTCTTTATCTGATATTTTGCTCCGGGCAGGCGGTCGGTGATGTCGCGTAGATTTCCGCGGTGGGTGTTGTCAACGATCCAGTCGCTTATATAATGAAGCCTGGATGCGTATCCGTTGATCCGTCCCTGTCGGTAGCGCAGTTGCTCCAGATTGTATAGGAAATCCTGCCAGGAGTTTCTCCGTTCCTTGATTGTGAGCGCCATTGCCGATACTGTTTCCACGAAAGTTGTGCAGTCCATCTCATCGAGATTGACGGTGAGCATTTCCGGATCGCCCTCAAGAGTGCCTGCCACATATGGTGTGCCTTCAAATCGCATTCCGATATATGCCATCAATTCGTTTGGGGTCTTGTCGGCAAGGTTTGAGGCATCTATGAGGATGCGGTTGATTTTGGTGGTGTCGGCGGTCTCGTTGTGCCATCTCACTTCGCCTGGAAATGATGCGTAGGTGTTTCCGGTAAGGGCTGCTGATACGACAGCTATATATAATAAGGTGATGATACGTCTCATAGATTACAAATATTAGCACGTTTTCATTCCTCAAAGTTAGAAAGAATCCCTAATATCTGCAAATAATAATGTGTTTCCGCTGTTATGGTGGTTTGGTGTTTGTTCTTCGTGGAGAGGTGTGATGCCGGAGATTGTTGTGGGGGTCTCATTGGAAAAGATGATATTTTTTTCAGCTTGGATATATGTTTTTTTGATTGGGTTTTTGGGCTAAAAACAGTCCTGTAACACCGATTTGGGAATAAAGTTCGCCCTGATATGTTAAATAACTGTTAAAAGGGGTATAAAAATTTGGATGGGATGAGAAAAGGCTGTACCTTTGCATCGCTTTTCCGGGGAACGCCCCTGGTCAAGCGCGAGAACATTGAAAGAATTGCAACGATAGAAGTAGTACAAGAGACGGTCGCTGCCTAGCGGCGGCGATATGATTCTCCTGTCAATTTCCATCCCATACAAGAAGAAACGAAATAGACCGGCGTTAAGGGCAGACATGTCCGCTGGGCGACACGCACCGTCCTCCGGACGGGTGCGGTGAGAGGTTCGTCTCTCCGCGAAAGCAACAAACAACAACAAACAGTTTCTGTTGCTTGATTTCAACTGAAAAGAAGAAAATAAGACAATAGAAAACAGCGGAGAGTTTGATCCTGGCTCAGGATGAACGCTAGCGACAGGCTTAACACATGCAAGTCGAGGGGCAGCGGGGGAGCAGCAATGCTCCCGCCGGCGACCGGCGCACGGGTGAGTAACACGTATGGAACCTGCCCGCAGCAGGGGGATAAGCGGAAGAAATTCCGTCTAATACCGCGTAACACCGCAGAGGGGCATCCCTCGGCGGTTAAAGATTCATCGGCTGCGGATGGCCATGCGGCGCATTAGCTAGTCGGCGGGGTAACGGCCCACCGAGGCGACGATGCGTAGGGGTTCTGAGAGGAAGGTCCCCCACACTGGTACTGAGACACGGACCAGACTCCTACGGGAGGCAGCAGTGAGGAATATTGGTCAATGGCCGTAAGGCTGAACCAGCCAAGTCGCGTGAGGGAAGACGGCCCTACGGGTTGTAAACCTCTTTTGTCAGGGAGCAAGGGGCAGGTCGTGACCTGCTGTGAGAGTACCTGAAGAAAAAGCATCGGCTAACTCCGTGCCAGCAGCCGCGGTAATACGGAGGATGCGAGCGTTATCCGGATTTATTGGGTTTAAAGGGTGCGCAGGCGGAGGCACAAGTCAGCGGTAAAATCGCGGGGCTCAACCCCGCTCCGCCGTTGAAACTGTGTCCCTTGAGTGCGCGAAGGGTAGGCGGAATGCGTGGTGTAGCGGTGAAATGCATAGATATCACGCAGAACTCCGATCGCGAAGGCAGCCTACCGGCGCGCAACTGACGCTCATGCACGAAAGCGTGGGTATCGAACAGGATTAGATACCCTGGTAGTCCACGCAGTAAACGATGAATGCTATCTGTCCGGCCGGAATGACGGCTGGGTGGCACAGCGAAAGCGTTAAGCATTCCACCTGGGGAGTACGCCGGCAACGGTGAAACTCAAAGGAATTGACGGGGGCCCGCACAAGCGGAGGAACATGTGGTTTAATTCGATGATACGCGAGGAACCTTACCCGGGCTCAAACGACGCAGGGATGTCCGTGAAAGCGGACAGTCCTTCGGGACCTGTGTCGAGGTGCTGCATGGTTGTCGTCAGCTCGTGCCGTGAGGTGTCGGCTTAAGTGCCATAACGAGCGCAACCCCCATCTTCAGTTGCCATCAGGTTATGCTGGGCACTCTGGAGAGACTGCCGGCGCAAGCTGCGAGGAAGGCGGGGATGACGTCAAATCAGCACGGCCCTTACGTCCGGGGCGACACACGTGTTACAATGGCAGGTACAGCGGGAGGCCAGGCGGCGACGCCGAGCGGAACCCGAAAACCTGTCTCAGTTCGGATCGGAGTCTGCAACCCGACTCCGTGAAGCTGGATTCGCTAGTAATCGCGCATCAGCCATGGCGCGGTGAATACGTTCCCGGGCCTTGTACACACCGCCCGTCAAGCCATGGAAGCCGGGGGTGCCTGAAGTGTGCAACCGCAAGGAGCGCCCTAAGGTAAAACCGGTGACTGGGGCTAAGTCGTAACAAGGTAGCCGTACCGGAAGGTGCGGCTGGAACACCTCCTTTCTGGAGCGAGACGAGACGTCCGCTCTCACGGTCCGCCGCATAAGCGGCGTGGCTGCCCGCCGGGACCTATCTCGGACTTCGGGACATGGACAATACGACAGGGAGAACACGCCTCGACACACACTTCTACGCCACGTTGCAACCTCATACGATCCCCGCCCGCAGGCGGATTCACCCGAGTCCTTGCCATAAGGGATCAGGACAGTCCCTTAGCTCAGTTGGTTAGAGCGCTACACTGATAATGTAGAGGTCGGCAGTTCAACTCTGCCAGGGACTACTCAGAAGAGAGGACATTGACATACTGGAAGCGCGCATCAATTAAGATTGATGCGAAGCGAATCGAAAAACGAGTAACACAAATCAAAGAGCAAGCAACACTGCAACCCTGCTGACTGAAAAGAGATGCAGGAGAGGGTGTTCTACTGGAAAAACCGATTGGATTACTTACAGGTCATAAAGAAAGGAGAGAAGGGCACATGAAGGATGCCTAGGCTCTCGGAGGCGATGAAGGACGTGACAAGCTGCGAAAAGCCGCGGGAAGGAGCAAATATCCTGTGATCCGCGGATGTCCGAATGGGGCAACCCGGCGCGGGCGACCGCGTCACCATCCTTAAAGGATGGAGCGAACCCGGGGAACTGAAACATCTCAGTACCCGGAGGAAAAGAAAATAACCCAATGATTGCGCAAGTAGTGGCGAGCGAACGCGCAGGAGCCCAAACCGGCGGTGTCGAGGCACCGTCCGGGGTTGTAGGACCGCCAACGAATGGACATGACAAGCGTAGCCGAACCCACTGGAAAGTGGGGCCGCAGCGGGTGACAGCCCCGTAGGCGAAACGCGCGTGATGACAGAGGCGGCACCTGAGTAAGCCGGGACACGAGGAATCCTGGCCGAATCCGCGGGGACCATCCCGCAAGGCTAAATACTACCGAGAGACCGATAGCGAACCAGTACCGTGAGGGAAAGGTGAAAAGAACCTCGAACAGAGGAGTGAAACAGACCCTGAAATCATGTGCCTACAAGCGGTCGGAGCCCTTTCGTGGGGTGACGGCGTGCCTTTTGCATAATGAACCTACGAGTTGCCGGCGGCGGCGAGGCTAAGGGGCTCAGCCCCGGAGCCGGAGCGAAAGCGAGTCCGAAGAGGGCGTGCACAGTCACCGTCGGCAGACGCGAAACCAAGTGATCTACCCTTGGGCAGGATGAAGGTGAGGTAACACTCACTGGAGGTCCGAACCGGTAAGCGTTGAAAAGCTTTCGGATGACCTGAGGGTAGGAGTGAAAGGCCAATCAAACTTGGAGATAGCTCGTACTCCCCGAAATGCATTTAGGTGCAGCCTCGGGCTCAGTACCGTGGAGGTAGAGCGACTGATAGGATGCGAGGGCTTCACCGCCTATCAAGTCCTGACAAACTCCGAATGCCACGGCACGGTCCCCGGGAGTGAGGGCGCGGGTGCTAAGGTCCGCGTCCGAGAGAGGAACAACTCAGACCACCGTCTAAGGCCCCGAAATCCGGGCTAAGTTGAAGACAATAACGAGGTGGGACCGCAAGGACAGCTAGGATGTTGGCTTGGAAGCAGCCATTCATTTAAAGAGTGCGTAACAGCTCACTAGTCGAGTGGTCCCGCATGGATAATAATCGGGCATAAGCCCGGTGCCGAAGGCGTGGACCTGCCGAAGATTCGGCGGGTGGTAGGGGAGCATTCCGGTAGCCGCGGAAGGTTGGGCGCGAGCCTGGCTGGAGGCCCCGGAAAAGCAAATGTAGGTATAAGTAACGACAAGGGGAGCGAGAAACTCCCCCGCCGTAAGACCAAGGGTTTCTGATCAACGCTAATCGGATCAGAGTCAGTCGGGACCTAAGGCGCAGCCGCAAGGCGTAGCCGATGGAAGAAACGGTCAACATTCCGTTACTCGGTATGAGAGCGATGTGGAGACGGAGAAGTGACACTCCCGCGCGCTGACGGAATAGCGCGTTGAACCGCAAAGGTATACGCCGCCCAGGCAAATCCGGGCGGAGTGCCGAAGCGGGACAGTACGGCGAGCCCCCGGGCGAGCCGACAGCGGAGGTAACCATGCTCCCGAGAAAATCCGCTAAGCATATCCCATGCCGACCCGTACCCTAAACCGACACAGGTGGTCGGGTAGAACATACCAAGGCGCTCGAGAGATTCACGGTTAAGGAACTAGGCAAACTGACCCCGTAACTTCGGGATAAGGGGTCCCCTCCTCCGGGAGGGGCGCAGAGAATAGGTCCAGGCAACTGTTTAACAAAAACACAGGGCTGTGCGAAATTGAAAGATGAAGAATACAGCCTGACACCTGCCCGGTGCCGGAAGGTTAAGAGGAGATGTCACAGCAATGGAAGCATTGAATTGAAGCCCCGGTAAACGGCGGCCGTAACTATAACGGTCCTAAGGTAGCGAAATTCCTTGTCGGGTAAGTTCCGACCTGCACGAATGGTGTAATGATCCGGACACTGTCTCAACCGTGAGCTCGGTGAAATTGTAGTATCGGTGAAGATGCCGATTACCCGCAACGGGACGAAAAGACCCCGTGAACCTTTACTGCAGCTTAGCACTGTGACCGGGCGTGCGATGTGTAGGATAGTCAGGAGGCAGAGAACCGGCGACGCCAGTCGCCGAGGAGCCGACGTTGAAATACTGACCTTCGCACGTTTGGTCTCTAACCCGCGGTGCGGGGACACTGCTTGGTGGGTAGTTTGACTGGGGTGGTCGCCTCCAAAAGAGTAACGGAGGCTTCTAAAGGTGCGCTCAGGCCGATTGGTAACCGGCCGTGGAGTGTAATGGCACAAGCGCGCTTGACTGAGAGACATACAGGTCGAACAGGTAGGAAACTAGAGCATAGTGATCCGGTGGTTCCGCATGGAAGGGCCATCGCTCAAAGGATAAAAGGTACTCCGGGGATAACAGGCTGATCCCTCCCAAGAGCTCATATCGACGGAGTGGTTTGGCACCTCGATGTCGGCTCGTCACATCCCGGGGCTGGAGAAGGTCCCAAGGGTTAGGCTGTTCGCCTATTAAAGTGGCACGCGAGCTGGGTTCAGAACGTCGTGAGACAGTTCGGTCTCTATCTGTTGTGGGCGCGGGAGATTTGCGAGGCCCCGACACTAGTACGAGAGGACCGTGTCGGACCGACCACCGGTGAGCCGGTTGTACCGCCAGGTGCACCGCCGGGTAGCCGCGTCGGGCCAGGATAAGTGCTGAAAGCATCTAAGCACGAAGCCCCCCTCAAGATAAGATCTCCACATAAGGGCCGTCCGAGACGAGGACGTCGATAGGTCGCAGGTGCAAGCGCGGCAACGCGTTCAGCCGAGCGATACTAATCGCCCAAACCCTTTCTCAGGGAGACATCCCTCAAAACATGTAAATAATATTAAACCGGCCGGGTGGCCCCGCGATGGCATCATCAGCGGAGGCAACAGGACCCGTTTCCGGGAGTGGTCCGACGCCAGAGAGTCCCGCGTGCGATCATCGCGGGTCCGTCAGACACACCTTCCGGTGGTGCTTGCCGGAGTGTTACCGGGGACTAATCACGGCACACGGATGCCGTCAAGAGTCACGGTTCGCAGCTTCCAGCGTGCCTTTCTTCTACCGAACTAAGGCGGCCATAGCGTGAGGGCTCCACCTCTTCCCATTCCGAACAGAGCAGTTAAACCTCACCACGTCGATGATACTGCGAAAGCGGGAAAGTAGATAACCGCCCCTTCCCGATCCCCGAGGACCAGAGTCCCCGGGGCTCTTCTTTTATGTGCCCCAAGGGCGGCGGTGGTGCGCACCCTTCCCCGCCCACACTCCATATCCCTCCTCACATTGTCATTGCCACTGGGTGCCATCCTCTCTTTGTCATGGGACGCACTATCACTGTCCCCCTGTCGTCCTGGAGGGGGAGTGCGCCAGTGGAGCGCGGATATGTGTCAGATGAGCCCTCGGACTGTTACCTGTAACAATTTTGTTACAAAAGCATCACATGTGCAACTGCCTGTCATACAGGCATGGACCTGCATTGCCGGCATCATGCGGCCGCCGTGGCGCCAAAAACCGTCATTGATATGCGCGAGCACCGGATGGAACTCCGTAACTTTGGATCACCGGAACGGCATGGCACGCCCAGCCTCCGCACAGACCGGACATAGTTCACACATTCACTAAAGGCGACACCATAATGGCAAACAAGGAATTCGAAAGCAAGCTCATGAGCCTCCAGGGCAACCTGCTGAACTTCGCGTACATGCTCACGTCCGACCGGGACAATGCCTACGACCTCCTGCAGGACACGACCCTGAAGGCCCTCGACAACGAAAGCAAGTACGTCGACAACACCAACTTCAAGGGATGGGTGTTCACCATCATGCGCAACATCTTCATCAACAACTACCGCCGCAGCGTGCGGTCCCAGACCGTCGTAGACCAGACCGAGGACCTCTACCACCTGAACCTCTCGCAGGACTCGGGCCTTGAGAGCCCTGAAGGGTCGTACGGGGCAGGGGAGATCACCGCCGCCATCGACTCCTTCCCCGATGAGTACAGGGTGCCCTTCTCGATGCACGTCGCCGGCTACAAGTACAACGAGATAGCCGAGCGCATGGGCCTACCCCTGGGCACCGTCAAGAGCCGCATATTCTTCGCCCGGAAGAAGCTGCAGGCTCAGTTCAAGGACTACAGGTAGAAGCACCACATCGCGCCTCAGTCCAACCGCGCCCACCAGGGTCCGCCAGGAGGCACGCCTCACAGCCTGCGCCTCACAGAAGCACCCTCCTCCACTGCGCATCTCAAAACCCTGCGCAACATCCCATAAAGGCAATAAGACTGTCCATATACAAGGCTCAAAGCAGCCGACACAAAAGCCCCGCGCCCACATTGGATTAATCCAATGTGGGCGCGGGGCTTTGTATGAGTGTGGATGTTTTGTAATAATTTAGAATTTTATATAAACAGGAATGATTTATTGTAATAAAATTGTAATATTGTATGGTGTGATTTAATTATTTGTGTGTTAGTGGTTTGTGTTTAGTTTTTGTATATTGTATATTCTTTGTTGTGATAATTTTATCATTTTTAAAAGAAGTTATCGTAACATATTTGTAACTTTGTATTGTAAAAACATAATTCAACTCACACTAACTATTAAGAATATGTCGTCTATGGATATCTGTAATAAGTTAATGCGTTTACACCCCAACCTGCTGAACTATGCTTTTATGTTAACTTCAAGCCGTGATGCTGCTAAAGATCTGTTGAAGGAGACTACTGCTATGGCATTGACAGCCGGTACAGGTGCTTCAGTGGATGATGAAAACCTGAAAGGGTGGGCGTTTGGTATTATGCGAAGTATTTTTGAGAAGAATTTCTCTCAAGGAGTGTCGCGTCAGCGTTCGGTTACAGTCTCTTCAAGAAGGGAGTGTGATATCCATGAACTTTCTTTTTCTCGTATCGGAGATGAATCCCTGCCTGAAGGGACCTATGCTTGTAGTGAGGTCACCTGTGTGCTGGAAGGGCTCAGTGAGGAGTACCGTAAGCCGGCAGAGATGTACTTTGCGGGATATAGTATGAAAGAGATTGCTCAGAGGCTTAATATTTCGACCTGTGTCGCAGAGCAACGAGTGTCGTACTCTAAAGGTCGGCTTCGTGCGGGTCTTGCCAAATGAGGCAATCCAAGTGGTTTAATAATTAAGAAAGGCGCGAGCTATAACAGCTGGCGCCTTTCGCGTATTATTTGAATGTATGGATTTGTCGTCGTTGTTGGTTATTTTTTCTCTTCGGGCTTGGTGTAGCGTGCGTTCAAGCCTTCGATCACTTCATTTGTGATGTCGAGAGATGGATTGAAGTATACGCCGGCGTTCTTGTACAGGATGGCATCATACTTCTTTGATGCGTTGTACTCCTTTATGAATTTCTCTATGGAGTCGTTGAGCTGGATCTGCTGCTGTGCGAGCTCGTTGTCGGCATTGCGACTGAGGCTGGCGAGATAGTTTTCAGCATCCTGCTGCATTTTCTGGAGCTTCTGCATATCAGCGTTGTAGCTTGCCTCGGTGAGATATCCGTTTGACTGAGCTTTCTGCTGTATTGAAGCGGCGAATTTCTGTATTTCAGTGCCTTTCGAGTTGCGTGCGTTGTCAATGCGCTGTACAGCCCGCATGGTGGCCTCCTGAAGATCTTTGGCGAGCTGGTAGTGAGCGAGCACTGAGTCGCCATCGATGTAACGGATGTTGATAGAAGAGGTGGTTGTCGCGCCATCGGCCGAAGTCGCTGTAGGGGCCTGTGTGGCTGAGCTCTTGTCGGTGGCAGAGTCTCCTCCGCAAGATGTCATGCTCAACGCCATTATGCCTAAGAGCAGCGAGGAAGCTGACATTGCTAACTTTTTCATATCGTAAATCTGAATGATAATGATGTAATAGAATTACTTTTGATGTTTCTGTGTGGTTGTGTGTGTGCGCGTGGCGGTTACATGTCATGGTGGCAACCTACGCCCCTGCGCCGGAGTTCGGCATTGTTGTGGGCATGCACCGAAGGGAATCTGCCTCCTTTGACGAAGAATATCTTTATTCCGAGCAATATTACAGCTAACGCTATCATGGCGATTGCAAGGCCTATGGTGGGGAGAATATTCATCGTTGTAAGAGTTTTTCCACTGCAAATGTAGCAATTTTAGCCTAATAATAGAGCTTATCTCAATTTTATTTTGTAATTTAGTGGTGCAATTAAGTATTTTTTATACTTGATTCACTTATGAGCTAAAATATTCTAAAAATACCAGTTAAAAACACCTAAAATTAAAAGACAAAAACCACCTTAAATAATAATTCAAAATATGGAAATCAAAGATCTTCAGCCCCAGGCAGTGTTCTCGATATTTGACGAGATTACACGTATTCCGCGTCCCTCCAAGAAGGAGGAGAAAATTCGCGCATATCTTCTGGACTTTGCCAGGGAGCACGATATAGCTGCAAAGACCGATGCAGTGGGCAATGTAGTGCTCAGTGTGCCTGCCACCCCGGGCATGAAGATGCGCCCACGGTAATTTTGCAGGGGCATATGGATATGGTGTGTGAAAGCAATGACAAGAGTTTTGATTTCACCACCCGGCCCATTCCGGCATATGTGGACGGAGAATGGATCAGAACCAAGGGTACCACTCTCGGAGCGGATAACGGTATAGGAATGGCAGCTTCGCTCGCTATCCTCACTGATAAGTCGTTTGAGCATGGTCCTATCGAGGCACTGTTCACTGTCGATGAAGAGACCGGTATGACCGGAGCCAACAATCTCGGCGAAGGTATGATATCTGGCTCAATACTTCTTAACCTTGACTCGGAGGATGATGCTGAGATTTTCGTTGGCTGTGCCGGAGGTATAGATACCCAGGCATTCTTTACCTACAAGCGTTCGTTTGCTCCTAATGATTTCCTTTATTTCAGGATAAATGTCGAGGGGCTCAACGGCGGTCACTCAGGCGGTGACATCCATCTCGGACGCGCTAATGCCAATAAGCTTCTTGCTCGTTTCCTTTTCCGTCTTTCAGGCCAGCATGAGGTAGTGGTGTCGGAGATCGACGGCGGAAATCTGCGCAATGCCATCCCGCGTGCGTCGCATGCAGTGATAGGTGTGCACACTTCCAAGAAGGAGAGCGTAAGAGTTCAGCTCAACAATTATATCGCAGAGCTTGAGAACGAGTATGCCGGACTGGAACCTAATCTCAAGATAACGATGGAGAGCGTGGACGCTCCTGATTTCGCTATTGACCAGGAGACTTCTACCAGCCTTATACGTGCGCTCTATAGCGCGCCTCATGGTGTTGTGTCAATGAGCCGTGATCTTGAGGGTCTTGTGGAGACATCCACTAACCTTGCCTCTGTAAAGATGACATCCGACAATACAATTGTAGTAACGACAAGCCAGCGTAGCTCGGTAGAGTCGCGCAAGCATGATATCGCGGCTCAGGTGGAGGCACATTTCCTCCTTGCCGGTGCACGTGTGGAGCATGGAGAGGGTTATCCAGGATGGCAGCCCAATATGGAGTCGCCTATCATGAAGATGAGCCGCGATGCCTATGAGGAGCTTTACGGTGTGAAGCCAGCCATCAAGGCTATCCATGCCGGCCTTGAGTGCGGACTTTTCCTCACCAAGTATCCTCATCTGGATATGGTGTCGTTCGGTCCGACTCTCCGCGATGTGCATTCTCCCTCCGAGCGTATGCATATCCCTGCCGTGGAACGTTTCTACGGTCAGTTGAAGCGCACACTTGAAAAGGTGGCTGTGACCAAGAAATAACATAAAATATCCGTTAGATACAATCAGGTGGCGAGGATGTGTTGAAGCAGTCCACGCCACCTGTATTTTTTGATATCATAAGCCGATAAAAATATTTTTAATGGCTTATGCAATAATATGCATATAGTATACGTTATATGAAAGTTATAGCGTTCTCTCCAAATCCGTATGGTGCATGGGTTATGTCCCATCCGGTGAATGCTATGCTTAATTATCACCCTTTGCGCCATGGCCGGTGTACAAGGGCATTGTTGAACTAAAATCATTTTTATGCTACAACGTGCAGCCATGCTCGTAGCATCGGTGCTACTTTCCTCAGCTATATTCACCATCAATAGTGACGGACAGTCACGAAAAACCGACAAAGATGTTGACGTCAGTGAATCGCCGGTAGCTATGGCAAAACAGCTCACAGAGCCGAAAGACACAATTCTCGCATTGACCGAACAAGACTTCCTTGAAGTAGCCCAGTCGTTGGGTGTGGAAGTCGCCGCTATCAAGGCCGTCGTTGAAATCGAGGCCGGATGTACTCACGAGGGCTTTTCCGCTCCAGGCAAGCCGCTCATAAATTTTGACCTCACCATGTTTCGCCGATTTGCCAAAAGGCATGGGGTCAATCTGTCAAAGTATGGTAAATCGCATTCCGTGGTGTTCAATTCCCACCGTGGATCGCAGTTGCGTGCCAACCGCCGCCTTGAGGCAGCCAAGACCATTCATCCGCAGGCTGCTGTCGAGGGCACATTCTGGGGGATGTTCCAGATAGGAGGTTTCAATTGGAAAAGGTGTGGAGCCGAGAGCCTGGAGAACTTTGTGGAACTTATGTCGCGTTCCGAACGAGATCAGCTCGACATGTTTGCAAATTTCATCACGAACACCGGACTGGTAAAGCATCTCCAGTCCAAAAACTGGGCCGCATTTGCACGTGGATATAACGGACCTGCCTATGCTCGCCGTCGTTATCATACGCGTATGGCCTCTGCCTATGCCCGCCATAGCAAATGTGAGAAGCAGAAGACGACTGTAGAACCGGATTCGACCTCCGATTCTGAAGGATGATGCCCCGGAGTGCAAGGACATGATTCCGTAAAATGTCAACGACCGAGCACACATGTGTGCTCGGTCGTTGATGTTGTTATATATAGAAAGATAGGTTTGTAGCCTCTTCGTGGCTTTTATTAATAGTTCTCGGCCTTACGCTCGAAATAAGCCTGTTCCTTTCCGCATACAGGGCATTTCTTGGGGGCTGAGCTTCCTTTGTGCACATAGCCGCAATGCATGCATTGCCATTCCTGCTCAGGATTGTTGCTTGAAAATTCCTGGTCGTTGGTGAGGCGTTCGAGCAGACGTAGATAACGCTTCTCATGCTCGACCTCTACCTTTGCCACCATCTTGAATATCATGGCTATCTCTGGGAATCCCTCATCGGCGGCGGTCTGCGCGAAGTTGGCGTACAGGTCGCTCCATTCCTCACGTTCTCCTGCGGCTGCTTCGCGAAGATTAGTGATGGTGTCGCCTACCACTCCGGCAGGATAGCCTGCCTGGATGGTCACGATACCTCCCTCAAGCTTGCTGAAGAACATCTCGGCGTGACTCATTTCCTGCTTGGCAGTCATCTTGAATATTTTAGCAATCTGTCGGTAGCCCTCTTCCTTGGCTTTTTTTGCGAAGAGGGTATATCGTGAACGAGCCTGGCTTTCACCGGCGAAAGCTGCGAGCAGATTGTGCTCGGTCTGAGTGCCTTTTATTGATTTTTTATCCATGTGTGTAAATGTGTTATAGGATGTAAGAGAGTCTGGCGGCTGTGTTTATGTCCGTGACTCTTCAATTATAACAAGGGGTATCCTTGTATTGTTCGCATGAAGGTGATATTTTCTTGAAATATACGAATTGAAGAGATAGCCGATGGCAGGTTAATCTTTCGATTCATATAGAGAGAGGGTCTCATGCAGGGAGGATGTGACCATGGCTCGAAGTTCCGGTGGTGCGATCACGCACACATTCGGGCCTAATGACAGCACCTCCTGAAGAAAATCGGGGGTGAGGCGCAGGCGGTAATAGAATATTGAGTAGTCATCGTGTACCACCTCCCGCTGGGAATGATGAAGAGGGAGTGCTCGGAAATATTTTGCTTGCCGCGAATCGGTGCGCAGTGCCACATCCTTGGCTTCTCCCTGAGAGAACACTATGCCGAATGTGTCGCGCACATAGCTCTCTGCGTCAAAAGTCGGGTCCGGCTCAAATGTGTCATCGTCCAGCGTGACATCCTCCATGCGGTCGAGTGCATAGGTCTTCACTTTCTGGTCCGCCACATTGCGTCCTGTAAGATACCACCGCTGACGGAAAATTTTCAGGAAATACGGCTCCACGATGACTCCGTTGCTGGGTGTCGAGCGTGTGTATGGACGGTAGGTGAAATGTACGGCACGGTGTTCGCGCAGGGCGGATATCACCTGCGACAGATATAGGCGTGCGGACGGCACATCCTCAAGGAATATCCTCTCGGATATGTCGGAGGCGGTGGATAGCGCGTTGCTCATGGCAGCAGTGTTGAGCAGCCAGTCGGTGACCCCCTCCTGATGGTTGTCACCTGTGGCGATGGAGTATTCATAGGTGGCAGGGTCATAGTTGATTGATATTGAGAAAAGCTCCTCAATGGCTTCACGGTAGTTGTAGAATGTGCGGCGCGGGAGCGGTTCACCGTTTGAAAAAGGTGATATTACCCACAGCTCGTTAAGCTTTCCACGCTTTATGGAGCCGTACCTTCTGATGGTGTCGATGAGCCACACATAGCGGCCTAATAGATTTCGTGCCATAATTGTTCAGTGGGGGAGGGGGACCGGTTGCAAAGGTAAATAAATTTATGGATTTCCTGCGCCTTATAATGTCACAATTCATCAGATTTTTATTTGAGAGTAGTATCGGACTATTTGTGTAAACTCAAATTAAATATAACTACCAACATTCCAATATGAGAGTGTATTTTCTAATATATTGCATAGGAAATGTTTTTTTACTGCTATAAAACAGTTTTTTTGGACACTTGGAGAACCAATAGAGGTATAAAAAGAAAAAAAGAGTCCTAAAATGCTGATTTTTACCTGTCAGTGAGATACTTTTATGGGATTTTAACTACCTTTGTATTTGGATTGAGACAACTCTTTCCACGAAATTTTGAAATAATAAGAAGCGTTATGCTTATCTTGTGAATTGGAAACGTAGGAAATTTCACAATTACACACAAGGATGGCATAGTGGTTCTCACGCTATAGCGTGGGCTGCTATTACTACATTCGTGTGTACAGGTTTCCTACGACCTCCAATTCAGAACGTGGCATTTGCAGTTCCACGCTTCTGCGTGATTAACGGCTCAATAGGAACTAAAAGAGCCACTTGAATAAGAAGAAAATGAAAAAGCTCTTAATCACTTTAGCCATGCTCTTTGCTGTTATCAACATTATGGCACAAGAACATCTCTCTTTCAAAGGTATTCCCATTGAAGGAAGTATGACATCATTCTGTCAGAAACTCAAAGCCAAAGGATTTACTTCAATTGGTCGTGACAATAACATAACGTTGTTTACTGGTGATTTCACAGGGCGTAAGGCTACAGTCGGTGTTAAAGCAACAGACGATGGAAAAAACGTTTTTGCTGTAGTCGTTTTCTTTGAGCCAAGCGAAGAGTGGAAGACCCTTGTTTATATTTATGACTATTACAAGGATCTATATACTCGTAAATACGGAGAGCCTACAATTTCAAAAGAAAACAATCCTGCACATTCTGATTCCAATACTGCTTTAATGGCAGAAGTACATCAGGGAACTGTCGTGTATGGCAGCGCATGGGAAGTGACAGGTGGTGATATACAGCTTTCAATAGAAAAAACATCAGGTGTCTATGAGGGTGTGGTCATGATACGTTATCGGGACTCGCTGAATGCTGAAGCCAAAATCAAAAATGATTTAGACGACATCTAAAAACAGTGTAGTATGAAAAGATTTGTAACGCCCAAGGAAGAAGCAAAATAGCAGCTCGTACAAACGTATGACATAGGACGCTTCAAGCTCTTTCCCACACAAAATATGTGGACATTCATTAATCTTGACACTCAGGACAGGACAGATGTCGCAAGTGCAATATAGCGTCAAAGGTGATGAAGGACGCTTTGAATACGACTTAAATCCTAATCCGCTGGTCACGAGGTAAGAAAGTCAATGGACGTTTTGAACTTTATTCCACTCAAAACATCTATAACTTCATTCTCCTTGACAGAATAGACGGTAAAACATGGCAGGTTCAGTGGTTGTTCGATGAAGAAAACCGTGCAGTCGTACCTATTAACCATGCTGTCCCAGCCACAAATTAAATACGCCGACAGCCTAATTTATAACAAGTTGTAAAAATGACTCTATTGCTCACTTTAGGTTTATGTATCGCTGCTATAGCTATTGTTGCCATAGTAGCGATACGCATATTGTTAAAAAAGAATTCGAATGAGCTGTCTTTTAGAGTAGAGAGCATAACTCCTTTCCAAGCCAACCATGAAAGCAGGGAAGAAACACTAAGACAAGAAAACGAACACTTTTTTAAAGATATCGAGTCCAATTTGGAACAAACATTTAATGGGCAATACATAACATTTCGAGAAGAGAAACTGTTTACGGAATATTATACAGAGTTGTTCCATGAAGTAAATGACTGTCTTAAACGGCTTGAAACATTCCATGTGGAACCGTCTGAAACAATCGCAAAATTTGTATCTGATTTTGAGAATCTACAATGGCTCATCAAAAGCCATAATGACAGATTTATAAAAGAGGAACTTAACACCTATAAGGATTTTTTCGACCATTGTCTGAAATATCCGTTGGATAAGCAACAAAGACGATCCATTGTGTCAGGTGAGGACAACTGTTTGGTAATCAGTAGTGCAGGAAGCGGAAAGACATCGTCTATTGTGGGAAAAGTGAAGTATCTTATAGAAATTAAACATATTGAGCCTCAAAATATCCTCCTTATTAGCTATACCAACAAGGCGGCCGCCGAACTGACAGACAGAATGGGTATTGAGGGATTGCGTGGTTACACATTCCATAAACTTGCTCTTGATATCATCGGACAGGTGACAGGTCAGAAACCGTCGATATGCAGTAACACAGACGCACTGTTTTTGAAAATATATCAAGAACTACTTGATGACGACAACTTCAAAAAGAGTGTGGTTGAATACTTCTTTGATTACCAAATTCAAGAACAAGATTGGGAACGACAAAAGAACGAGCGTAGGCAACAGCTTTCAGAACAAAAAGAAACACGTTTGAAAGCGCAGTTTCCGGATATGGATGGGAAGACTGTTTACGTTCGAAGTGAACAGGAGCAGAAAATATGTCTTGCGCTGTCATTGCTTGGCGTGAAATTCAGATACGAAGAACCTTACGAACATTCTTTGGCAGATGAAATGCATTCGCAATACATGCCGGATTTCTCCATTTATTATGAACGAGACGGTGAAACAAAACGAATATATCTGGAACACTTTGGCGTGGACGAACACAGCCTTGTCCCTATGTGGTTTGCCAAAGACCGAGGTATTACCTATGAAGAAGCCAATCAGCAATATAATGACGGTATCACATGGAAAAAGGCCGCACATGAGAAATTCGGTACGGAACTATTGACAACCACAAGTGCTGATTTTCACTATTACGATATCAGGGACAAACTGAAGATACAACTGGAAAAGGCAGGTGTTCCTGTCAAAGAAAAAACGGATGCGGAATTATATGATATGGTTCTGTCTCCCAACAGCAAGCAGGAAAAATCGTTTATCCGGCTTGTCGTCACCTTTGTAACATTAATAAAGTCAAATTGCAGATCCATACATGAGGTTATAAGGGAAGTTAAAAGCATAGGAGATGAGCGTAACGAGTTCATTATAAAGAATATTTTTCAACCTGTTTATGAACGATATATTGAAGAATTAAGAAAACTCAATCAGATAGATTTTACGGATGCGATACTGCAAGCTACCGATATATGCCGTTCACTTCACCCTGTGAGATACGATTATATTATTGTCGATGAATTTCAAGATATATCGTTTGATCGCTACAATTTTTTGAAAGCTCTTAGAGAAGGTAATCCACCTGCTAAACTATACTGTGTCGGAGATGATTGGCAATCAATATATCGTTTCTCCGGCAGTGACATGGCTCTCTTTAATAGTTTCCAAGATTTCTTTGGTCATACTGATATAAACAAGATTGAAACCACATACCGCTTTGGCGAACCGTTGGTCAGCCTATCATCGCAATTCATACAACAGAACGGAACACAAATAAAAAAGGACATACATCCATACAATCCGGAAACCAAGACCGAATTGTTCTTTTACGAGTATGACCGAGCCAATTATTGCAACGTTATCGAACAGTTGGTTGCGTCAATTCCTTTGGACAAATCTATTTTTTTGTTAGGACGATATTCATTCGATGATTACTATCTGTCATACAGGTATCAATCCACGAAAGAGGGCAACAGATTTTACTACTTTATCGGAAACAGGAAAATAGAGTTTCTGACAGCCCATAAATCCAAAGGTCTTGAAGCGGACTATGTGATAATTCTCCAATGTAATAAGGACACATATGGATTTCCGTCCCTGGTCAATGATGACCCTGTGCTAAATTATGTTTTGACAAAGAGCGACCAATATCCTTATGGCGAAGAAAGGAGATTGTTCTATGTTGCAATTACAAGGGCGAAGATAAGGACTTTCGTATTATATGACAAGCGTTTTCCGTCTGTGTTTGTTGATGAAATTCTGCATCCCGAAAAAATTACAGAAAAAAGTTATGAAAAGCATCCAAATGCGAATAAAAGATGGACACGCAATGCCGATAACTTTCTAATGACGCTGTATCATGAGGGGAAAAGCATAAAATATATTGCAGCAAAAATGGGAAGAAGCCAAACATCAATAGTGATGCGTTTAGGAAAACTTGAAGGGAACAAATAACTAAAAACCATTGTGTATTATGATACCCCTTCGATATAATCGTATCGGAGGGGTATCATATGTCAGAATTTGAGGATGATTCCGGCATTTGCAACGAATCCGTCAAGGGGGGCGTATATGTCACGGAATTCGGGATTGCTGATGCTTCCTGTATATATGGTGTCAAAGCGGGTCTGTCTGCGGTCGGTGAAGTTCTCGAAGTTGGCGTATATAGAGAATTTATCCCAAATCTTCTGTATCATGAACCCCATCGTCACATAGTCCTTTCCCATCAATCCGTCAGTGAGATGCTGCTCGCCGACATAGTACAGCTCATATCCTATCCTCCAGCTGTCCTCTACCTCATACATCAGCATAGAGTTCAGGCGATGTTTCGGAGTGAGGGTTTTCCTGTGGTTCATGCCGTTTTCCTTTATCCTGGCATCGGTGTAGGTGTATCCGAGAAAGAGACTGAAATCAGAGTACATCACTTTTACGTTAGTCTCAGCACCTTTGCTGTTCATGTTGCCTGCGATGTTGTAGAAACGGTACAGGCCGTCGGACTCTTTTTTGAGTTCGAGCGGGTGACGGAGATAGGTATAGAAGAAGAGCTGATTCACAGTGAATAGTACACGTCCGTCGGCTATGGAGGTGCGGTAGTTGAAATCAAGGTTGGCTCCGTAGCTACGTTCGAGCTTATTGAATTCCTTGTCGATAGGGAGCACGTTCTCATATTGCAGCCTTTCGCTCTCTTCCGAGAATATTGACGGTGGCTTGTAGCCGAATCCTCCGCCTATGCGTGTGGAGAACTTATTGTTGAACCTGTATAGGGCTGATATGCGTGGCAGTATTGCAAAGCCGTAGTCGTGAACGTAATCTCCGCGCAAGCCGCTTTCAATTACCATGTTTTCGCTGATGTTGACGGTGTTCTGAACGAAGGCTCCGAAAGTGTTCAGGCTGAAGTCCCTGGCAGGGATGGATGTGAGCTGCTTTTCATCGAAGTGTTCGGTCCAGGCGTTGGCTCCGGCAATCCATTCGCATTTCTCTCGGGTGTTGATGTATGACAATTCGCTGAATGATGACCACTGGTCGCCTTTGAAGCGGTAGTCAGGGATCTCTAATCTGCGGCGGAACAATGTCACACTGTTCTTTACATTGAGACTGCTGTTGCCATTTAGCTTGTGTTTTACATTCAGTCGTGAGGAGTAGCGTTGGGAGCTGTTTTTCTCGAAATACGGATGGTCGGAGGTGTGACCGTGCTTTATGTAGTGTATGTCGCCTCCCAGACGGTCCTCGATCATAGCTTCTATGCCGAGGCTTGCGATGGTGTTTTCGCTTGGGTAGAGGAATATGGTGGGATTGAGTGTGAACCGGTCAAATTCAGGTATGGCGGTAAATCCTACATCGGATGGGTCATATGCCCAGTTGCGGTTGTAGGAGGCAAAGACTGTGGTGCCTGCTTTGTTGAAACGTTGAGAGTAGAATGTGTTCACATCAAGCCCTTTAGCTGTGGTGCCGTTGAGCTGAACCTGGAAATCACGCTTTTCTTCAGGGGTCTTTGACACAAGATTGACAAGACCTGCTATGGCTCCGCCGCCATAAAGCGTACTTGATGAGCCTTTGATAATCTCAACCTGTTTGAGATCAAGCGGAGGTGTCTGTAAAAGCCCCAGACCGGCAGCCGCGCCCGAGAAGACCGGAAATCCGTCTTTCAGTATCTGAGTGTATTTCCCGTCAAGTCCCTGTATCTTTATGAGGGAGTTGCCCGATATAGCCGATGTCTGTTGGGTCTGTATGCCGGTGCTTTCGCTGAGGAGCATACGGATGTCGCCAGGTTTCATGAGGCTCTTTTCTTCCAGTTCCTCTGAGCCGATGAACTCCACGCGTGTAGGGAGGTCATTGAATGTGCGTGTGCCGCGAGTGGCTGTTACCACCACCTCTTCAAGCTCGTTTTCTTCCTCTTCCAAGGATATTATGACAGTTTTGTCGGGTGATTGAAGCGGGAATGTGAATTTTTTTCGTTCAGTCTCGAATCCGGTGCATGAGAATATGATGGTGTGTGTGCCGTCAGGGATACCTGTGATGGTTACAATCCCTTCTGCATCGGACATTGCCCCTTTGTTGCTGCCTTGCAGGATGGCTGTGGCTCCGATAAGGGTTTCGCCACAATCTCCGTCGATGATTTTGGCTTTGAATATGTTTTGTGCACAGACTGACTGTAGCGATAAAAGCATTATCGCTATGAATATAGATAGTTTTTTCATTGTTAAGATGATTTATGATTGGTGTGGAAATACGGGTCACGACTGTATTAGTCATGACCATGTTATTACTGACCGATAATAGTCGTTTAACAATGGACAGGAGGGGGCGTGTCGACCGATATGAAAATGTAGGGGATCTTGTCGGATGCCGGTAGCAGGTAGTCTATGTGTGCATAATTGATATGGACGGCGGTTGTAGTCCGGGGTGTCACTACGAATCCCGAACAGGTGGTGCATGCTATGAACGGTGAGCAGCAATTGCAATCGCTGTCACATTCTTTTCCGCAATTGTCATCGGCACAGGAACACTTAGTTTCATGCAGCACACATGTGTCATGCTCAAATGCAGGAGCTGTGCACATAAGCATAATAAAGGTGGCTAATATGAATGAGATAAAGCGCATGAGTAGAGCGTGCCGTTCTGAAATCCGTCTGCAAAGGTACAAAAAATGACGGAAAATTAAAAAAAATTAAAAAAAAATAAAAAGCAGAGTTCATGCAGTC
The DNA here is from genome assembly GCF_004766125.1 of Duncaniella freteri. Taxonomy (NCBI): domain Bacteria; kingdom Pseudomonadati; phylum Bacteroidota; class Bacteroidia; order Bacteroidales; family Muribaculaceae; genus Duncaniella; species Duncaniella freteri. The sequence goes on from NZ_SJSA01000001.1 coordinate 1,518,369, forward strand.
ATGATTTAAGGTATTGCTAACATCAGGGAGGATGGTTGATGTGAATTTTTTATGTTTTTAGTGCACATTCTGACTGTGGGATGATGCAAGGTATGGACGATTTGAGTATTTTTGCGGAGATTAATTTTTAGTAATGTGTGTCATGAATGAAAAATTTGAGAATTCTCCGGCACTGATAGTCGGTATCGGGGAGTTGCTGTGGGATGTTCTGCCTGACGGAAAGAAGATAGGTGGTGCGCCATGTAACTTTGCTTATCATGTGTCGCAGTTCGGGCTGCCAGCCATTGGGGTGAGTGCAGTAGGCAATGATGATCTGGGCGAGGAGCTTAAAGCTGCGGTCCTGGCAAGGGATATAGAATGTAATATTGCGGAAGTGGACTATCCCACCGGCACGGTACAGGTGAGCCTTGACGCTGCCGGTGTGCCTTGCTATGATATAAAGGAGGGTGCTGCCTGGGATAATATACCGTTTACTGATGCGCTCCGTGACATTGCGTCGGTGACGCGTGCTGTGAGTTTCGGCTCCCTGGCTCAGCGCAGCGAGGTGTCGCGTGCTACCATAAAGGCATTCCTGGACGCCATGCCTGACGGAGACGGACAATATAAGGTGTTTGACATAAACCTGCGGCTCAGTTTCTATACACCGCAGGTGATATCCGATTCTCTTGCACGCTGCAATGTGCTCAAGATTAATGATGAGGAACTTGAGGTGGTGAGCGGGATGCTCGGCATCAGCGGTGGCAGCCAGCAGGAAAGATGCATTGCATTGCTTGAGAAATATGGACTCAGGACATTGATTCTCACATGCGGAGTGAACGGCAGCTATGTGTTCACCGGTAAGGAGGTGTCGTTTGTGGAGACACCACGTGTGGATGTCGTTGATACCGTAGGTGCCGGCGACTCATTCACAGGGGCGTTTGTGGCAGGAATGCTGAGCGGAATGCCACTGAGAGAAGCCCACAGGCTTGCAGTAGACACATCGGCATATGTGTGCTCGTGTGCAGGTGCCATGCCGAAACTTCCTGACAGCCTTGTAGGAAGGGTGCCGAGGTTATAGACCAGAGGTCTTTCCCCAAGAGCCACGGTCGAGAGAGCGGTAGGCGAGGGCTTCGTAAAGATGATCGCTGAGGATCGGTGATGAGGCTGCCTCCGATATGCTTTTGGTGTCGGTCGGGTCAAAGTGTTCCCGCGTGGCATAGTCAAGGTCGGCTATGGTACGTGCCACTTTCAGGATGCGGTCGTAGGCTCGCGCCGACATGTCGAGGCGGGTCATTGTATCCCTTAGCAGCCGTGTGCACTCCCCGTCGAGTGTGGTGTGGACTGAGAGCAGACGATGGGTCATCTGGGCATTGCAGTGGATATGCCTCTCAAGGGAGAATCTATGGTCCTGGAGCAGTCGTGCTCTAATAACGCGGTCCCTTATGTCGGCACTTGTCTCCGCTGGGTTCTTGTCGATAAGGCTGTCAAACGGCACTGGAAAGATCTCCACCTGTAAGTCAATGCGGTCAAGCAGTGGCCCGGATATGCGGTTGAGGTACTTCTGCACCGCTCCAGGGGAGCATGTGCACTCCTTTGTGGGGTGGTTGTAGTAGCCGCACGGACATGGATTCATGGATGCGACAAGCATAAATCCGGTCGGGTAGTCGATAGTGTATTTGGCGCGTGATATGGTTATGTGCCTGTCCTCCAATGGCTGCCGCATCACTTCGAGGACCTGTCGGGAAAATTCAGGGAATTCGTCCATGAACAGCACGCCGTTATGAGCGAGTGAGATTTCGCCGGGTACAGGGTTGCTCCCTCCGCCGACGAGTGCTACAGGTGATATGGTGTGATGTGGCGACCGGTAAGGGCGTGATGTCATGAGCCGCGAACCGCTTTTGAGACGTCCAGCCACAGAGTGTATCTTGGTGGTCTCAAGAGCCTCGGAGAGAGTGAGTGGCGGCAGTATGGTAGGCAGCCGTTTTGCCATCATTGATTTGCCTGACCCGGGAGGTCCGACAAGCAGTATGTTGTGTCCGCCGGCACAGGCTACCTCAAAAGCACGTTTCACTGGCTTCTGTCCCTTTACCTCGGAGAAATCGCAGTCGAATATTCCGGACGAGCGGGTGAATTCCTGCCGTGTGTTCACGACTGTCGGAGCCAATGAGGATTTCCCTGTGAAAAAATCTATGACTTCCGATAGGGAGCTCACGCCGTAGACATCCAGGTTGTTTACTACAGCAGCTTCCGATACATTTGCCTTAGGGACTATCATCCCTTTGAAGCCGAGTTCACGTGCCTTGATTGCCATGGGTAGCGCACCGCGTATTGGTAGCACAGAGCCGTCCAGTGACAATTCCCCCATTATCATGTAACTTTCCAGCGGGTGGGAGCATCTTATCTGCTCGGTGGCTGCAAGTATGCCTATGGCGATGGGAAGGTCGTAGGCGGCACCCTCTTTGCGCACATCTGCCGGTGACAGGTTGACCACTATGCGTCGGCGCGGCCAGGAGAAGCCGCATTGAGTCATTGCCGATACCACACGCTCGTGGCTCTCCCTGACGGCTGTGTCCGCCATCCCGACGAGCGAGAATGACACCCCTTTGTCGGACGCTACTTCGATGGTTACGATTATGGCGTCTATGCCTTGCACGGCGGCTCCGTAGGTCTTGATAAGCATGTTTGTGTGGTATTAGGTTTGTGTGGTAATTGATATGGCGTATAGATGTGCCTGGTCAGGTAGCTTTTTCCTCTCCGATCACTTCCTGTAGGATTGCGACTGCGGTCTCTACGGAAGGGACATTTAGGAAAGCGAACGACTTCCGCTCATTCCTGTCGCGTATCTGCACACGTCGCGGATGGGAAGTGAGGTAGCCTATGAGGCGTCCGAACATGTCGCTCTGATAGTATGCCTTGTTGCTGTCGTCAACAAAATAGGTGAACATCTTTCCTTGTTTCAGAGCCACTTTCTCGATGCCGAGGCGGCGTGCGAGCCTGCGTAGACGCGGTATGCGGAGCAGTTCGAGAGTCACGTCAGGAATGTTGCCGAAGCGGTCGGTGAGGCGTGAGCGGAATGCCATCAGGTCGCTCTCACGCTCTATGCCGTCGAGTTCCTGATAGAGTGCTATACGCTCGCTTTCTGTCGGCACATAATCGGCAGGCAGGAGGAGTTCCATGTCGCTTTCTATCACGCAGTCGGCTACATATTCCTCATCCGCGCTCTCCAAAGTCTCAGCCTTGTCGAGCCCTGCAAACTCCTGTGTGCGGAGCTCTGTCACAGCTTCCTTGAGAATCTTCTGGTAGGTTTCATATCCGAGGTCGGCAATGAAGCCGCTTTGCTCCGCGCCAAGCAGGTTGCCCGCACCGCGGATATCAAGGTCCTGCATGGCTATGTGGATGCCGCTCCCAAGTTCGCTGAAGCTTTCTATCGCCTGGAGGCGACGTCGGGCTACAGGTGTGAGTGGTATATGAGGCGGCACAAGCAGATAGCAGAAAGCCTTGCGGTTGCTGCGCCCTACACGTCCTCGCAGCTGATGGAGCTCGGATAGTCCGAAGTTCTGAGCGTTGTTGACTATTATGGTGTTGACGTTTGGCATGTCTATGCCGCTCTCTATTATAGTGGTGGCTATGAGCACATCATAGTCATGGTTGGCGAAGTCGATGATGACCTTCTCAAGCTGCTCGGGGGGGAGCTGTCCGTGTCCCACTATTACACGAGCATCAGGCACGAGGCGTTTCACCTGTGCTTCGAGATCGTAGAGCCCTTCGATGCGGTTGTTGACTATGAACACCTGTCCGTTGCGTGACAGCTCGAAGTTGACAGCCTCGCTTATGATGTCGTCGTTCCCGGCGTTGACCGAGGTGATGATCGGATACCGGTTGGGAGGAGGGGTGTTGATGGATGATAGGTCGCGGGCACCCATCAGGGAGAATTGTAGAGTGCGTGGAATCGGTGTCGCACTCATGGTGAGGGTGTCGACATTTGTCTTTAGCTGCTTGAGTTTCTCTTTTACGGCAACGCCAAATTTCTGCTCCTCGTCGATAATAAGGAGCCCGAGATCTTTGAACCGCACCTCCTTGCCTATTATCTTGTGGGTGCCTATCAGTATATCGATCTTTCCTTCGGCGAGATTGCTTACTATCTCTTTGACCTGTTTGGCTGTGCGTGCGCGTGACAGGTAGTCCACTCGCACAGGCAGTTCCTTGAGCCGTTCGGAGAATGTCCGGAAATGCTGATAGGCAAGTACGGTTGTGGGGACGAGCACTGCGGTCTGCTTGCCGTCGACCGCAGCCTTGAATGCGGCTCGTATAGCCACTTCGGTCTTTCCGAATCCAACATCGCCGCATATGAGACGGTCCATGGGTTTCGGGCTCTCCATATCGGCTTTCACGGCTCTGGTGGCAGTCAGCTGGTCAGGGGTGTCTTCGTAGATGAATGAGGCCTCAAGCTCTTGTTGCAGGTAGCTGTCAGGGGCGAAAGCATGCCCTTGCTCCTCTTTTCGTGCGGCATAGAGCCGGATGAGGTCGCGGGCTATGTCCTTCAGCTTGCTTTTGGTCCGTTCTTTCAGCTTGTTCCATGCCCCGGTGCCGAGTTTGTTGATTTTAGGGGGCACACCCTCCTTGCCACGGTATTTGGCAAGCTTGTGCAGCGCGTGTATGGATACGAAGATTATGTCGTCGTTGGCATATACGAGCTTTATCATCTCCTGTGTGCGTCCGTTGACATTTGTGCGTAGGAGTCCGGCGAATCGGCCCACGCCGTGGTCGACATGCACTATGTAGTCGCCCGGCTCTATCGCACTCAGTTCTTTGAGCGACAGAGCGAGCTTGCCCGAGCGGGCGCGGTCACTTTTAAGTGTGTACTTGTGGAAACGGTCGAATATCTGATGGTCCGTGAACACGCACATCCTGAGCCCCTTGTCGCTGAACCCTTCATGTAATGTGGGCAGGACAGGGGAGAATGATATGGTGGAGTTGCCCCGGTCGGCAAATATTGCATTGAGACGTTCGATCTGTTTCTCGCTGTCGCTTAGTATATATATAGTGTAGCCGTCATTTATGAATTGTGTGAAGGAGTCGGCTATGAGGTCGAAGTTCTTGTGGTAGATAATCTGGGGAGAGCATCCGAAGTCGATGCTTGCTCCTGCCTCGGTGTCGGGGCGGGCTCCGGATGTGAATCGCAGCTGACGGAATCCTGCAAACTGACGGCTGAACTCATCGGCGTCGACCACCTGGTTCATAGCCGCAGAGTCACCTTCGCCTGCTATAAGTGCGCTTTGTGAGAAGTCTTCGCCTGCGATGGCACGTATGCGGCTCACAGTATAGTCGGCATCGCGCACCACAAACAGTGTCGAACTGTCGATGTAGTCAAGCAATGATCCGCCCGACGAGCTTTCCGAGGCTATGCCCGAGGTGATCGATACCTCGTTAAGTTTCTGCTCCGATAGCTGTGTCTCGATATTGAAGAGACGGATAGAGTCAATTTCGTCACCGAAGAAGTCGATGCGAAGCGGGAGTTCATTGCTGTAGCCGAATATGTCGAGAATGGAGCCTCGGGAGGCAAACTGTCCAGGCTCATACACATAGTCCACTTCGGAAAAACCGTTGCCTCTCAGCCATTTTATGATGTCTGTGAGGTCATATTCCCCTCCCGAGACAAGGTGGATGGTGTGCTCGTCGATGGTCCTGCGCGATGCGACCTTCTCAGCCAACGCCTCGGGATATGTGACCACATATTGAGGTGCTGAGTCCAAGTGCCAGCGGTTGAGAGCTTCGGTGCGGAGTATCTGTGAGGGAGGGTCGACCTGTCCGTACTTTATGTCACGCTTGTAGCCCGACGGGAACATAGCCACCTTTTCTTCGCCTATTATTCTCGTTAGGTCGTGATAGATATAGCCGGCATCGTCGAGCGAGTCAGCCACGACAACAGTGGGAGCTTTGCGGGCAGGCATGGCTCCGAGCATCATAGCGGGAGCTGACCCGGCAAGATTGTATACCGAGATTATCCTGGTGCGGCTGCCGAGGGCTTTCCTGAGGGCTTCGCCGCGAGGTGAGGAAAGGATTTTTTCGCTGAGTTCCTGGAGGGTCATTGTGTTTGCCGGAATGGCAAATTACGGGTGAATTATAGAGTTGTAGCGAGGTGTGGTTAGCACCGTTACGGCGGTATCGACGGTCTGGTCGTTGCGGAGCGAGTTGATGATCTCGCCTTTCTGATGATAATATCTGCTCACGATTTCTCCTGCAAGATAAGGGGAGATGTTCTTGCGGTTGATGTCAAGGTCATGGTTGAGGTCATGTTTCATCATTCCGGCAAGCACATCGAACTGAGCTTTGGTCGAGTCGTTCATGTATCCTTCTGCTTCGGCTATCTTTCGAAGCTGGTCTACCGCGCTTTCACACACCTTATCGTAGTTGAAGCGTGCAGGGTCGATGAATTTTTTGAACTCCTCGTAGATGGTATCGGTGATCTCGAATTCCTCGGGAGCTGGTATGCTGCTATGGGTGGCGGCATAACGGTTGGCGAAATCGAAAGCCCAATTGTCGCGCACCACATTGTAGGTGAGACGGTTCACTTCGGGCAATTCAATCTTTATGTCGGGTGTGATGCCTCCGCCGTCACGCACCTCTCGTCCGCCGGCTGTGTGGAACACGGTGGTCAGCGAGTCGGGGATTCGCGCCACTGTGCCGTCGGGGTTGCGGTGGGAGTAGTCGATCGCCTGTATGAGCCTGCCCGAGGGTATGTAGTATTTTGCTATGGTGACTTTGAGGAGGCCGTCGTAAGGGAGCTGGCGGGTGGATTGCACGAGTCCTTTCCCGAACGAGCGGTTGCCTATCACAACACCTCGGTCAAGGTCCTGGATGGCTCCGGTCACGATTTCGGAAGCTGATGCCGATGCGCCGTCAATGAGCACGGCAAGAGGAATCTTAGTATCCACTGGAGCCACAGATGTCTTGTAGACCTTCTCGTTAAGCACACCTTTGCCACGAGTGTTAAGCACGGTGGTCCCTTTCGGAAGGAAGAGTCCGAGTATCTGCACCGCGCTTTCAACGAGTCCGCCACCGTTGCTGCGGAGGTCGAGAACTATGCCTTTGGCTCCGTCCTTGATGAGTTTTTCGAGGGCTTCCCGCACTTCGGGATAGCTTTTCTCGGAGAATGTGTTGAGGCTTATGTAGCCCACATTGTCCTTGAGCATACCGTAGTAAGGCACGGACGGTATCTGAATCTTTGCACGCTTGATGTCAAACGAAAGTATGGAATCCTTTACATAAGGGCGGTTGACCAGTACACGCAGCATGGTGCCGTTCTGTCCCTTAAGATGCTCGCTTACCTTGGAGGATTTCCATCCTGCCACCGAGTCGGAGTCGATCATCACTATTAGGTCGCCCGGACGGAGGCCTGCGCGCTGTGCCGGGCTCCCCTCGTAAGGGTCGGCGATTATCACGCCTCTGGGGGTCTCCTGTATCACCGAGCCTATGCCGCCGTATTCGCCGGTGGTCATGGTGCGGAACTGTTCCTGCTCCTTGGCGGGGATGTATTCAGTGTACGGGTCAATGTCGTTGAGCATCGCAGCTATGGCTGTGTTGATGGACTTCTCGGCATCGATCGAGTCGACGTAGAAAGTCTGCAACTCTTTATACAGAGAGTTGAAGATATCGAGATTTCGCGATATATCGCTTTTTTTGCTACGTGTTGCAGCCGAAGCGAGCATGGACAGCACGATGAGAGCGGCGGCGAAAAGGGTCAGTTTCTTCATAGGGGATATTATGGTCGTTGAAAACGTGGGTATAAAATTACTCAATTTCTATTACTTATATAACACGCCACGAGTCAAAAAGTCAAAAAATCACTTTAAAAATTAAATTTTTTGCGAAAAGGTTGCACATTTCAAATTTTAGATGTAATTTTGCATCGCAAATGCAGAAAGAGAGTTTTCAGCGGATGCAAAAAATGCTTCAGTAGCTCAGTTGGTTAGAGCACCTGACTGTTAATCAGGGGGTCGTTGGTTCAAGCCCATCCTGAAGCGCACAGACACAACATCCAAGACACATACTGCTTCAGTAGCTCAGTTGGTTAGAGCACCTGACTGTTAATCAGGGGGTCGTTGGTTCAAGCCCATCCTGAAGCGCACAGATCCTTTGCGAAGTGATTCGCGAAGGATTTTTGTTTATATACCTTTCTAAGGTGAACACAGGGGGCCGATTCTTGCGGCAGGGATATAAAAAAAAGGTCCGTACTCCTTATCATCAAGGGGTGCCGGACTAAAGCCAAAAGGCAATTTGCGATTCATGGACCGTTGTGGCCCATGCATCCAAATTTAATGTAGAGATTATATCATACTTACACAGCACCATTTTTATCAGTGGACCACCGTCGTCACGACGAAAGTCATTGAAGTTGCCTTTGTCCTTAGTCCATAAAAACTGAATTTAATGCGTAAAATCTTTATAAATCCAAGGTTCAACAACTATGGCGTGTTTCTTTCCAATACAAAATTAGGGACATTCCTGTTGAACGCCAAAAGTATTTAATCTAATTAAGTTTTTTTAATATTGTAGAGTGAACAATTTCCCGATGTCGTGATGCCGAACATTAGCTGTGTCACATATGTTCTATAACAAGATATAAATCTCATAAAACAACTCACGATGAAACTTCGCTATTTATTGCCTGCCTTTGCGGCTGTGGCTTTGGGCATTGGGCAACGTGCCGAGGCTTGTTCGCGTATTCTGTATGTCGGTGATGACAGTCTGCGTATAGTAGGACGTTCGCTTGACTGGAAGAATCCTATACCTACCAATATATATGTATATCCGCGCGGGATGGTCAAACAGAGCCATTCCATGTCGGGAGCCATAAGCTGGACTTCAAAGTATGGAGCCGTGTATGCCGTGGGTTACGACGGCGGTGTGACGGAAGGTATGAATGAGAAAGGACTGGTGGTCAACGGTCTGTTCTGCAAGGGCACGGTATATGAGAATGATTCCACCCGCAACCGTCCGCCCATGTCGCTTGCCATGTTTCCGGCATGGATTCTGGACCTTTGCGCTACCACGCCTGAGGCCGTGGAGCTTGTAGGGGCGCATGGGTTCAATGTGTCGGGTGCTACGTTTGACGGCGGCACTGTGTCGGCTCTCCACTGGGGGATAACTGATGCCGACGGCAGATGTGCCGTGATAGAGTTTGACCATGGCACCATAAAGATTTATCAGGGAGAGGATCTTCCGGCTATGACCAATGACCCGGCTTTCCCTCAGATGAACGCTATCAATGACTATTGGCAGAAGATCGGCGGCACACATGCATTGCCTGGCACGGTGAGCAGCCCTGACAGGTTTGTGCGCGGATATTTCTTTGACAGGCATGTCGAGAAGACCGGTGATGCGGACCTTGGATTGGCAATAATCCGGTCGATACTGGCAAATGTTTCGGTGCCTTATACCTATACTGAGGGGGATGCCAATGTGTCAGCCACACAGTGGCGTTCGTTCTCCAATATCCGCGACCTTCGTTACTATTTCGATGTGGTGACCAATCCCGGTATGTTCTATATCGACCTGTCGAAGTGTGACCTGCGCAAAGGTGCCCCGGTGATGAAGCTCGATGTGGCTAAGAGCAGGGACTATGTCGGTGATGTGACAGGTAAGATGTTTAAGTCCAAGCCGTTCACACCGATGTACTGAGTAGCCTTTTTGCGGAGCTGACAATTTAATTGTGCCCATAACGTGTCCGGTGCAAGAAAAAATATGTAATTTTGCACCGGATTCATAGTTATGGGTACTGTTATGAAAAAATCCGGACAGGTGGATATGCTTCATGGACCCCTCTTCGGTAAGATATTGGTATTTTCGGTCCCGCTTATAGCCAGCGGGATACTTCAGCAGTCGTTCAATGCTGTCGATGTAGCTATAATAGGGCGTTACTCCACCACACAGGCTATTGCGGCTGTCGGGAGCAACGGACCTATCATCAGTATACTTGTCAATCTGTTTCTCGGGATTGCCGTCGGAGCCAATGTCGTTATAGCCAATTATCTCGGGCAGCGTCACGATGAGGCTGTGAGACGTTCGGTTTCGACAGTGGCGGTGGTGTCGCTTGTTTCGGGGTTTATTCTTCTGGTGCTCGGTGCTCTGCTGGCGCGTCCTATACTTGAGGCTATGAGTGCGCCAGCCGATGTGATAGACCTTGCCAAAGAGTATCTCACCATATATTTCTGCGGCATGCCGTTCATGATGGTCTACAACTTTGGTTCCGCTGTGTTCAGGAGCGTTGGCGACACTAAATTGCCGTTCTATTCGCTGCTTGTCGCCACATTGTGCAATCTTGTCCTGGACTGGGTGTTTGTGGCTGTGTTCGATATGGGAGTGGCTGGTGTTGCATGGGGCACGGTGATATCCAATGGCGTGAATGCCGCTATAATAGTGTTTTTTCTTACGCGTGAGGCGGAGCCGGTCACTTTGAGCATTACCCGGTGGTCGGTCTCGGTGCCTGACCTTAAGAAGATGTTGCAGATAGGTGTCCCAGCCGGTTTGCAGGGCATGGTGTTCTCTGTGTCGAATATCTTTATCCAGTCAGCTATCAACAGGTTCGGAGCCGATGCCATAGCCGGCTCCTCGGCTGCACTTACCTATGAGGCGTATTGCTATTATGTGGTGGTGGCATTCTGTGCGGCAACGATAGCTTTTGCGGGACAGAATTACGGAGCCGGCCTTTATGACCGTTGCAAGCGTGTGGCGGCTATATGCATGTTTTACAGCGTGGCAGTGTGCGGTGTAGCCAATTTCCTGATAGTATGGCAGCAGCAGGCTTGCATAGGGGTGTTTACATCCGATGCTGCTGTGGTGCATTATGCTTCTGTCAGGTTCCATACGGTGCTGGTATTCCAAAGCCTTGCGAGCAGCTATGAGATAGCCGGAGCCTATATGAGAGGTCTTGGATATTCGCTGACACCGATGTTGCTTACTGTGTTCGGCACGTGTGTGTTGCGTCTTGGATGGGTGTATCTGTTTCCGAGAATCGATTATTCATTCCGCACATTGATGGTGATATATCCTGTCACATGGGCGGTCACAGGTCTGGCTGTCATCACTGCAGCAGTGATGGTGCAGCGGAAGGCGTTTGCCTTGAAAGGCAGCAGAGCCGGGCTATGAGGCGCATGTCGTAGCCCCGACATGTCATTTCCTGCCGAAGTCGGCGGGTATTTCTCCCCATGCCGGTGTGTCCCAGGTGAGTATAGGGTTGGTGAGAGGGTTGGCATTGAGCCATGCTGTGGCGCGTTCGATCATTTCAAATAGCCGCTCATTCTGTGGGGTGCGCGGCAGAGTGGTCTTGGGCTGCCGGTTGCGTACCCAGGCGCGTGCGGTGCGTGAGTCGGTGTAGATGGGTGTGTTGGGGCGGCCTTGTGATTTGAGCAGGGCGAGTCCGTGTACGAGTGCGAGGTATTCGCCGATATTGTTGGTGCCCCCTTCGATTGGTCCCACGTGGAATATGCGTTCGCCGGTGCGTACCCACACACCCTGGTACTCCACAGGTCCGGGATTTTTAGAGCATGCCGCGTCCACGGCTAAGGAGTCGAGACGTATGTCGGGGAACGATTCGTAGTTGACAGGAGCCGGACGGTGCTTTGCGATTGACGCCAGGAGTTCTATCTGTTCTGCCGGATCGCCGCGATAGGCCTCCACAGCAGCTTCCTGCGAGTCGAATGATTTGTATTTTGCTCCGGGATATCCTTTGGTCTGGAGCTGGCATTCCTCCCAGGAGTCGAATACTCCTGTGGCATAGCCGTTCCATACGACATAGAATTTTTTTCTCATATATGTGGGTGTGATGGCACTAAGTGAGTCAGGGAGAGGCTTATGATAATGTGAGGAATATCGAGATATCGATGCTGCGTATGTGCAGGATGGCGGCGATGCGCTGATGCACAGGTTTGCCGAAGAATGTCAGTGTGGCTTTCTGCATGCCGGGATGCAGCTTGAGGGCATTGGATGGCCCTTCGCAGCTTACGATGCTTTCAAGAAGGGTGAGCAGCGTGTTGGTAAGAGCCATTGATGCTGTACGCGCTACGGCACTTCCGGCACGTACGTAGCATACACGGTTCTCGCTTCGGAGCGTGCTGTCGACAGCAGATGCAAGGGCGAGATCTATGGGGGTCATTGACGGGAAGGCTGAGCCGTCGGCATCGGCGGTGAGATCGAATGTCAGCACTCCGCGCTTCATCATCTTTACCGTGTCGCTGTGAAGTACGAAAGGTGTGGATGTCGGTGTCGCAACTACCACGTCGGCGGAGCGCAATGCATTGTCGAGAGTGCGCGGATGGAGCGATGAGGTGATGGCCCATGGTCCCAGTTCGTGGGAGGCTTGACGCAAAGAATAGACATCGTTGTCAAACATCCTTACTGTAGCCCCAAGACCTACGGCAGAGCGGGCTGCCGCACATGCGGCGATACCCGAGCCTATTATCACGGTCTCGCATGGCACTATCCCTGCCACGCCTCCCAGAAGTATGCCTTTCCCTTTCTGGGAATCGGCAAGCAGCGAGGATGCTATGGCTATCGATGCTCTGCCGTCGATCTCGGCAAGAATATCGGCAAACGGTGTGTGGCCTTTCTCATCTTCCACAAGGTCAAGGGCTATTGTGATCACATGGCGTTCGAGGAGCTGCCTGAGGGTCCTTTCATCCGTGCATGCGGCTTTAAGCAGAGTAAGGAGCATTGCGCCTCTGCGCAGGCATCGGGCATCCGAAAGGCTCATTGGGGCTGTATGGATGACTATGTCGCATGCCAGAGCTTCGGCCCGGGTGGTTATATCCACGCCTGCGCGTATATACTTTGCATCGTCGTAATGTATAGGTTCGGCGGCGTTTTCCTGCATCTTCACCTTGAATCCGCGTTGGATGAGCTGGGCTGCTCCCTCAGGAGTGAGGGGAAACCGTCGTTCGGCGGGTTCCTCATTGCGTGGAAGCCCTATTGTGAGTCTGCGCCGTCGTGAGCCTGTCTCGCAAGGCTGCTCTACAGCGGTGGGAGTTGAGTCAAGATTCATAGCTGCTTATAAGTTTCAGGAAACGGTCGACGCTTTCGCTCACCTGCTCGGTGTTCTCAAGTCGTGAACTGTCGAAAGTCAGTTTTGCCCGGGAATAGTGGGGGTGTCTCCACTCCATCTGACGTGCGATGAATGCGTCAAGTTCGTCGTCAGACAGGGAGGCTATCAGCGGACGCTTCTCTCTTCCCTCCTTGAGCCGGGCGAGGAGGCGGTGATGGGGCGCGGTGAGATAGACTGTGATCCCGCGCGAGTTCATCACATCCATGTTGTCACCGAAGCATGGTGTGCCCCCTCCGCAAGCCACGAAAGTGTCGCTGCTGCAGCTCACTTCAATGAGGGCTTCGCGCTCTATGGCGCGGAACGCATCTTCGCCTCGGCACGCGAATATCTCCTTGACGCTGCATCCCTGCCGCTCTTCGATATAATCGTCAAGATCGATGAAGCGCACTCCTGTGTGCTCTGCCACGGCTCTGCCAAGAGTGGTCTTGCCGCAGCCCATATATCCTATTAGAAAAGTGGTGGTCATATATTTTCAGAATCACGTCGGCCCAATATGGGGGATTGTTGGATGGTGGGGTGGGACACGTGTAGTGCAAAGGTAAATAAATTTGGATTTTAACCATTTTTTTGAGCGGTGAAATTTTGTTAAATCAGGGTGCAAAAATTGCTTTCTCCCCTTTTTGTCCGTACCTTTGTTGCAAGAAAATTCTGAACGATAAATTGTAGGGTCTCGTAGCCGGCAGCGTCGAGATTCTAAATTTTTTTACGTTCGCAGTTGATATAATCTCTCACTAACACCATATCAAAAATAACATTACTACCATGGCAATAACTTATATGACCAAGGAAGGTTACAAGAAAAAAATGGAAGAAATCGCCTACCTGGAGTCAGTAGAGCGTCCCCGCATATCGGCGGCTATAGCCGAGGCCCGTGACAAGGGTGACCTTTCGGAGAATTCCGAGTATGACGCAGCCAAGGAGGCTCAGGGCATGCTTGAGATGAAGATCTCCCAGCTCAAGGATCTTGTGGCTAATTCACGCATTATCGATGAGAGCAATCTTAACAATGAGGAGGTGCAGATACTCAATCGTGTTAAGATCAAGAACCATACCAACGGAATGACTATGGAATACACCATTGTCGCAGATTCCGAAGCCAACCTCAAGGAGAAGAAGATAGGCTCGTCGACCCCCATTGCACAGGGGCTGCTCGGGCATAAGCTCGGAGAGCTTGTCGACATAAAAGTGCCGGCAGGCATGATGAAGTTTGAGATCATCGAAATCAGCTTCTAAGGTCATGGCAACTATTTTTTCAAGGATAGCCGACGGTGAGATCCCGTCCTATAAGGTGGCTGCCGATGATAAGCATTATGCTTTTCTTGACATCAATCCTGTAGCCAGGGGGCATGTGCTGGTGATCCCTCGTCGGGAGGTCGATTATATATTCGATCTTGACAAGGAGGAGTACACCGGTCTGATGCTCTTTGCGCGCCGTGTGGCGAAAGCCATAGAGAAGGCTATTCCGTGTGAGCGTGTGGGCGTTGCCGTAGTAGGGCTTGAGGTGCCTCACACCCATATCCATCTGCTCCCGATCAACAGCGAGGCGGATATGGACTTCTCCAAGAAGCACAGCTTCCCTGCCGAAGAGATGCAGGCTATAGCCGACGCTATCGCGAAGGAGTTTGAGTAAAAAACAAGAAAACTGATTCTTTTTAAAGGACATAAGGACAGGAGGGCTTTTATAAGCGATGGGAATACATGATTTCCGTACTTATTGAAAAGTCCTCCTGTCCTTATGTATTGAAACTTGATGTTAGTTATGTCGAAAACAGGATGCTGGATTGAAGCGATGAGGCTGCGCACCCTCCCAGTGTCGCTTGCCGGGGTGATATATGCCGGGGCACTCGGAGTGTTGTCATGGAGGTTTGATGTGATCCCCTGGGGGATGTGTGTTGCATTCGCGCTGCTTGCCCAGGTGGCCTCAAATTTCGCCAATGAGTATTACGACTTCAAGGCTGGCCTTGACAAGGCTGGCAGAGTGGGACCGCGACGAGGTGTCACAGAGGGTGATATCACACCTGAGGCTATGAAATATGCAACGTTCGGGACCCTTGGTGTTGCATGCCTGATAGGAGTGGCTCTTGTGGCTATGTATGGGCAGTGGTGGATGTATGTAGCCGGTGTTGCCACAGCATTGGGGGTGATTGCCTATAGTGCAGGTCCCTATCCTCTTTCGCGTCATGGGCTTGGCGAGGTCGCGGTAGTGTTCTTTTTCGGTATAGTGCCTGTGGTGCTTACTTATATGCTAATGGGCGGACCTTTCGGCTGGTGGCTTCTTGCAGCAGCGGTAGGGATGGGGCTTATGGGCGCGAATGTGCTTGTAGTGAACAATTACCGTGACATGGACGATGACCGGGCGGTAGGGAAGCGCACGTTGGCTGTTGTAATTGGCAGGCGCGGGATGTCGAGCCTCTATCTTGCAAATGGTTTCATGGCTGTGATTCTCACTCTTCCCGAATGGGTGGCAGCGGCAAGGATGGGATGGCTGTGCCCATGCGTGTATCTGATACTTCACGTGGCATTGTACACCAGGCTCGTGAGGTCACGTGGTGAAGCCTTGAATCCGTTGCTGGGAATGACAGCCTGTCTGATGATGCTTTATGCAGTGATGTTCACCCTTGTAGTGTGCATGGTGTAGCCTGAGGTTAAAACCTCATGCCCACGGCAGCTGTGAATGACAGTATGGAGTTGAAATGGGTCATGTCGTCGGAATTGTAATTCACAAATCCGCTTGCACGCATGGTGAATGCGGCGAACAGGGCGCGGTGATTGTAGACAGCTGCGAGATTGATGCGGAAATTGTTGGCAAGCTGAGTGCGCGCCTTTCGGTGCTCTTCGGAGTTGAACAGCTGCCTGTATCCTATTGCCGCCAGCCCTGTGGCGTTTAGGAGCCATCTGCGTGGCTTCAGCACCCAGTTGTAGGCGTATCCTCCTGTGGCGCAGTAGCTGCGGTAGTCAAGGGTGTAGTAGTTGTTGGAGAGAGGGGAGTGTATGAGCATTTCGGCAGGAAGGGAATTGAAGTCCATGCGCATGTGCTGCTCTGTGAAGTTGAATCCTACGAGAGCGGTGCCGGCATTTTGGAGCTGGTATTTTGAATAGCTGTAGGCTGCCGCCTGGGAATATTGGTAGTTGTTGAAGAACCAGTATGCGTCGAATGTCTTGGAGTCGGTGGAGCAGTCCGAAAATTTGTAGCGTATGTGATGTCCGTCGTTATAGTCTCCGAATCGTGTGAGTATCATTCCTCCTGTGGATGATACCGACTGGTAGCTCAGAGAGAAGCGTGAACAGGTGAAGTCAAGGCTGAATGTCCGCCTGTTGGTTGGATCGGAGAAGAGTTTGTTGGTGTTCCACATGTATCCTGCACTCACAGCCATGAAGCTGAGGGAGAATCCGGCATCGCTATAGAGATCGGAGTGCATGTTTACCTCGGATTTGGGAAAGAACATCATTGATGTCTCCATCCAGTTGTAGCTTTTCCCTTGCAGTTTCCAGTTCTTTCCGGTCCCTACCACGTAATTGTTGTCATAGGAATTGAAAGTGCGGTCCCCCCAGTTGTAGACTTCCAGGCAGAAGCGCGGAAACTTTGGGTAGCATATGGCTGGGTCATGTATGTGGAATCCGTTGTTGATAATCTGCTTTATCCAGTAGGTACAGCCTACATTGTCGCAGCAGGTGTCGCAGGGTGTATCGGTGATTAATGCGGATTCGTCAGCTGTTTGAACTATAGCGGTTTGTATGTGTGTTGTGTCAGTGGTGAGGGCACTATTGCTATGTGCAGCCATATTGCTGGCTGCAAGTAACATACTGAATATTGATAATAACCGATACATAGGTAAGTGCAAAATTACAATTTTTTCTCATATTCTATCGCTCTTATATTTTTGTGGAATGTGAATGGCAGTGTTAAATAATATTAATATTTAGTACTATGTATTGCAAAGTACTGTGAAAAGTATCTATCTTTGCAATGCAAAATAAAATTCAGATATAGTTTATGAATATCGACAACCTAAAATCACAGATGAGAAAGGGGATGCTCGAATTCTGCGTGCTTCTGATTCTGAAGCGAGGTGATGCCTATGCCTCCGAGATGATAGCACGGCTGAAGGAGGCGCATCTCATAGTGATGGAGGGGACACTTTACCCTCTTCTTACTCGGCTCAAGAATGACGGTCTGCTCTCTTACCGTTGGGAGGAATCCACTCAAGGTCCTCCCCGCAAGTATTACTCAATAACTCCGGTGGGACATCAGTTCCTGGAGCAGCTTCAGCAATCGTGGGATGAGATTCTCTCCTCGGTATCAATTCTACAATCCGACTACACCAACAAATATCTTCCGCAATGAAAAAGACATTTGAAGTTAACATAAACGGTAAAATATTCCATATAGATGAGGATGCCTATGAGCTCCTTAAGAATTATCTGTCGCAGCTCCGCGAAGCGTTCCCCGGTGAAGAGGGTGAGGAGATTGTGTCCGATATTGAGTGCCGCATATCTGAGCACTTCGAGCAGCGCGCCAGCGTAGGTTCTTCTGTGATAGTGATTGAGGATGTCAACAATGTGATAGGTATAATGGGGCATCCCGAGGAGATTTCCGAGGAGGCTGATTTCGGTCAGAGTGCCAGGGATGAGTCGCGTCGTCCTGAGCCGGCAGCATGGGGGACGGTACCGCCGTCCGCTGCTGTGGGGATGGGTACGACACCTCCACCTCTGCATAAGAAACTTTTCAGGGACGATCGCCACAAGGTGTTTGGCGGTGTGATTGCCGGTCTCGGGCAGTATCTTGGCTGGGATGTCACTGTGCTGAGGATTCTGGTAGTGGTCCTGACATTGTCGCTATTCAGCCTGAACCTGTTCTGGACAGTGATTATCCTCTATCTTATAGCCTGGATGATAATACCTCCTGCACGGACTCCCAGGCAGATACTTGAGATGCGCGGTGAGCCGGTCACAGTGGATAACGTAGGTCAGACGGTGATTGACAATACTGTCCCTCCCACAGCACCTGTGCCTTCCGGTAGTGACTTTGCCAAATTCATCAACAATGTGTTTCTCATAATCGGCAAGGTGATTCTCTGCCTTCTTGGTATAACCGGTGCTGTAGTGGCAGCCACCACCGGGATTGTCGGGCTGGTGATCATTGCCGGAATGTGCTGTCTGTTCTTCGGGGCGAGTGGTGCGTTGCTCGATGCTATGGATATATCGCTTTCTTCGCCTTATCTTGAGGGATGGGGTATAGCCCTGGTGCTCTTTGCCGTAATGCTTCCTGCCATATGTCTCTGTTGGGCAGGGTTTTCCTCGATGTTCAGGTCTCCCAAAATATCAACTTCTGGTATAGTCGTTCTGGTGGTGCTTGAAGTGCTGTTGATCATAGGAGCATCCGTGTTGTTGAATATGTGAAATATTACAAATTGTATGATTATGAAAAGGTTATCTCTATTTCTTTTGTCAGCGTTATTAGTGTTGGCTGCATTTGCGGCCGAGCGTACGGTCCATATCAAGGGACTCATAAGCGGCATAAGTGTATCAAGCGGCATTGATGTTCTGTATGTGCCGGGTGAGGCTCCGGGACATGTGCTCGTGTCAGGTCCTGCTGATGAGATTCCGCTGGTGGATATCAAGGTCAAAAAGAGCACACTTGTCATCGGTGCAGTGGAGCAGAGAGTATGGAGCAAGCTTCTCAACCGGCCCGGTGTCAAGCATGTAAAGGTCACAGTCTATGCTCCGGCGGTGGGTAACATTTCGGTGAGCTCTGGTGCCGAGATAAAGGTCAGGAATCCATTGGCGTTGGGCGGCAGGAACGTTAAACTGTCGGCATCGTCAGGAGGAGATATTGAACTGGATGGCGGTATGGTGTGCGGTAATTGCAGTGCCAATGCATCTTCAAGCGGTGATATAGAAGTGAAAGGATTCGAAGCCAAGAATCTGTCTATGAATGCAAGTTCTGGTGCCGATATCGAGTTTAAGGCTATAAATGTCAGAACTGTGAAGGCTAATGTCTCATCGGGCGCAAACATCACGGTGAAAGGGCGAGCTGACAGAGCCGACATGAACGCATCGTCAGGAGGTGATATAAAGATCCGGGAGCTTGTGTGCGGTATGGTGCGCGAGAACAGATCGTCAGGCGGAAAGATAAAGCGTTAAGGTTTATTATAGTTTTTGTGTTACGATTGTAGGGGCGTATGTGTTATGTCCCTACGGTTGTTACACTCTTGAAAATTAGGGGATATGTTTAATAGAATTATCACGTTTCTTATATTTATGCTGATGGTGCTGGCAATTATGGCTCAGCAACCGGCAACCGGAGATTCGATTGCGGCACAGGCTCTTGACGAGATTGTGGTGAGTGCTCCGAAAGTGATACGCAAGGCCGATATGGATGTGTTCTATCCGTCACGGACCGCAGTCAAAAACTCAAAGGATGGGATGCAGCTTCTGCGTAACCTCATGATACCGACTGTGACTGTAAATGAGGTGCTCGGGTCGGTGACTTCGTCAAGCCAGGAGGTGCAGGTGCGAATGAATGGGCGTGTCGCCACAGTGCAGCAGCTTCAGAGCCTGCTTCCCGAGACCATAAAAAGGGTTGAATGGATTGAGAATCCAGGTTTGAGATATGGAAACGCTTATGCGGTGCTGAATTTCGTTGTGGTGAATCCTACGCCTGGTGGTTCGCTTATGACAAAGGGGATGCCGTCGCTCAACTGTGCATGGGGAGATTATTCAGGTTCACTGAAGCTTAATTCCGGTCGATCGCAGTGGGGTGCGACCGGCGATTTCAAACTCACGAACAAGATCGGTTCCTACAGGGAATATCATGAGACATTCACAAAGCCCGACGGCGAATCAGTGACACGCACCGAAACCCCTCTCGGTGGGTATAATTCCGACAAATGGGAGTTTACGGCAGGGGTGCTTTGTCCGTTCAATAAGTATGACAGAGGGTCCATATCGCTGAACAGGTACAATAGGAATGAGACTCACTATCGTGTGAACTTCGCGCCGATGCCATTTCTGCAAGTGCGTTATAATATTCAGTGGGGCAGACAGAAGAAAGAGGCAAAGAAACTCGTGAATGCCGATGCCGATATCGATCAGTCGTCAGCCAAGGGCAGATGATGAGGTTGGATTGATATAAGAAGAGTATTGAAACAGATGGGTGCCAAAACGGATGTGCCCCAAAAAAGTGTGAGATAAAACTTTTTTGGGGCACATCCGTTTTTTCTGATTCTTGCTTTATGGCTTCGAGAGGTATGAGCGGTACTTTGCCGGATCGGATATGATCTCTAATGCGGCATTATATATGGGGTTGCATGGGTTGGCTATGCGGAAATAGGTCGACTGTTCGAACAGGTCGCGCCCTATCAGACCTTTTACCACGGTGGCTATATAGTCGTAGGATGTGTCGAACTGCTCCTTGTTGTATTCCACGCCATCTTTTCTGCCGGTCTCGGTAAGAGCCTGCATCATCTGTGGGGTGACGCTGAACTTGCTCACAAAGTCATCCTCTTTTTTGTATTTTTTCTTAAGTCCGGATCGATGGCTGTCAACATATTCGAGAGCGTAGTGATTGATGGTGCCTTTTGCAACAAGGTCGCGGTAGTAGTCGGTGTAATAAGTGGTGTCGAGAGGGACGAATCTGTCAGGCATTATGCCGCCTCCGCCGTATACCGGTCTGCCAAGGCGCAGGGTGTGGTAGAGCAGAGAGTCGGGGAATGCGATGGAATCGGCTGAGCTGAGCTCGCCTGACTGGTAGCGGTTGACCATATCCATATGGTAGTCCTCATCATCGCCGTCAGTGTAGGGTTTCTGTATGCAGCGTCCCGAAGGAGTGTGGTAACGTGACACTGTGAGCCTGATCATGGAGCCGTCAGGGAATGGGAACGGTCGCTGCACCAACCCTTTTCCGAATGTTCGGCGTCCTACTATCACACCTCGGTCATTGTCCTGGAGAGCTCCCGAGAGGATCTCGCTTGCCGATGCGGAGAACTGGTTGACCATCACCACTACGCGCCCGTCGAGAAAGTCGCCGTTGCTGGTGGCTTCGTATCGTGCCGATCCGTTCTTGGGGGAATCGGTGTATACAATCAGATCCCCTTTGTTGAGGAATTTGTTGGCGATCTCGGTGGATGGGCGCAGATATCCTCCGCCATTGTCCGTAAGATCGATTATCAGGTGCTTAAGCCCGCGTTTGCGGAGCTTTTTCATGGCGTCGTTGACCTCGTCGGTAGTAGTGCCGGCGAAGCGTGATATGGAGATGAGTCCGATACTGTCGTTGATCATGTATGTCGCATCGATACTGTAGATGGGTATCTCGTCGCGTTTCACCACGAACTCCATCGGTCTGTCAGTCCCTTTGCGTACCACCATCAGACGAGCCTCCGAGCCGCGCGGACCTCGGAGCACCTTGAGTATTTTGCTGTTAGGCATCTTTGCTCCTGAGATTACGGTGTCGTTGCACGAGAGGATGCGGTCGCCGGGTAGTATGCCTACACGTTCGCATGGCCCGCCCGCCACCGACTCTATCACATAGAGAGTGTCCTTATCCATCTGGAAGCGTATACCTATGCCGGAGAAATTGCCGTTGAGCGGTTCGGTGAGCTCACGTGTCTCATCGGCATTGGAGTATGTGGAGTGGGGATCAAGGTCCTTAAGCATCGCTATGATCGCGTCTTCGACTACTTTGGTGGTGTCGATGGTGTCAACGTAATAGCTGGCGATGATCTGCTCGGCGAAAGCGAGCTTACGTTCGGGTGGCAGTTTGACCACCTGGGCTTTTAGGGATGCAGCTCCTGCTAAAAGAATGATAAGTGAGTACAGGATTTTTCTCATGGGAGATATTGTGATATGTCATGGCCATGTGATGCCAGTTCTCTGACCATGGATGACGATATGAAACTTAATTCGGGTAGAGAGTAAAGGAGTATGGTCTCAATGCCTGATATCGAGCGGTTGATGTCGGCGAGATTACGTTCGTATTCGAAATCGGCTACGGTTCTCACCCCTCGGAGCATCCATCCGGCATTCTCTTCCCGGCATGTGTCGACGGTGAGTCCCGAATAGGATATCACTTTGATTTCAGGCCGGTCGGCATAGAGCCGGGATATGGTTTTCACACGCTCCTGCACGCTTTCGGCTGAACTTTTGGCAGGGTTGAATCCTACGGCTATTATGAGTCTGTCGCATAGAGGCAATGCCCGCTCCACGAGAGATGCATGCCCTATGGTGAAAGGGTCGAATGTGCCTGGAAAAAGAAGTGTCATTTTTAGCGTGGATGAATGATGTATACGGGATGGCGGATTAGTCCTGCAGGTCCTCCGAGTTGAGGTGCGAGTCATCCTCTACAACAAGATTGTCGATGATGAAGTTCTGTCGCTCCATGGTATTTTTCCCCATATAGAACTCAAGAAGCTCGTCTACGGCATCCTCTTTGCGAAGGGTCACCCGGTCGACTCTCATGTCGGGGCCTATGAATCCGCGGAACTCGTCGGGCGAGATCTCGCCGAGACCTTTGAATCGGGTTATCTCGGCGTTGTCACCGAGTTTGTTGATTGCAGCCACGCGTTCTTCGTCGGTATAGCAGTAGTATGTCTCCTCGTTGGCGGCATTCTTGTTGCGTCCTCCGCGCTTGGCTGTCTTGCTGTTGCGTACACGGAACAGAGGAGTCTGTAGGACATAAAGATGCCCTTTCTTTATCATGTCGGGGAAGAACTGAAGGAAGAATGTGAGCAGAAGCAGGCGTATGTGCATGCCGTCGACATCGGCATCGGTGGCAATTATGACGTTGTTGTAGCGCAGTCCGTCTATGCCTTCTTCAATGTTGAGTGCGGCCTGAAGCAGATTGAACTCGTCGTTTTCGTACAGGATCTTGGCCGGAACTCCATAGGAGTTCTTTGGCTTGCCTCGGAGAGAGAACACAGCCTGGGTCTCCACATTGCGTATCTTGGTGATGGAGCCGGCAGCCGAGTCGCCCTCGGTGATGAAGATTGACGATGCGCGTTTCTTCTCCTCGTCCCCCTTCGGATCGTTGAAGTGTATGCGGCAGTCAAGGAGCTTTTTGTTGTGCAGGTTGACTTTCTTGGCTTTTTCGCGGGCAAGTTTTGTCACACCTGCCATAGCCTTGCGCTCACGTTCGCTTTCCTGTACTTTTTTCAGTATGATATCTGCGACATCGGTGTTTCGGTGCAGGTAGTTGTCAAGTTCGGTCTTAATGAAGTCGCCCACGAATTTAGCTACCGTAGGACCTTCCGGGCCTACATCACGGCTGCCGAGCTTGGTCTTGGTCTGGGACTCGAACACAGGCTCCTCCACCTTGATGGAGATTGCAGCGATCATGCCGTTCCGGATGTCGGAATAGTCGAAATCGCGCTTGAAATACTCTTTCATGGTTCTTGACGCAGCCTCTTTGAACGCAGTGAGGTGTGTGCCACCCTGAGTGGTGTGCTGACCGTTGACAAATGAGTAGTATTCCTCACCTCGCTGATTGGCATGGGTCACGGTGATCTCGATGTCATCCCCTTTGAGATGTATAGGTGCATAGAGCGGCTCTACGCTCATATTGTCGCGCAACAGGTCGAGCAGTCCTCCGCGTGAGATGAACCGCTTGCCGTTGAACACTATGGCAAGCCCGGTGTTGAGATAGGTGTAGTTCTTGACGAGAGGAACGATGTACTTTTCCTGGAACTGGAAATCACGGAATATCGATACATCGGGGGTGAACCGCACGAGTGTGCCGTCAGGGTCATCGGTGCTCTCAAGCCGGCTCTCCTCAATGATTTCCCCTCTGCTGTAACTGACGCTCTTGGACTGGCCGTCACGCACGCTTCGTATGAAGAATTCGGTTGACAGTGCGTTTACAGCCTTGATGCCGACTCCGTTCAGTCCGACTGATTTCTTGAATGCCTTAGAGTCATATTTTGCTCCGGTATTCATTTTTGACGATACGTCGACAACCTTTCCCAAGGGGATGCCGCGTCCGTAGTCGCGCACGGTCACAGTACCACCCTCCACATCGAGAGTGATCTGCTTGCCGTATCCCATCATGAACTCGTCGATACCGTTGTCGAGCACCTCTTTGATGAGCACATATATGCCGTCGTCGAAGTTGGAACCGTCGCCGAGCTTGCCTATGTACATGCCGGGACGGCGGCGTATGTGCTCCTTCCAGTCGAGTGTGCGTATTTCGTCCTCGCTGTAGCCGGTCACCTCCGCTTCTGCTTCGGTTGTGCTGTCGAGGTCGTTGTCAGTACCGGTATCCTCCGGTGCGGTGAATAAATCGTCGTTGTTGAAAGTATCCTCAGTCATAGTACGCAAAGGTACTAATTTTTTTGAAGAAAGGAAAATTAAAGAGCCAAGGGCTTTGGAGTGGTGCCGCTCATTCCGTTTTGGTGTCTTCCCAGAGGTACATGCGGTCGGACGGACGGATCTTGCGTGGCACTTTCATGGAGAAACTGTCACCCTTGCGCACAGTCTGCACAGGGTCGTACTCAAGCCGTAGTTCGTCGACTTTCATTATGATTGCACCTGTGTCGGTGCCTGTGATCACGATCTCATCTCCGGGATGCAGCTCGCCTGCTTCCATAAGGAATTCTCCGACTCCGAGTTTCGGGAAATATCGTACCCCCTTGGCTATGTAACGCTTCACTTTAGTGGCTGAGGAGCCATACTTGGATGACCATTCGCCTAAACGCTGTCCCATGTAGTATCCGTCCCAGAAGCCGCGGTTGAATACACGTGACAGTGATTCGTTCCAATGAGCTATCTTTTCATCGGTGAATGATCCGTCGCATATGGACTGTATTGCTTCGGAATAGGCCTGTACCGTCAGTGCCACATACTCCGGACCGCGTGCCCTGCCTTCGATCTTGAACACGCTTACCCCCGCATCTATCATTTTGTTAAGGAAATGGATAGTCTTGAGGTCCTTGGGCGACATTATATATTTGTTCTCAATCTCAAGCTGGTCACCGGTCTCGATGTCGGTGACACGGTAGCCGCGGCGGCATATCTGGGTGCATGCTCCGCGGTTGGCACTCGAATTCATTTCGTGCAGGCTCAGATAGCATTTGCCAGACACCGCCATGCACAGAGCTCCGTGACAGAACATCTCAAGGCGTATCTTCTCACCCCGTGGCCCGCATATGTTCTCTTCCTCGATGGCACGGTGTATGGATGATACCTGCTCAAGCGACAGCTCGCGGGCAAGCACCATTACATCGGCCCATTGGGAGTAGAAGCGCACTGCCTCGATGTTGCTTACGTTGACCTGAGTGGATATGTGCACCTCAACCCCTATCTTCCTGGCATAGCTTATTGCGGCAATGTCGCTGGCTATTATTGCCGATATGCCGCTCTCCTTGACTGCATCGATCACGTCATGGCATTTCGCGATCTCATTGTCGTAGATTATTGTGTTGACCGTGAGATAGGTTTTCACGCCGGCTTCATCGCATATAGAGGCTATGCGGCGCAGGTCGTCGAGGGTGAAGTTGACCGACGAACGGGCGCGCATGTTGAGTCCTTCGACACCGAAATATACGGCGTCGGCTCCGGCATTGATGGCGGCATGGAGTGATTCGTAGCACCCGACCGGTGCCATTATCTCAAAATCTTTTCGGTTCATTGTGTTATGCCTTTTCAGTCATGGGGGTATGGAGTGGTGATGTAAGGTTGTCAGATAGTCTTTCCGGGGTATGCTTCAAGAGCGGCGGCGAGTACTTTCATGGCTTTTGCAAGCTCATCTTTCTCAAGTACATATGCCATTCTCACCTCGTCTTTTCCCATTCCGGGAGTGGTGTAGAATCCTGCTGCGGGAGCCATGAATATGGTCTCTCCGTCGAGGCTGAAGTCGCTAAGACACCACTGGCAGAACTTGTCGGCGTCGTCGACAGGGAGTTTTACCACTGTGTAGAACGCGCCCATAGGTATAGGGGTGTAGCAGCCAGGTATCTTGTTGATCTGGTCGATGAGGAATTTTCTGCGCTCCACGTATTCGTTGTAGGTGGCGAGCATATATTCGGGGGATGTATCGATCGATGCCTCTGCTACGATCTGTCCCAGCAGCGGGGGGCTGAGCCTTGCCTGGCAGAATTTCATCACATTCTTCTTAAGCTCGGGATGTTTTGTGATGAGAGCTCCGATGCGGATTCCGCATTCGTTATAGCGTTTCGACACAGAATCCACAAGCACTACCTGCTCCTCGATGCCAGGGAGATGGAACGCCGAGATGTAAGGCGCGCCTGTGTAGCAGAATTCGCGGTACACTTCATCGGAGAATAGGAATAGGTCGTATTTCTTCACCAGGTCACGTATCTGCAACATCTCTTTCATTGTGTAGAGATAACCTGTGGGGTTGTTGGGGTTGCATATGAGGATTCCTTTGGTGCGCGGAGTGATGAGAGCCTCGAATTTGTCGACATTCGGAAGGGCGAAGCCTTCATCGATTGTGGATGGCACGGTGACAATCTTTGCTCCTGCCGAGATGGCGAATGCCATGTAGTTGGCATAGGCGGGTTCGGGCACTATTATCTCGTCGCCAGGATCAAGGCATGCCATGAATGCGAAGAGCACAGCTTCGGAGCCTCCGGTGGTCACGATGATGTCGTCGGTCTCGACTTCGATATTGAATCTCTTGTAGTACTCTTTCAGTTTCTTGCGCAGGGACGGAAGTCCGTCCGACGGGCTGTACTCCAGCACCTTGCGGTCGATGTTCTTCAGTGCTGCAAGTCCTTCGGGCGGGGTTGGCACATCGGGCTGTCCGATGTTGAGGTGATATACTTTGGTGCCGCGTGCCTTGGCGGCGTTGGCAAGGGGGGCTAAGCGACGTATGGGGGATGCGGGCATCAGTATCCCGCGTTCAGATACTTGTGGCATAATATTTATTCAGCCTGAGGCTGTGGTTATAGGTGTTATGTTGGTGTAGGGGAAAGGGATGGGCAAGTCTGCTCAGCTGATATCAAGGAGCTGCTGGCGCAGGGTGATGAGGATTTCCCTGTCGATCTCGGTGAGGGGTATGTTGCGGCGTGCCATCACTTTGGATGCAGTATCGAAGAATGCGTCCATATCCATGTCGTGCATTCCGGCTGTGGATCCTTGTGTGAATGATGTGAGGTATGTCCTTGGGAATCCCGGACCGTAGAAGTTCACGCCGACGCCTACTACGGTGGCGGTGTTGAACATCGTGTTGATGCCTGCTTTGGAGTGGTCTCCCATGATGAGCCCGCAGAATTGCAGACCGGTCCTTACGAATCGTTCTTCACTTATGCTCCAGAGCTTGATGGAGCCGTAAGTGTTCTTGAGATTGGATGCGGTGCATCCTGCGCCGAGGTTGCACCATTCGCCTATCACGGCATTGCCAAGGAATCCGTCGTGAGCCTTGTTGGAGTAGCCTGTCATCACGACGTTGTTGATCTCTCCGCCCACTTTGCAGTGTGGGCCGAGAGTGGTGGCTCCGTATATTTTGGCTCCCATATTTATCACGGCATGTTCGCAGAGGGCTATCGGTCCTCGCAGGCATGCCCCTTCCATTATTTCTGCGTCCTGTCCGATGTACACAGGTCCTTTTGCCACGTTTATTATGGCTCCCTCTACGCTTGCGCCTTTCTCAATGAAAAGATTGGCGGGATCACCTATGAGACGGCAGCTGTCGCTGAGTGGCTGGGACTCTCGTCCTGCGGTGAGAGAGGAGAAGTCGCGGCGCAATGCCTCATCGTTGAGCATGAAGAGGTCCCATATATGGTTGAGGGCAAGCGGCGAGCCGGTGTATGTCACGGAGTCGCCCTCTCCGTTGCCTCTGTAGGCTATGGTCTCGTTGTTGAGCAGGAGTGATGCTTCGGGATCGAGGGAGAGGATAGCATCAATGAGTTTTTCGTCGGGACAAATGTTGGCGGCGATGTGCAGGTCGTCACCGTCAGGAGAGAGGACAAGAGGATATTTTATGCTCAGATAGTCCTGAGTGTCAAATGAGCATGTGCCCTCTATAGCTCTTTGCCACTTTTCCATTATCGTGGTTATGCCGAATCGTATCATAGCCACAGGACGTGTAAAGGTTAGAGGAAGGAGTTCCTGTCGGGCTTTAGCAGGGTCAAAAAGTATGATATTTCGCATATCGTTGTTCAGCCTTAGGCTGGGATTATAGGGTTATATGCTTATAGAGTAGAGTGCATTAGATTGCAAAAGTACAAAAAATAGCCCGAATATCACCATATTGTCAATGGAAATGTTCGGGTGAAAAAACGATAGATGTTAAATGATGCTATATGAGTGTCAGGCGTGACAATGGAATGAGTGTGGAGGCGGCAGTTATGATGTCGGATGGCGACAGTGCCCGGATGGCATCGAGATGCTCCTGAGGAGAGATGGTGTGTCCGCGGAAGAGTGTTGAGCGTGCCATGTTGAGCGCGCGTTGCTCAGTATTGGTGGATGCTACAGTGAGCTGTCCGATATACTGACGTTTTGCATCTTCGAGCTGGCGTGCGGATAAGATGTGTTCTGCCTGTCGTTCGATTATATCAGTGGCTATACGCCGGCAACGCTCTACATCCTCGGCGTCACATCCATAGTAGATGGTGAAAAGTCCGGTGTCGGACAGCAGGGCTGTCGAAGCATCCACGGTGTAGACCAGGCCTCGGCGTTCGCGCAGTGCTACATTGAGCTGTGAATTCATGCCCGGACCGCCAAGTATATTGGTGAGCAGCGACATTGCGTAGCGTTTCGGTGAATACATGTCAGAGATTCTGGTCCCGAGGATGGTGTGTGCCTGATGTGTGCCGATTTCGCGTATCTCGTCAAAAGGTGCTGACGCAGGTATCGGTTCCTTCAAGTCTGCACCGACGATATTTCTTGGCTTTCCTTCTGCGTGTCCTGAGAAATATCTTTCAGCCATTCTTGCCACCTTTTCGGGCTTTTCCGGACCTGAGTAGAAGAGCACCATGTTATCAGGGGTGTAGAAGTTCGTGAGATAGGATCGGCATACATCCGTGGTGAGGCGTTCGATGCTGTCTCTGCTTCCGAGTATAGGATGTGCGAGAGGGGTGCCGGCAAAAATCAGTTCGTCGAAGTCATCGTAAATACCTTCGGACGGGATGTCGAGATATGTGTCTATCTCTTCTGCCACGACCAGTCTTTCACGGTCTATTTCCACGGTGGGGAATTGCGAATTCTCTACCAGGTCGGCTATCAGGTCGAGTGAACGTGGGGTATGCCCTGCCGGATATGTGGTGTATATGACGGTCTCTTCCTTGGTGGTGTAGGCGTTAAGTTCTCCGCCGATACGCTCCATGCGGTTGAGGATGTGCCACGCTCGTCGGCGAAGTGTGCCCTTGAATATGGTGTGCTCAACGAAGTGAGCCAGCCCATAGTGATCGGGATGCTCGTCGCGGCTTCCGGCTCGTACAGCCACACCGCAGTGCTCTACCACGCTTCCCGGCCGATGATGCATCACCGCCCTGAGTCCTGAACGCAGAACGGTGTGATGAATTTCATTTCCAGTGCTATCCATATGGTGCAAAGATAGACTTTTTTTAACATTCAGGCAAGTGGGTGCACATCTAAAAATGTCATAGCCCAAAGGTGAGGCGGACTGAATGGTCTCTCCCCCTTTGGACTATGACTGATGGTGTATGGTGACTGACTAATCTATGTCGAGTCCTTTATAGTGGCATTGAGGATGGTCGCATGCCGGGCATTCCTTTGGAGGCTCTTTGCCTTCGAATATGTATCCGCACACGAGGCATTCCCACTTGATGGGATGATCGCGTTTCCATACGGTGCCTTCCTTTACCTGTTTGAGATATGTCTCGAAACGTTGGCGGTGATGCTCTTCGATAGCGGCGATAGATTCGAAATGTTCGGCTATTTCGTCGAATCCCTCCTTGCGTGCCACGGCTGCTGATTTCTTGTACTGCTCCACGCCTTCGACCATCTCCTCGTGGATTGCTGTGGCGAGGTTGGAGGCGGTGTCGCCTATCACGCCTGCGTCAACTGTGACATTGCAGTCCACCTGTCCGCCTTCAAGATGCTTGAAGAACACTTTGGCGTGGCGCAGCTCATTGTCGGCTGTCTCCTTGAAGACTTCGGAAATTGGGAAGTATTTCTCTTTTTCAGCCTGGCTTGCATAAAACATGTAGCGTGAGTAGGCTGTCGATTCGCTCACATAGGCATTGACGAGATTCTGTTCCGTCTTTGTGCCTTTTATTGATTTTTTGCTCATATCGTAACAGAGTTATGTTAATGTATTTTTTCAGTATTGTTACGATATAACACTTACGGCTGTGTAAATGTTTATGTCAGTCAATGCAAGAAGCCGGCAGTTTCAGTGGTCTGCCGGCTTCTTGTAAATCTATCTTACGGATGTATGATTAATCAGAATTTCAGTGATGCCCCTATCATGGCATTGGTGCTCTGCATGGGGCGTCCGCCTATATAAATGCTCTTGCGGGCAAGGAGATTTTCGCCTCGTGCGAACACTGTGAAACGGTCGGTGAGCGCATAACCGGCTCCTACCCGGAGGTCTCCTACCACACCGAGCGATACTTTCTCGCATGGATATGTCTCCAGTCCGCCGATCTGCTCAGGCTCGTCAAGGTATATGTAGCATGAGCGTCCTGCACGGAACTCATAGCCGATTGTCAAAAGGAGCTTTTCGATGGGGCGTATCTTTAGCTCGGCATTAATCACATGGCGGGCACGGTCGCGCCATTCATAGTAGGCACGGTCCCATTTGCCTGGCGCGCCCTCGTAGGATGCGCTTGCAGCGATCGCCTTGCCGCTGTCGTAGCCGAGTCTGATGCCATAGTGGTATCCCTCGACATCAACACCCTCCCACACTGCGCCTGCCGGGTATATCCCGCTTACGATGGGCATTAGCCAGTTGTTGGCTTTGGCATATCCGCCGAAAATTTCCACAGAGCCTCCGAAGAACGGACCGAAAGCGATCTTGCCGTCGATGGCATATGGGATATGGCTCTGACGGTATGCGATGGATCCGTTCATATAGGGGGTGATGTCGTAGAGCGATGACAGTGTGTTGAGGTGTGAGCCTCCGTGAAACTTCAGTTCGGCTCCGAACACCTGTGACCCATGCCATGCGAGGGTCACATTAGGTGAGAAATGGATGGTTTTTCCTGATTTGATTGAGAAGTCCACGTCGGCACCGATGCGCAATGTCGCTGATGAGTTGTGCAGCTCATAGTAGGGGTTCAGGGTTATGAGTCCTGAGGTCTGGGAAGGCATATGCACGGCATTCTCTTCAAGAAAAGGCACTCCTGCCACATAGTGTTTGCCTGTGGCAAGGAAGTCGGCATCGATATTCATTCCTATATGTGATGATGAGCCGGTTTCAAGCTTCCCTCCGAAAGTTACACCTACAAGATTCTGTCTCACCGGTTCGTATCCGTTATAAGGGTCGTCGATTGATGGCTCCTCACCAGGGAAATGCGGATTATAGAAACCGAAGTGTTGAAGGCGGATTCCTGCGAGATAGCTCAATCCGGAATGCTCTGCGCTTAGGTTGGCGGTAAGGTTGACACGTGACGTAGACTGTGAGAAACGTCCGTCATCGCCAGGCATGTCGTGGAACCCGTAAGTGTAGTCGAGTCCTCCGTCAAGGAAAGCCTTGCGGCCCACAGCCTGATGCAGGTCGATTCCGAGTGATGCGGTGTGGTCATGCCAGGTGGTGTGCTCACGCTTGTAGAGGTCGCCGTTGTACTGCCCCCATATGCTCAGGCGTGTCTTGTCGCTGTCGAGGATGCGGTATCCGGCAGAGATGTCGCCGATAAGTACAGGCATTCCCACTCCGAGATTGAAGTAGCCGCGGTAGGGTGATGTGTAAAGCTTGTCGCCCCAAGCCACAGGGTCGAGTGTAGTGAAGCTGTTGGGCACGCGTGTGGTCACCACCTTATTGCTGTAGTTGAGTGACGCTGCCTGTATCGGCGGCAGCGTCACTGTCGGGAGGATGGATATGCGTGATGCATCACGTTTGGTAGGGGTGATGGCTTGCTCCACATTTATATCCTTATGCAGGTCCTGCGCCCAGGGACACCCGGGTGAAAAGAGTGCGAAAACTGATGCGATAAGTGCAATTTTTTTCATTGATTATTATTTTAAGCGGGTGTCAATCATCTGGTATATGTCGACCTCGGGGCCGGGATAGTTGTTTCTGAGTGATTTAAGGTATTCGTTAGCCTCAAAGTCATTGCCTTGCTTTCGCAGGATGTCGCTGTAGAGCACGAATGTGCGTGCGAGCCAGTACCGGTGAGGGGTGTCAGCCGTTATGAGTGAGTCGGCTGCCGACTTGGCTTCGGAGATGAGTCCGCGGTCAAACAGTGACTGGGCATGATAGTATGCACTCTTGGCCCCGAAGATATCGGCAGGGTTCGCAGCAAGTGCTTCCCAGTCCTCGTAGGCGGCATCGTGGTTGCCCATATGTTCGTTGGCCATGCCGCGTACGAATTTCACTTCTGCGACATCGGTTGGCGAGTTGGTCGCGGTCGATGACAGGAGTTTTTCGGCAGTGTTCATAGCTTCGGCATATTTGCCGAGATCCATAGCTGTACGCATCATGCCGAGATGGGCATCACGCAGCATATTTGATCCGGATGCGTGTTTTTCGAGTTCAAGGAATGTGTTGTATGCTACCTCAGTCTTGCCGAGTTCGCTTTCTGCCTGAGCTTTTATGAGAAGGGCGTCTTCGGCAACCTCCGAGTCGGGATGGTTGAGCAATACTTGTGATGCATACTCCTGAGCTTGTGACACACTGCCTTCGTTCCAGGCTGCATCGGCGAGGTAATATAGTGCTGATGCACGTGATGCTCCGTCGGGGTATTCCTTTATGTATCCGAGCAGTCCGTCAGTGGCACCGGTATTGATATATGTGTTCTCGGCGGCCTGATAAGCTGTCTGCTCAAGTTCGGATTCCTCGTAGGATGGTGCGTTTGGAACTGATTTCAGGAAGTTCACAAGTTCGTTGAGGCGACCGTCAGCTGCATAGATCTGCTTAAGGTCGTCGGCCGCGATGCGGGCCTCCTCGCTTGATGGGAATGTGCGGATCACTTTCTTGTAGGTGTCTATGCCTTTTGAGCGTTCTCCGCTGTTGATGTATGTGATGGCAAGTTGTAGATAGCCGTTTCGTCCGGGTGCTGTGCTCGGATAGCGGCTGACAAGATCATTGTAGGTCCTGATTGCTGCCGATGTGTTTCCTGTTGCCGATTGGCTCTCGGCTTTTTCAAGTAGAGCCTGGGGTATGAGACCTGATGAGGGGAAGCGGGATGTGAGGTTGTCGATGGTAGAGATCTTGCCTGAATGATCCTTCAGCAGTCCCTGCATTATGGCATACTGGTATAGGGCGTAGTCGCCTGATGAAGGGGTGAGATCGTAAGCCTTTTTATAATCGTCTGCTGCCGCACTGTATTCGCCGAGATAGTATCGGCAGTCGGCGATACGGCTGTATGAGTCAGCTTCAAGTGATGCCGGATGGGATGTGCGTCCGGTGCTCAGGAGCTTCACCGCGTTCTGGAAATCGGTGATGGCTTCGCTGTATTTCTCCTGTGCGAAACGTGTGTACCCCAGGTCGTAGTGGGCGAGAGCAAGGTCACTGACCGCTGATGACGGTGAGGCATTTATGTATCTCAGATACGAGTGCACGGCTTCATCGTAGTTGCCGCGTGTGTAGTAGCAGTCCCCGAGCCATATGTTACACTGACGAGCTATGGATGGGTCGAGGTTGGCAAGTCTGCGGGCTTCCGTGAGGTGGTTTATCGCATCCGCTACCTTGCCTGATGAATATTCACGAGTGCCGAGCACGAACAGCACCCTCTGCTTGGTTTTGAGCAGTTGTTCCGAGGGATTCGTCACCATATTTATGACATTAAGCGCGCTTGCGTAGTCGTTGCCGCTCATGTAGCCTGTTACGATGTAGCGTTGCACATCGGCACTGTAAGGGGAGTCGGGATATGCGATGAGGAAGTCTTGTAAAAGTCCCACCGAATTGCCGAAAGGCACTCGCCCGCCGTCCATGCGTGCTACGGCATAGTTGTAGAATGCCGTCTCGCGTACTTCGCGGTCATAGTCGAACTTGTAGGCGTTCTCGAAAGCCATAAGTGCCTGATTCTTGTCGCCGCGTTTGAGGTAGGACTGTCCGAGATAGAGCCATGCGCTCTGCTCCATGGCTGAGTGTGAGCCTATAGCCTGCTGGAAAAGTTTGACGGCAGCATCGTAATCACCCTTCTCATATTCGCTCACGCCAAGTATGTAGAATGCCGATGGGGCGGGATCCTTGGCTTCGGCGCAGTATTTCCACAGGTAAGGGATCGATTCGGATGTGCGTCCGAGATTGTAGAGCGACTCGCCTGCGAGCCGGTTGCATTCCGGGATGAACTGCGGCACATTGCCCGAGGCGAGCAGGTTGCGTGAGATGGACAGGCACTTGTCGTATTCTCCCTGTGCATAATATATCTGTGCCTCGTAGTAGGGGGCGGCATTGGCGGGTTCTTTGGAGGTGTCGAGTCCGCGGAAATATTGAAGAGCCAGGGGGTAATCCTGTTTTGAATAGGCGATGTATCCGAGGTAGAAGTGGGCGGCATTGCGCCATGCCGATTTGCTCTGGAGCGTGCGGAAGAATGATGCTGCCATGTCGGACTCGCCCAGAAGCATGTAAGAGTATCCCTGACGGTAGTTCAACTCATCCTGGCGTTCAGATGTCAGAGCCATGGGGTCGACTATGCTGTACTCGGCAAGGGCTTCGGCATATTGTCCGTGGTTGAAATGATAGTCGCCCACCATCATCATCACATCGGCTCGGCGTATCGATACGGGGTAGTCGACAAGATATTGCCTGAGCATTGTCAGAGCCTCTTCGTCGCCGAGTCCGAGGGTGGCTTTGCACATGTAGTAATGCGCAAGCTCACGTTGCTCGGCAGTGGTGGTGAGGTTGTAGAGACGTGACATCTGGTCGATGCATCCCTCATAATTGCGGTCGTCACACATGAGAATCCCGCGTTCAAGATAGCCTTTTGCTTCGGGGCTATTTATCTGCGCCACAGAGCCTGCGCATGACAGCGCGCACAGAGCCGTGAGGATGAGTGGTCGTTTCATTTCTTTTATTTTCGGATTTATTATGCAAAATTACACCTTTTTTAAGCAAATGACAATGCAATGTTGTTAAAATATTAAGCATTAACTGAAATAAAGAGTCAAGGGGTCAAGACGTGCTCTGAGAGGACAATCCCTTAGCTTGAAGTTATAGGCTGTGTACATGTAATAATTCAACTATTGTTTATGAGAAGATCAGGTGTGTTTTTGGTGATGATGATGGCCATTGCTGTTATTGCTTATGGTTCGGCACGTGATGGCAAGGTCGGGCTTGTGCTCAGTGGCGGCGGAGCCAAGGGTATTGCCCATATAGGTGTGATACAGGCTCTTGAGGAGAATGATATCCCCATCGACTATATCACCGGGACATCGATGGGTGCTATTGTCGGAGGGCTGTATGCCTCGGGGTTCACTCCCGCCGAGATGCTTGAGCTGCTGGCGTCTCCCGGATTTGCCGGATGGTCCACAGGGCAGATCGACCCTAACAGGCTATACTATTTCCAGTCGGAGCCTCAGAATCCGTCAATGATTAAGATCAATTTCGGGAAGGACTCTACACGATTCACCTCGGTGCTCCCGGTAAGCCTTATAAACCCGATACCGATGAATATGGCTTTCCTTGACATATTCAGCCGTTATACAGCACAGTGCGGAGGGGATTTTGACCGACTTTTTGTCCCTCTCCGTACGGTGACTTCCGATGTGTATGCCAAGCATAAGGTGGTCCTGTCGAAAGGGTCGCTTGCTGATGCTGTGAGGATGTCAATGTCGTTCCCGATGGTGTTTGAGCCGATCGATCTTGACGGAGTGCCTATGTATGACGGTGGCATATACGACAATTTCCCTGTCGATGTGATGGTAGAGGATTTCAATCCCTCGGCATTGATCGGCGTTGATGTCGGCTCCAAGAATCCGTCGCCCGATGTCAGGAATCCATTGTCGCAGCTTGAAGAGATGATATCTCAGCCTTCCGATTATCCGTTCCCATATGACAAGGGGGTGAAGATACGTATCGATCTCGACCGGTTCGGGCTTTTGGATTTCGGTAAGTATCAGGAGATATATGATATAGGATACAGGCGAGGATTAGAAATGATTGACTCCATACGTCTGAAGATCAGGCAGGTCGCTCCAGCCTCTGAAGTGAGTGCCAGAAGGGCGGCGTTCAAGCGTGCCACGCCTGAGGTGAGGATTGCCGGGATAAATGTCACAGGCGGTACACCGTCGGAGAACGCTTATCTGGAGTCACTTTTCATGTCGCGGCATGAAAAGATGCCGATGACTCTTTCTGAGGTTGAAAATTCTTACTACAGGGCTATAAGTTCGGGCAGATTGCAGAATCTTGTGCCCACTCCGGTATACGAACAGTCCGATTCGGCATTCACGCTCAATTATCGAGCTGTGATAAAGGAGGATTTCTCAGCAGCGATAGGCGGGTATATATCTTCGTCGACCAATAGTATGCTCTTCTTCAATGCCGGATACAATCATCTTGGATTCAAATCATTGAACACCAATGTCAATGCATGGCTCGGGCAGAGTTATCTTGCTGCCGAGGGTGTGTTCAATGCATATTTTGACACGTCGGTCCCTTCGGGTGTTTCGGTGCGTGTTGTGGGGTCAAGACTGAAATATCATGAGACGGAAAAACTGTTTTATGAGGTTAAAGATCCCGATTTCATACGCCGTTCGGAGTTTTTCGCTCAGGGACGCTACACGCTCGGGCTGACGCTCCGCTCGCGTATGGATGTGCGTATAGGATGGGGGCATCTGTCCGATACATACCATACTGATTTAAGTGATATTTCGGCAGTCGAGGGTAAGGATTCAGGAGTGTTCAATCTTTGGCAAGCCGGGCTTCGCTGGGAGTCGAACACCCTGGATGATATTTCGCTGCCCTCATCCGGGACACGCGTTTATGCTCAGGGACTCGGTATGGTTGGCAAGTATCATTTCATGTCGGCAGATCCGGAGTTGATGGGGGCAAGCCAAAAAGTGAGCTGGGTACAGCTCGACATGGGGGCTCTGCATTACTGGAAAGTGACTCGTCCGTTGTCGGTAGGCACCGGAGTGCGTGCCCTGCTTTCCACACGCAAACTGCTTCCCACATATCAGGCTTCGATTGTGGCAGCCGAGGCTGTGCATCCCACTCCGTCGAGCTACAATCTCTTTAGCCGTTCGCTTCGCGCCAATTCTTTTGTCTCCGTATCGGTGGAGCCTGTGTGGAAACTTTCCGGCTCATTCCAGATACGCGGTGTGTTTGACGGCTTTCTCCCTTTGCGGAAGATCGAGTGCAGCCCTGTAGGCTCGGAGCCTTACTATGGCAAGTGGCTGAGTGATCCTGAATTCTTCGGTGAACTGCAATTGCGGTTCAAATTGCCTCTCGGTTCGGTGAGTGCATATGGGAATTATACAACCGGAGGCATAGGATGGAATTTCGGTATCTCTATAGGGACGTTCATTCTGGCTCCTCGTTTTCTCGGAGAGTGAATGAGAGTGGGGCGTGTGCTTATTTTTTCCCGATGTTGTGTATATAGCCGTTCAGTGCTCCTACGAGGAGTGCTCCTCCGGCGATATTTCCGAGTGTCGATGGGATGAAATTGGCCGTGATTGATTGCATGACAGTGATGTCGGCACCTTCCATCATCCCTAAGGGAATGAAGAACATGTTGGCGATGCAGTGCTCATAGCCGAGCGCAACGAATGCCATGACAGGAAGCCAGCATCCGAGGGATTTCTCAAAGAGGGTCTTGCCGCTCAGCGCGAGCCATACTGCGAGACACACGCACCAGTTGGCTCCTATACCTTTCAGGAATACGGTGCTCCAGGGCATCGCCACTTTGGCTTCCGCTACCCTTATGGCGGCTGAATGCCACGGATCACCGGCTGTGAGTCCGCAGCAATGCACCATAAAGTAAGTGAACAGTAGCGCGCCTGCGAGGTTGCCGCCATAGACGAGAGCCCAGTTGCGCAGGGTGAGCCCCATTCCGTGTCTGCGTTGCATCATAGATGGTATCAGCACAGCATTGTTGCCGGTGAAAAGTTCGGCACCGAGCACCACCACGAGTATCAGGCCTATAGGAAATGCCGCACCGCTGAGAATCCGTTGCAGTGCAGGATTCTGGGCGGTAATTTCCGGGAATCCGAAACCAAGGGTCATTGACAGTATGCCACCGAGGGCTATATATGCTCCGGCGAGGGTGGCTGAGATGAGCAGTCGTGAGGTGGAGGATGCAGTTAGTTGTGCTTTTGCGGCTCCTGCATTGGCTGCAGCATTGGTGATCTCAGCAGGTGAAAGTATCTTCATTCTTCCGAGGGCTCTTCTTTTACTATATAGGGGGATTTTGTAGGATCGAATTCTCCTGACAGCAGATATTTGTAAATGCGCAGGCATGCCCATGCGTCAATCGAAGCATACACCATCTGTGCTCCGGAAAGTTTTGATGCCTCCCAGTTGGTGAGGCGTTGGCCTTTGGATATGCGTCCGTTGAAGAGTATGGCATATATTTTTTGTAGGCTGGAATCCGAGATGTGGTATTTCTTCACCATGTTCTGTAGGTCCACGAAATTGCGCGGCTCGAATTCACCGGCCTTATGCAGCACGTGGAAGTCATCTTTGAGCGAAAGACCCACCTTGAGCACATCCTCGCATTCCATGAATTCCCTCAGCTCGGGGGTGAATCCCATCTTGTTGAGGCGAAAGAGGAAAGACCTGTCCTCGGTCGACACCTGTATGAGCGAAACGCGGTTGGTCATCCCTTTCTTGAAATTGGGCTTGGTCTCAGTGTCGAATCCCACGATGTCATGTCCGCGCAGATAGCTTATGGCTTCAGCTACATCCTCGGGATGCTCTATCACAGTGATCGCTCCTGAGAATGTCACGGTCGGGAATTCCGAAATAAGCTTTTTGTCGATTGCTATCTTAAAACACTCGTTATCCATACTGCAAAGGTACGAATTTGTAATGACACTATCGTCATCTCATCCCTGGAATTTCTCTGGCAGCTCCTGTGGTCGACAGCACATGCCGCAATGTGCGGGCCATAAAATTAAAGCGTGCAACGGACTCCAAACCGTTGCACGCTTTGCGGTTTCGTCGGTATGTTTTTCAATAGTTGCGGTCTTCGATTTCAAAGAGGCTCTGTTTGTGGATGCACACAGGGCATACCTCAGGAGCGTTCTTGCCTATGACGATATGTCCGCAATTGCGGCATATCCACACGGTATCACCGTCTCGTGAGAATGCTATGCCGTCCTTTATGTTCTGAAGCAGACGGCGGTAGCGTTCTTCATGGTGACATAGCCTCTGTTCCGACTTTTGCAGATTAAAAAATAATTACTAACTTTGTGATTAACTGCTTCCGTATGGGGAAGTAGAAATAAATGATGAATATATAAATAACAAGAGCTTTAGGATTAATTACGAAATAAAATAGATATACTCTAAAAATACAGAGCTTCACGGCTCTTATTCTCTCAACTGAAAATCGCCAAAAATTCAAGAAGAACGAGAATAAGCAGAAGTGTAAGTTCAGCCTGTGTATGGGCTGAATTACTTGTGCATGATCGTTCTTAAGGCGTTTGGCGATGCCTCAGTTGGGATATGCGACTAATGTAATTCAGCTCATTTCATAATTATGGTTCATATCGGACAACTCATACATCAGGAGCTTCTTCGTCAGGAGCGTACCCCGGCATGGCTTGCAAGGAAAATTAACTGTCAGCGTCCGAATATCTATTATATATTTAGCCAGCCATCAATCAATACAGAGCTGCTTGAGCGGATATCACGTGCATTAGGAGTGGATTTTTTCATGGTGCTTTCAGAGTGCATCAAGAAGGAGATGTAAAAATTTTGTACGCTTGCGTAAAAGTATATTACTCTTAGGGTGATGATTATATGTCTGCAAAATCGGAATTTTGCAGAGTGAAAACTTAAAACAATTATATTATGAAAACAAAATTATTGACTTTTCTGATGCTATTGATTGCCACATGTGTGGCAACAGTCCAAGCCGATAATGCTTGTACTGTGACAGGTAATGTGGAGAAAACAATCACATCTTCTAATGGATACCGGATGACTGTTGAGTTTAAGAATCATAATAACTATTCTGTCAATGTTGATGTGACTATTGTCATGGTACTGTCAGATGGCTCAAAGGAAGAGTTCCCTGAAATGGTATATATCCCGGCAAATGGGAAGAAAACAGTTACAAAGTCGTCTCCACAAAATATTAAGATTAAAGAAGATGCTTGTTATGTGAAAATGGTGGTGACTACGTGCAAGTAGTATTTTCCATCCTGTTGTTATTGAGCGGGTCCGCTATATATTGTCTGTTCAGACCGGATGTGGTATTCCTGTTGCCTTTGGTGGATGTGCTTGCTCCTGTTGCTGTTATAAGTGATGGTTGTGTGCTGAAAGCTGTGGCATATAATCTGCCGGATGCATTGTGGTTTGCTTCGTTGTTAAACCTTCAGCCTAATCCATTCATATTACGGTATCGGACTTTCTATGTGGCACTTGTGTTGCCTTTTATTCATGAATTCGGACAGTTTGTCGGTCTGTTTCCCGGAACGTTCGATACTCTTGATTTAATTACCTACCTTTTAGTGTTATCAATTTTTATCATAATATGGAAAAACAAAAGATCACAAAAAGTTTGCAGTGCTTAGCATTGGTTGCTTTTGCTGTAATGGCTTTAGCTTCATCGAGCAATAAGGAAGCCGTTAATAGTGTCAATTCTTTTATTGATGGATGGGAAGCTTCCGGAGCTCGTGGGGCTACCTCCTATGAACCAGTCGATTCTGTAATCGATCAATCCATTGACTATATGGCTATGGATTCGCCTGTTGAGTAATATTATCAGTTATTTATTCATATATATTTATGAAGAAAATTATTATATTACTGTCCGCTAAACTTTTTTAGTAGCGGTTGAAAATTAGGGCTGGCACCTATTGCAGGAGTCAGCCCTAAATGGTTATTTTGATGTCGCCAAACTATCTTAAATAACCATGAGTAAAAGTAGTAATTTCTTCGGACAGCCGACATATGGTCAGCTGATAAAATCACTTGATCGTGAAAAAATAGTTGAAATCAGCCGAAAACACGGCGGAGAGAAGTATGTCAAGAGCTTTGACGGCTATACGCATTTGCTTACGATGCTATATGCTGTCATACAGCGCTTCGATTCATTGCGTGAGATAGAGACTTCTATGACAGCCGAGGTACGCAAACTCCATCATGTAGGCATTGACACTGTGCCCAGGCGGAGCACCTTGTCGGATGCAAATGCCAGACGTTCAGAGAAGTTCTTTGAAGATGTATACCGCGACTTGTATGCAGCCAATAAAGACATTCTTTCCTCGGACAGCCGACGCAATGGCACGGAAGAGTGGATAAGACGGCTTAGAATCATCGATTCCACTACAATCACGTTGTTCTCCAATGCTATTTTCAAGGGTGTTGGCCGTCATCCGAAGACGGGAAAGAAGAAAGGCGGCATCAAGGTACACTCGGTCATACATGCCAACGAGGGCGTTCACTGCGACGTACAGTTCACTTCGGCAGCGACCAATGACTCCTTCATGCTTGCACCGAGCCATTACAGCCACAACGAGATAGTAGCACTTGACCGTGCATATATCAACTATGCCAAATTCGAGGAACTGACGGATCGAGGGGTGGTATATGTAACCAAAATGAAGAAAAACCTCAGTTATGAAATACTTGTGGACTGTATGCACCAGAATCCGCAGGGACTGATGGAGTACCGTGAACAGGTCGTAGTGTTCCGTAAAGACGGCATCAACCACATTGCAAGAATAATCACATACGTTGACATTAAGAAAGGCAAGAAGCCAAAACTTATATCGCTTCTCACCAATGACTTCGACATGCCTCTGGAGACAATCGTGGCCATCTACCGTCGCCGATGGCAGATTGAGTCGCTTTTCAAGCAGATAAAGCAGAACTTCCCTTTGCGATACTTCTATGGCGAAAGTGCCAATGCCATAAAAATACAGATTTGGGTAACGCTCATAGCTAATCTGTTGCTCTCGGTCTTACAAAGCACCTTGCAAAGGCGTTGGAGCTTTTCTGGACTGGCTACAATCGTCAGAATTGTACTGATGTATTATCTGAATCTCGAAAAGTTCCTAAATCAGCCCGACGCTGACTTGAAAATCATGCTCGCAGAGGCCTCGGAATCCCCTCCTGAAGATCCCGAAAACTGCTGAGGGGGCTTGTCAAATACAAAAAGTAAGCCCAACTTCTGCTGTTCAAGAAGTTGGACTCACCCTTTTATGGTTTAGCGGACAGTAAAAAAATTATTATGATTGTGGCTTTGGTCATGTCGTTGTCTGGAGCTATGTGTATGGATGCATTCGGAGCTAATGTATCATCAGAGACTATGGCTGCTGCTTCTGCGCAAAGTGTAAGGATATACAGCTATATAAGTAGCAATATGAAGCATAGTAACAGTGCTACTGTGGAGGTCACAGATAATGCGGTTTATGTGACATAT
Source organism: Duncaniella freteri (assembly GCF_004766125.1). Lineage (NCBI taxonomy): Bacteria > Pseudomonadati > Bacteroidota > Bacteroidia > Bacteroidales > Muribaculaceae > Duncaniella > Duncaniella freteri. The sequence continues at coordinate 1,561,059 of NZ_SJSA01000001.1, forward strand.
CATGGAGAAACATATACAGCGCGGTATTCTAATCGTAAGGGCTATGATTATATGTTTACCGACAAGAAAGGTAAGATCTGGTATTTCAGCGTATGATATTATAGGCTGAATAGTCATCAATGAAAAATATCCCTGTTGCAAATCTGATTTGCAACAGGGATATTTTGCGAGAGATAGTCAGGGTTTATTTTATTGAGGGGATTGTTGCGAAGCGGGTGGATGGGAAGTGGCGGGCTACATAGCGGGCGATGAATGCCCGGGTGTCGGCTGCAATGGTCTTGTCGGTGTCGAAATGCTCGTTGTAGAGCACGGCGGATAGTTCGATGCCTCGTGTGCGGATGGCTTCAAGCGACAGGATGGTGTGGTTGATGGAGCCAAGCACTCCATTGGTCACGAGTATGAGCGGCAGTCGGCGTGACTGCACGTAATCAATTGCCATGAATGTGTCGGTGATCGGTACGGCAAGACCTCCGGCCCCTTCGATAAGCACTATGTCGTAAAGCGATAGCAGTCGCTGTGTGGCACGGTCGATCACATCAAGGTCAATTTCCTTGCCGTCGATGCGTGCGGCGAGCTGGGCTGATGCCGGATAGCTGAAGATTACAGGTGCGGTCGTGTGGTCTATATCCTCGGGGAGCATTCCTGTGCCCATTATACGGCGGTGCAGTTCGATGTCCTCGGAGAACCCTACATTGCCTGTCTGAATGAATTTCTGGGTGATGACTCGTTTACCGGTATCCATCAGGTGGCGTGCTATGTAACCTGTCACATAGGTTTTTCCGGCATCGGTGTCAATGCCTGATACGAAATATGCTTTGCTCATGGTTTTCTTAATATCATATATATCGGATGGTAGGTCAATGGAGCAGTGCCGTCGGGTGCGGTGGGATATCCGCGTAGCATCCGGCATGCTTTTGCCGTGTTGTCGCCATTGTTTTCAATGCCGTTCACTCCGGTGAGGCTTATGTGCCTGAGCACTTCTATAGGGGACTGGAAGTTGACAATGTTGATCTCTTCGGACAGATGTATCACTTCAAGGTTGTGAGGTATTGCCTTTCTGACACATTCTATTCCCGGGAACCGGCATTCTGAGCCCACTGTGCTGTGGATTTCGCGCATGGTGTTGTTTCCGTAAGTGGATATCACCGCATATCCTCCTGGTGCGAGTGTCCGGGCGACTTGCCGTAGGAATTCCGGCAAGGAATTGAACCATTGCACAGTGGATGCCGACAGTATCAGGTCGATGGAGCCATCGGCTATATGCCTTATCTCGGTCTCTGCGTCGCAGCTCTTTGCTGATATGGCGGTTGTGGCTGTTTCTGCGATGGTACGTATCTGGCGAGGGATGTGAAGATCCCACAGTTCAGCTTGCGCGGGGGAGAAGTGCCGGATGGCAAGGGCTGTGGAGAGTCCGGTGCCGCATCCTATTTCGAGCATTTTGCCGATATTGGAGGTTATATGTCCGGAAGCAATGTCGATAAGCCTGGTCACACATGCCAATTGAGGTGCGGCATTACCGTCGTATGTCACCTCGGCTTTATGGAAGCGTTTGGCAACATGTGTTTTATCGGTGAGGCATCTCCTCAGCAATGCTCCGAAGTCGGGAATATGTGGGCCTTCGATTTCGATGATATCCATAGCCTCGTATTGCCAGGCTGTATGCTGGTTGGAGGGTGGGATTATGAGATCTCCGCGTGAAATGAACGCTTTGTCCCAAAGCATTTTTGGTGCCGGATCGGTATCGAATGCCTGTAGCTCATCACGCAGGTCTCCGAGCTCTCTCTCCGGGGCGGTGGAGGAGAATGCTTTGTAGGCTGTTCCGCCTCCGCACATCCGCATATGGAATTTTATAATATTCCTGTCGTTGAGAGTGGATAATGTGCCTTGAAAAATATCGTGTGGTATTCCTCGCGCATCATCCGATGTGAAGCGGGTGCCGTTGACGGCTATGCGGGCTGTTATCTGGAGTGTGGGGTGGGCGGTGAGGAACCGGGCGGCAGCGTGAACGCCAAACGACCATGCCACCAATACTATTTCCTCGTAGTCGGAAATAGTTTTGAGCCAAGGAGCTGACATGTCTCTGTAGTCCCACGCCACGGCAATATCGTAGCCTGGCATAGTAAGGCCGGCAAACGGACGTGCCGACATGCTCCATCCTGCAAACAGCAGTATCAGCCTTTTTTGCGGGGTGTCGCCGTGACAGTTGTTTAGAATCTCGAAGTTCATCTGTATCCGCTTTTACCTTACTGATGTTATTTCTGCCAACACTTCCCCGACGCGTTCGATATCTTTGATGTCCAGAGCGGCATTCAGGCTGATTCTTAACCGGTCGGTGCCAGGCGGTACTGTGGGGACACGTATCGGGAGCACCTTGAAGCCGTAGTCAAGTAGCTTGGCGGAGAGTGCTACTGCGCGTTTCGGATCGCCTACAACAAGCGGCTGTATATGGCTCGCGGTTATGGGGAAATCCGGAGACATCGTTGACAGGATGCTTTGCAGGCGTTCGCCGAGGACTTTTAGATGTTCTCTCTCGGCATCCATATCAAGGAATCTTTCGATCATGAATCTGGTCCAGGCGGCAGTCATGGGAGGGAGGGCGGTGGAGAAAATAAGACTGCGTGAACGGTTCACAAGATAGTCCTTCAATGGTGCTGACACGGCGCAGAACGCTCCCATTGAGGCGCATGCTTTTCCGAATGTCCCTACCATGATGTCGATGTCGTCGTAGCACTTTGAGCTGCGGCACATACCGAGCCCGTGAATGCCCTCGACTCCGAAAGCGTGAGCCTCGTCCACATAGAGCAACACATTGGGATGGTCTCGCTTTATTTCAGCGAGCCCATCAATGTCCGCCCGGTCTCCGTCCATGGAGTAGACGCTTTCCACTATCACAAGCACCTGTTCGTAACAGGACGCTTCCTTTTCGAGAATGCGTCTCAGATGGGTGAGGTCGTTGTGGCGGAAACGCGTGAACGGTGATTTGGAGAGGGTCATGCCGTCAATGATGCTTGCATGAACGAGACGGTCGGCTACAATGAGTGTCTTAGCCGACTGTGCTATCGCCGATACCATGCCGGTATTGGCGTGATAGCCACTGTTGAAAATGAGGGCCGGGCGGTGGTACAATCCGGACAGGAACTCCTCAAGCATATGGTATTCCTCCTGATGAGAGGCAAGTAGCCTTGATGCCGACGATGTCATCGGTATGGATGTCGCTCCTGTGCGGCTGAAAAATTCAGCCTGTAGTCCGGGGTGCAGGGCAAGACCGAGATAGTCGTTGGATGACAGGTCCACAACGCCATCCGCCTGATCGCCTGTGGGTATCCGGCGGAGGTTGCCCTCATCGGACAGGCGCGTTATTATATCGTTGAAGCAGTTCATCGTATGCATTCGATTGTCTGAGTGATAAGCGTCTCGATGTCATCGTCGCTTATCACGTAAGGAGGCATGACGTAGACATTGCGTCCGAATGGGCGTACCCATATGCCACGGTCGATGCACTTGCGTTGGAATTCTGCGAGGTTGACCGGCTCGTTCATCTCAATGACTCCGATTGATCCGAGCACCCTGACGTCCTTCACCCCGGGAAGGGATGACGCCGGGGATATGTGCTGCCGTATCCGGTTCTCGATATGTGCCACGCGTGATGCCATGTCCTGTTCATTGAGCATTTTAAGGGATTCGACTGCTATGGCGCAGGCAAGCGGATTGGCCATGAATGTGGGGCCGTGCATCATTACGCCTGCTTCTCCGCGAGAGATGGTGTCGGCAACATCGGCAGTGGTGAGCACGGCACTCATGGTGAGGTATCCTGCCGTCAGGCCTTTGCCTATGCACATAATGTCAGGCTCTACTCCGGCATGTTCCCAGGCAAAGAATCTGCCTGTGCGCCAGAATCCGGTGGCGATCTCGTCAAATATGAGATATATGCCGTAACGGTCACATAGCTTGCGTGCTTCACGGAGATATTCCGGATGGTAGAAACGCATTCCGCCTGCGCCTTGTACCATAGGTTCAAGAATCAGGGCTGCGAGTTCTTTGTGGTGGTCCGTGACTATCCGCTCAAGCGGCTCGAAGTCGGAACGGTCCCATTCCTCCCACGGTTTAATGGTGGGAGCGGGAGCGAAGAATCGTATGGGGAGAGCGGGACCGAAGGCACCGTGCATACCTGTCACAGGGTCGCATACGCTCATGGCATTCCATGTGTCGCCGTGATATCCGCTGCGTATGGTCACAAAATTTGTGCGTCTATGGTCGCCTGTCTTTGATATCGAAGCCTGTACAGCCATCTTCATTGCCACTTCCACAGCCACCGATCCGGAATCGGCATAGAATATGTTGTGCATGGACGGAGGGGCAACCTCCAGAAGCATTTTACCAAGCTCTATGGCTGGCTCGTGGGTGAGCCCTCCAAACATTACGTGGCTCACTTTTTCAATCTGGGAGATGGCAGCTCGATTTATGCGAGGGTTGTTGTAGCCGTGGATCATGCACCACCATGATGACATGCCGTCGATCAGTTCGCGTCCGTCGGCAAGGCGTATCCTTACTCCGTGCGCGCTATCAACTTTATAAGTGGGTAGCGGGTCGATGGTGGATGTATATGGGTGCCACAGGTGTTCCCTGTCGAATGTGTCGAGAAGTGTTTCCATTGTTTCGGATTCAACTTTCGCAAGCTCCAGTTGAAGTATATAGGGGTTAGTGTAGTTATGGGGTTATGGAAAACCGACTACAAATATAGCGTTTTTTTGTAAGATTTACCTCCTATTCCGATCGTTTGCCGAGTTCGATGACTTCAAGCCCTGTGACAGTGCCGGAATCAATGGTGAGTCTGACAAGTGTGCGCACCTGTTGCCATCCGTGATATCCGGCGGCTCCGGGGTTGACATGGAGCAGTCCTAACCTGGCATCGGGCATCACCTTAAGTATGTGGCTGTGTCCGCACACCATCAGTGTGATGCGGTTGTCGCTCAAAGTCTTTGCTATTCCGGGGGCATATCTTCCCGGATAGCCGGCGATATGGGTAAGCCACACCCTGACACCTTCAGCGTCAAAGCATAATGCCTCGGGGCAACGCTTGCACACCATTCCGTGATCGATGTTTCCGCGCACGGCCCTCACCACAGGGACTATCCCTTCAAGCCGTTCGATAATGGATATGTCACCGATATCTCCGGCGTGCCATATCTCATCACAGTCAGCGAAATGGATGGCGTAACGGTCGACCCAGCAAGAGTGGGTGTCGGAGAGTATGCCTATTCGTTTCATTTTTTCAGAAGGTTGATTTCGTTGAGTAGTATTGTGGTTCCTGCATAGGTGAGTGACAGTTTGTTGGCACCCGCACGGAGTGTGGCGGTGACGGTTGATGATGTCCTTACGGATATCCAGTCGTTGTGAGCCACAGGGGGGAAGATCAGTGTCCCGGCGTACTTTTCATTCACTTCGAGTGTGCGGATGGCGGTCTCGGCAGTGCCGTTGGTGTAGCCGATATTTATGAAATACTCCCCCTCGGATGGTGCCTGGACGTAGAATGTGATGCGGGTGTTGTGGCGTGCCGCCAATTCGATATAATTTGTGGCTATGTCCTTGTTGCGTATGAGGTGGAGAGGAGCGCGGCGCGGAGTGATTGCTGTGGCAGGTATGTGGATGCGGGAGGATGCGGGGGCGGATATATGGCTGTGCGCTGCGAATCCGCTGATGTTGCTGATTTTCGGTACTATGTCGATTACAGTGGTGCCGGTGTCGGTGACAGTGTAGTGAGGGGCGGTGATGCTTTCGGACAGAATGCCGTTTGTGTAGACATCATATACGGCATCTTTGTCATAGTTGAGTATCTTTCCGTGCCTGTCGTCGTTCCAGAATATTTTAGGAGAGGCGGGCGGGGTATCCGGTGCGGAGGTTGCAATGGTGTGCTGCATGTCGGACAGACTGTTGCCTGACATTACTATGTCTATGCGGTGTGGGCCTGCTGAAATGGATTGGTCAATAAAGGCGCGTTCCTGGCTCACGGAATCAATGGAGAATGACGCAATCTTGTTGCCGGAACCGTGTATATTTATATCAAGTACGGCTTCTCTGAAACGGAGCCCGCAGAGTCTTTTTTCGCCCGGCAGCTTGCCCGGAATGAATGGCGAGAGGGAAAGTCCGTCGGGGTGAAGACGTATGCCGAGGAGTCCACGCAGCAATAGAGAGTGCCATCCGGCGTCAGCGCGTTCATCAAGCCCCATGCACCATAAAGGACCGATGGCTTCGAGAAGAGCCTCTTCGTCCTGGGTGTGGGCGGCAGCAATCCCTTGCAGTACCTGGATGTCGGGAGCAGGCTCCGCGGCGGCGTCATTGATGGATGGGGAGACGGCCGGCATTCCATAGGAGCGGGTGGGGCGTGATTCCATAAGCCTCCTGCCCATTTCAGGTGAGGCAACCGACAGGATCACGCTCAGGGAGTTGGCGCGATTGTCAGCCGAGGATGACAGGACAGGATACAGATTGCCATACATGTACTGTCCGTACATCGATGCGGATGGTATCCAAAAATTATCATTGATGGCATTTCTGATTCTGTCGGCTGCTGCCGCCCATTCTCTTTCGGCATAGAGTTTTAGCTTCCGAGCCATCTTGCATGCCACAGAAAGAGTAGCATAGTGCCAAAGATTGGTGCCGAGGCATATTGTATGGAATCGGTCGACCGGAGACATCCAGGACGGAAAGTAATTCTGAGGTGGCTCCATATAGGAGGGTGTGCCGTGGATCAGTCCGTCGGGGTCAGCCTTTATAGTGAAGTGTTCTTTCTGTAGTGTCCTGTTTATGATGCGGTATGATTCCTTTAGCCATGATGCGGATCCTGTGGCACAGTAGATCTCCCATGCCGCAGCCGCCCATGCCTCCTTGTCGGCTTTTATAGGGAATCCCTGACGGTGGATGGTCCCATCGGTGTCAACCATGCTTCGCAACGCCTCCATAGAACGTTGCGGGTCAAGGAGCGCGCCATGCAGATATATGTCGGTGACGGAGGGTGAGGAGTGGTGACAGGTGCTTATCGCCTTGTTGAAAAGGGCGTCTGCCATAAGCGAGGATGAGGTGAGCGTGATGTGTGGATCAGGGGTGTCGGAGGTGGATTTCCAGCAGTTGGTGATCTCATAAGGGCTTATGGCTGTATAATTGACATTACCTATTATGATACTGTCACTGAATACTTCTATGTCGCCGGAGCTGTAGATGGCATCGCTGCACTCCTCGGTCTCGGCATTGCGTGAGCATCCGCACCATAGCATGCACATGGCGAGCCATAGTGTAAATGACAGTGGAGCGGGTTGATGTTTCATATACGTTTCCTATGGATACAACAATAACGATGAGAATTCCGAATCCATTATGGGGAAATCCTCACCGTCATCGGTGTTATGGATGAGTCAAATAATTTCTGGTGATATAGGTTCCTTACTCGGTATGCTACCTCCTTTCGGTTAGTCAGCGATATTGGATAGGGGACACTGAGGCTTGAGATGATGTCTCGTCGCGTTGAGCGGGGGATTTATTCCTCGTTGGCGCGGAGCTGCTGTACGTATACAGCCTTCATCATCTTCTTGCGGTTGGTCACCGAGGGCTTCTCAAACGCCTGACGAGAGCGGAGCTCGCGTACGATACCTGTTTTTTCAAATTTGCGCTTGAACTTCTTCAGAGCCTTCTCGATGCTCTCACCATCTTTTACTTGTACGATGATCATGTTGTAGTGATACTTTGGTTGTTGATATTTTGAATGTTTATGATTTATCGTCGGGTTGCGGCTTGGGGGCACGCACCTTTTGATTTAGCGCGGCAAAATTACAAAAAAGATTCCTAATATCAAAGGTTTTTGTGAAATATCTTCCTCATATCCATCGCTACAGATGGAAGAGTGTTGGGTCCGATGATGCGTGAGGCTGCGCTCAGCACTTCGGGCAGGGCGTTGGATACGGCAACGGATTCGTCCGCGACGGCAAACATCGGGAGGTCGTTGAGGTGGTCGCCATACACGGTGAGGCGGTCGGCTCCGAGAAAGGATTTGAGCTTAAGCACGGCGGCAGCCTTGGAGACACCGCAACGGAACACCTCGATATATGATATGTCGCGGCTTGCCAGGTCAGGGTAGGCGGATACTGATAGCTGCAGGTCGGTGCTTAATTCTTCCGCCAAAGCTTTTATGCGCGGTGTGTCTCCGATGCCGAGCATGAGAATGGCATTGGTGTAGGGAGAGGTGTGACACTGTTCATTGTCAAATATGAAGTGCTTTAGGGTCAGGTGTTTCCGTTCGACATAAAACATTTGCTCTTCATCGCTCATTTCCTTGCAATGGTGCACAAGCATGTCGCCATTGTCCTCAAGAGTGTATGTGAACGGATGTACACCATGTCTCAGATAGGCGGATATGAGGCTTTCCGTCTGCTGTCGGGACAGAAGGAGGGGGTTGATGTACAGTCTGTTTTCCCTGTCCCACATCGCGGCTCCGGTCATCACTATGGCAGGAAGTGTTGTAAGGGTGTTATGTAGCAGAGGCTCGACCGTTGCCGGGGTCCGTGCCGTGGCTACAGTGATCAGTGCGCCTTTATGTGTGAGCTCGGTGATGATGCGTGCGCTGTCGTCGCTGACGCGGCTGTCAGGTCCGAGCAGCGTGCCGTCAAGATCGGTAATCAACAGATGTTTCATTTCGAGGCGGGATCAGAGCAGAGATATTTTGGCGCGGGTGTTTTTGATTTTTTCAGGGGAAAGTCTCGCCAATAGCTCTCGGGCTTTCTTGCGGGGCACACCCACAAGCGCGGCGTGGTCGCGAAGGGTGATCACACCTATTTCAGAGGCGGTGAGGCCCCCTTTTGCAATAAGGAATCCCACGATGTCTCCGCGAGAGATCTTTTCTTTTTTCCCTACATTGAAATATAGGGTCGCAGTGTCGGAGTGTATCGGGTCGGAGCTGTGACCGGAGGGAGCATAGTCGCGGTCGGTGGTGACGTAGTAAGGGATGTCCTCTCCTTCGGCCGTGATGACGTATATGTCTCCTTTGGCTTCCTGTCGGGCGGTGCGGCCGTTGCGGTGGGTCCATGCTTCGGGAGATGTGGGCATATGATAGTGTACCACAGCCGAAAGTTCGGGGATGTCGAGTCCGCGGGCTCCGAGATCGGTGGATATGAGTACCGGGGTCGAGCCGTTTGCGAGTTGGACTATGGCATTTTCGCGATCGTTCTGGTCAAGGCCTCCATGGTAGAGCCCTATAGGTAGATGTTCTTTCTTCAGGGAGTCGTATATGCGCTCGGCACTTTCGCGGTGGTTAACGAACACTATGACACGACCGTTGGGGAGAGAGTGCAGAAGGTCGGAGAGGGTGGTGAGCTTGTCGCGCGAAGGGGACTCGACTCTTACCACCTGCATGCGGCGGCGAGGAGTGTCGGACTCACTGAAATCTATGGTCTGAGGATCTTTGGCAGGGAGGTACTCCGGGATTGCCGCGAGTGGGGTGGCTGATGTGAGTATCACGAGCCGCAGGCCGGTGAGGCGTCGGCACACACGTTTCATCTCGTCGGCAAAACCGAGTTCAAGAGCCTTGTCGTACTCGTCGAGCACAAGGGATGATACGGTGCCGAGGTCGAGATGTCCGCGTTTCAGATGGTCAAGGAGCCTTCCGGGGGTGGCTACTATGATGTCGGGTGTTACCGAGAGCGAGTTGGTCTCTTCCTGCATGGAGTGGCCTCCGTAGAATGCCACCGTCTTTAGGCCTGTGGCTATCGGACGCAGCACTTCTGCTATCTGTAGGACAAGTTCGCGCGACGGAGCGATCACCACACCCTGGATCTGCCCTTTAGCCGGGGCGATGCTCTTGAGGAATGGGATGGCGAATGCTATGGTCTTGCCAGAGCCGGTAGGGGCAAGGAGAGTGAATGTGCCTCGCGACGGTATCTCAGCCATGCGGCGTTGCATAGGATTGAGTTCAGCGATGCGTGTGCGCCGGAGTATGTTGGCAAGAATTTCGGTCTGTTTCATTCAAAAAAGGATTTGTCGAGCATTGTCTCTTCGTCAGGCATGGGTTGCTCGGAGTTTTTTTTAAGGGTTTCTGCCGTCAGCGGGTCATAGGGATGGCTGAGCATCTTGTTGAAGATATCGATGATCTGCATCCCATAATGGCTGTTCATTGCCCAGCGTCCCGACAAGGCTTCCCAGGAAGAAGCCGATCCGCGTGACACATAACAGAAGCGAGGGTCGAGCAGGTCCTCTCCGAGAGGGAGGGGTTCACGGCAGGAGTAGGCATACAGATGTTGTATCATAGCTGTGACACCTTCGCGCACGGACCTGAAAGAGCATCCGTGCTCACCGCGTTTTCTGACACCGAGTCCGCAGTAATTGTGGGCTGACGGTCTTACGGCAGTGCCGTTGTCAAACCTGAACCATCCGGTCTCTATGATGGCTTGGCATATGGCTATATCCCCACGTATGCCATACAGCTCGCCAATGTCGTAGAAAGCCTGGGCTATTTCACGAGGGAAATCGGGGTTGCGCGATGCCACATACCTGTACATCAGTTCTGCATCTGCTTCCTGTATGCCACGTATGGGAGTGCTTCCCGCAATGGAAAGAGCGGTGGCGGCAAGCAGTGATAGGAACGTGAGTTGACGTGGTGTAGCCATATTAGAAACCGGAGGTGCGATTGTATGGATATGCCATTAATCCCAATGTAACACGAAGTTAGTGATTTTTGCTCAGACTGTCAAAAAAAAATGCTAAATTTGTGGCATGAGATACTTTTTTTCAGCCGGAGAGGCATCCGGCGACCTTCATGCAGCACAGGTTATACGTGAGCTGCGGGATATGCAACCCGATGCCGAGGTGATGTTTCTCGGCGGTGATGAGATGGCTGCTGCCGCCGGATGTGAGCCGCTGATACATTATCGCCGTATGGCTTACATGGGGTTCATAGATGTGGCACGCCACCTTCCGGAAGTGCTGGGGAATCTCTCCACGGCAAAGAAAGCCATCGCCGAAAGCCGTCCGGATGCCGTAGTGCTTGTTGACTATCCAGGCTTTAATCTTAAGATTGCCGAGTATGCCCACTCTCTCGGCATACCTGTACATTATTATATAGCTCCAAAGCTTTGGGCATGGAAGGAGTACCGGATGAAGAAGTTGCGCCGGTGGGTCGACAGGCTTTATTCGATATTGCCTTTTGAGCCGGAATGGTTTGGCGAGCGAGGTGTCAGAGCCGAGTATGTGGGTAACCCTTCGGTGGAGGAGGTGAAGAGTGCTATTGATAGCATGCCTTCACGCCAGGAGTTTGAACGTCTGCATGGGCTTGATTCACGTCCGATCCTTGCAATCGTGCCGGGGAGTCGTATGGGAGAGATAAAGGCTAATCTTCCGGTGATGGATGCTGTGGCACGTATGCACCCCGAGTTGCAGGCTGTTGTGGCCGGAGCCCCGGCTATAGATGCGGATGTGTACAGGCAGTTCACCGGATTTCCTGTGGTGGAGGCGACCACGCTCCAGCTGATGTCGCACGCTCGTGCCGCATTGGTGACATCAGGCACGGCATCGCTTGAGAGCGCGCTTGCAGGTGCGCCACAGGTGGTGTGCTACAGGGCTGTAGGGTGGAAATGGGCTCACGACCTGTTCATGCACATACTTAAGATACCGTATTGCTCTCTGCCTAATCTTATAACAGGACGCATAGACCGTCAGGCTCGTGACGAAGTGAACCGGGAGGCTGTGAAGACAGGTGTGCGCGGATGGATTATCCCGGAGATGCTTGTCCACAACTGTACGCCTGAGGCTGTGGACGCGCAGTTGTCGCCGCTCCTTCAGGACACGCCTGAAAGGGCTGCACAGCTCAGGGGGTATGATGAGGTGAAGCAGAGGTTGTTCACTTCCGCATCGGCCGCAAGGACCGTTGCTGAATGCATTACAGGGAAGCGTTAGGAGTCAAGGGTAAATACGGTAGGTGATACCTACGGATATGCCTGGTGATAAGCCGTGACGAGTTGCCACAGCTCCTGCTGTGATACCCACGCCCCATCGTGAGGAACGTGGCGTGATTGTGGTCCTCAGCATTGATGTGACAGGGTAGATGGTGAGAGAGTCGAGGCGTGGATTGGCTCCGCTCACGACGGCACGGAAGGAGGAGTCGGCGTAGATGCGTGTAGAGCGTTCTATTCTCAGAGTGTCGGAGTCGCTTGCCTCTTTGTTTATGCGGCTTAGGGGTATGGATACATATCGTATCTCCTTTTCGGTGGATTGTGTCGGGGACGGGATGTTTATTCTGAGGGTGTCGCGACGCGTTATGGTCTCTATGCGTACGGAGATGCCTGTATCGGTCGGTACTAACTTCTTGTGTCTGATACAGTAGTTGGTCCCGCAGATATAGCCTATTGTTATTCCTGTCAACAGGGATATTACTGTCACGGATAGTTTTCTCATATGTGCATTACATTAAAAATGTCATGCACAAAGGTAATGCCGCGTCGTATGGGATAAGGTGCGATAAAGCCGCGTGGAGGATGCTATTGTGGAAACCTGCCTGAAGATAGTCCGTCACGGAGAGCTGAGGAGCGTTGTGCCGATGTGCCGTGGGTGAAGGAGTCGGGCACGGAATATCCCTGGGCACGTTTCTGGAGATAATCGTCGCCGATCTTCTGGGCGGCGTCGATGGCTTCCTCGATGTCGCCGTCCTCAAGTGAACCGAACATCTTGTTGTCGTGATGGGCCCATACTCCGGCATAATAGTCGGCCTGGAGTTCGAGAGCCACACTTATTTTGTTGGCTTCGGCATCGCTCATTCGCGACATGCGGCTGTGGGCGTCATCGAGCGTGCCGAGGAGATATTGCACGTGGTGTCCGACCTCGTGAGCTATGACGTAGGCATAGGCGAAATCTCCGTCGGCACCGAGAGTGTGCTTCATCTCTGTGAAAAAGGATAGGTCAATGTATACGCTCTGATCGGCGGAGCAATAGAATGGTCCTGTCTGGGATGTGGCGTTGCCGCAGCCGCTCTGCACCGCACCTGAATAGAGCACGAGTGTGGGCGGTTCGTAACGTAGCCCTTGCTGTGCAAACAGTTTTGTCCACACATCTTCGGTCCCGGCGAGAATCTGTCGGGAGAATGTGGCGAGCTGTTCTTCCTGGGCTGAAGGGGTGTAGGTCGATGTGTGTTGGCTACCGGATGTCAACTGTCCGGAGTTCTGCATGAGCACTTCAAGGGGGTTGCCGCCTGACACCCATGCGATGATGCATGCGATGATCACTGCGCCTATGCCACCGCCTATTTTTAGTCCAGAGCCGCCGCGCCGTCCGCGTCGGTCGTCGAAATTGGAGCTTTGTCGTCTGCCGTTGAGTCGCATAATTTTATGGATTTATCATGAGTGAAAGGTGAAAACAAAACTCTCGTCAACAACTTCCGAGACATTTGTTTTCACCTTGAATATGTTTCAGCCAGTGATTATTTGGTGCGGATGATGTTCCATACCGATGAGCTGGCAAGAGCTCCGAGGAACGGGGCCACGATGAAGAGCCACAGCTGAGATATTGGTGTGGCGTCGCCGCCGAACGCTGCGAAGATGGCAGGACCTACAGAGCGAGCGGGATTTACTGATGTGCCTGTGAGCGGGATACATACAATGTGGACGAGCACAAGGGTGAGACCTATGGCGAGTCCGGCGAATTTGCCTGCGCCCTGTTTCTCATCGGTGGAGCCGAGCACTACGAGCACAAATATGAATGTGAACACAGTCTCGGCGATAAAAGCCTGCCACATGTTTCCGTCGGCATAGGAGTTGGCTCCGGTGGTAGTGCCGCCCTCGTGGGTGCCGGTTGATACGAGCAGCCATAGGACGAATGAAGCGATTATCGCTCCGATCACCTGGAACACCATGTAGCCTGCCGCCTGCTTGCCGTCCATCCTGCCGTTGGCCCACACGCCGAGGGTTATGGCAGGATTGATGTGGCAGCCCGATACTCCGCCTATGGCATACGCCATTCCGATTACTGAAAGACCGAATGCGAACGCTACTGCGAGGGTGGATGCATTGGTAGGGTTGTCAAAACCTGAGAAGATTGCGCTTCCGCAACCCATGAGCACCAGCACGAATGTGCCGACCATCTCTGCGAGATACTTTCTCATAAATAACGTGTTTTGGTTAGTGATATGTTATAAAACGCCCTCATGCGACATAGTGTTGCAAGTGGTCGGGAGAGGAACCGCTTTTGGCAAAGATAGGAAAAATAGTTCCTACTTTCAAGATAATTCAAGAATATTCATTATTTTTGCACATAGACTGATGTGTGATTGCAATATCTTTGTAATAAAACCGAGTCTAAACCATTGAAATCATCATAGCAAATAGTATTACAGCAATGAAATTAAAGACCTTACTCGCAGGCATATGCCTCGTCTCCTCAGTGCAGGCTCTGCCGTGCACAAGCCTGATAGCCGGTAAGAACGCCACGGCCGACGGTTCTGTATTAGTGACTTATGCCGCGGACAGCCATACTCTGTACGGCGAGTTGTATCATACCCCTGCCGCTACTCACGAGCCTGGAGCTATGCGCAAGATATATGAGTGGGATACCGGAAAGTATCTCGGAGAGATACCCCAGCCCAGGCAGACCTACTCGACGGTCGGAAATATGAATGAGCATGGGGTGACTATCTCGGAAAGCACATGGGGCGGACGTCCCGAGCTGGCTGACACTACCGGCATTATGGACTATGGCTCGCTGATTTATGTGACTCTTGAGCGTGCAAAAACAGCTCGTGAGGCCCTTAAGATCATGACTGATCTCGTAAAGGAATATGGCTATCATTCAAGCGGGGAGTCATTCTCCATAGCCGACACCAACGAGGTATGGGTGATGGAGCTTATCGGAAAGGGAGGCAAGGAGAAGGGAGCCGTGTGGGTTGCCCGCCGTGTGCCTGACGATTGCATTTCGGGGCATGCCAATTTCCCGCGTATCCATCAGTTCCCTCTCAATGACAAGGAGACTACCCTCTATTCACCTGACGTGATAGAGTTTGCCCGCAAGCAGGGTTATTTCAAGGGAAAGGATAAGGATTTCAGTTTCTCGTCGGCTTACGGAGAGCTTGACGGAACTGCTACCCGCGGATGTGACGGACGAGTATGGAGCTACTTCAATATGTTCTCGGAAGGCATGGACAGGTATCTTCCATGGATTCTTGAGTCGAAGGGCGAGGTGATGCCTCTTTGGGTCAAGCCGGAGAAGAAGCTCAGTGTCGGAGACATGCGTCAGGCGATGCGTGACCATTTCGAGGGAACACCTATGGATATGACCAAGGATGTGGGTGCCGGTCCCTACAAGGTGCCTTACCGCTGGAGGCCTATGACATTCAAGGTTGACGGAAAGGAATATCTCAATGAGAGAGCCATAGCCACACAGCAGACCGGATTCTCATTCGTGTCGCAGATGAACGAGGCCCATCCCCAGGCTATGAAAGGCATACTGTGGTTTGGTGTCGATGATGCCAACACCTGTGTGTATGTGCCCATGTACAGCTGCCTCACCGAGGTGCCTCATGAGTTTGCCCCAGGCAACGGAGATATGCTCACACTCTCATGGGATGCCGCATTCTGGGTGAACAACTATGTTGCCAACCAGGCTTACAACCGCTACAGCCAGATGATACCTGACATACGTCGCGTACAGAACGGAGAGGAAGAGACTCTTGACAAAGAGGTGAAAATGCTTCTTGCCGGAGTAAGGGACATGTCAACTGCCGATGCGAGCGCGATGCTCAACAATCATTCACGAATGGCGTCGGCACGCTATCTGAAGAACTATAAGGCTCTCGGTGATTATCTTCTCGTGAAGTATCTTGACGGAAATGTCAAGAAGGAGAAGGACGGAAAGTTTGAACGTACCCCCGAGGGTGTGTGCGTGTCCCCGAATTTCCCGGGCTATGACGAACGTTACTATCGCGCTATAGTCGAGGATACCGGTGACCATCTGCGCGTAAAGGAATTTAAGAAATAATGGATCCTGAGGAATATCTCGGAAAACTGAACACACAACAGCGTGCCGCCGTAGAATACTGCGACGGCCCGCAGCTTGTTATAGCAGGTGCAGGCTCAGGCAAGACCAGGGTGCTGACCTATAAGATAGTGCATCTTCTCGCTCACGGATATGAGCCGTGGAGGATACTTGCACTGACATTTACCAATAAGGCGGCCCGCGAGATGCGCGAACGAGTCGAGGCTCTTGTGGGACCTGAGGTGTCGTCGAGTCTTTGGATGGGTACGTTTCATTCCATCTTTGCACGTATACTCAGGCTGAATGCCGAGCATATAGGTTTCAAGAGCTCGTTCACCATATACGACGCTGCCGACAGCAAGGCCCTTGTGAAACTTATCATCAAGGATATGCAGCTTGACGACAAGGTGTACAAGCCGTCGACAGTGCACAATGCGATATCATGGGCTAAGAATGCATTGATCTCACCTGAGGACTATGCCCTTAACCGTGACTTGCAGAGGGCTGACACTAATGCAAGGCGTCCGCGCACTTGTGAGATATATCGTTGTTACCGGGACCGCTGCCGTGTGGCGGGGGCGATGGATTTCGATGATCTGCTGTTCTACACCAATGTGCTTTTTCGCGACCATCCTGACGTGAGCAGGCATTATCAGGAGTTTTTCAGGTATGTGCTTGTCGATGAGTACCAGGACACAAATTTTGCCCAGCACCTCATAGTAAAGCAGCTTACCCAGGGTGCCAGCAGGCTGTGCGTTGTGGGCGACGATGCCCAGAGCATATACTCGTTCCGAGGTGCCAATATACGTAACATCCTTGAGATGGAGAATTCCTATCCGGGATTGCAGACATTCAAGCTTGAGAGGAACTACCGTTCCACGCAGAATATTATCGATGCTGCCGGAAGCCTCATAAGCAAGAATGTGGACCAGATACCGAAGAATGTGTATTCGGAGAACGACCGCGGTACGCTCATTGATGTGGTGAAGTGCTACAGTGACTACGAGGAGGCAGCACAGGTGGCGGCACGTGTGTCGCAGATAAAGAGGACCACCGGAGATCCGTATGACGGGACTGCGATCCTGTACCGTACAAATGCACAGAGCCGTGTGCTTGAGGAGTCGTTGCGCAAACGCAATGTGCCTTACCGGATATATGGCGGGCTGTCGTTCTATCAGCGCAAGGAGGTGAAGGATGCGATAGCTTATTTCCGTATGTCGCTCAATCCGGATGATGACGAGGCATTGCGCCGTATCATCAATTTTCCGGCACGAGGCATAGGTGACACAACTCTCGGCAAGCTCACGAGGGCGGCTATGGATGCCGGTGTGAGCCTATGGGGGGTGATCACCGGTCTGGACCGGTATGACTGCGGGCTGAATGCCGGCACCAGGAACAAGCTCCAGGATTTTGCCTCGCTTATAAAAGGTTTCATAGAGCTGAATGCGCAAGGACGGGATGCCTATGATGTGGCGAGGAGTATCATTGACCGTACCGGTCTGTACAAGATGCTTGTGCATGATTCCACTCCTGAGAGCATATCCAAGCAGGAGAACCTGCAAGAGTTGCTCAAAGGTGTCAAGGAGTATGTGGAGGCGATGGTGGAACAGGGCCGTGATGATGTGTCGTTAGGCAGTTTCATGACTGAGGTGTCGCTTGCCACTGACCAGGATATAAATAACGGAGTTGACGAGGAGAGCGTGACCATGATGACAGTACATGCCGCCAAAGGTCTGGAATTCGATAATGTGTTCATTGTGGGAGTGGAAGAGGACCTGTTTCCATCGGCGATGGCTGCACAATCGGCTGCTGAGGTCGAGGAGGAACGCCGGCTTCTTTATGTCGCTATCACGAGAGCAAGGAAATTCTGCATGATCAGTTATGCCACGCAACGGTTCCGCAACGGACAGACTGTGTTTCCGCGTCCGTCACGGTTCATCGGTGATATAGACACGCGGTATCTGCACATCTCCGGAGGCAGTGATTTTGTCCCCTCGGCTTCTATGGTCCAGCAGCGTAGGGTTACTGCTTCATACAATGCCTCGATGGCAGGATCGGCACGTCCGCTGAACGACTTGCGCCGACCGTTGTCGGAGAACCGTCGTCAGGCAGAGGGCCGAGCAGCTTCCGCATCATCGGTTCCGGCGGGTGATTTCAAGCTTCATTCGGCGAGTGAGGTGAATGTGGGAACCAGAATCAGGCATACCAAATTCGGCGTTGGGCTTGTCACGGAGCTTGACACCTCAGGCGTGGATGCAAGGATGACGGTGGAATTCGAGAGTGACGATATCAAATCACGCACGCTGCTTTTCAAATATGCTAAATTTATGATCTTATGAGGATAGAAGAGATTCCAACACCATATTATATAGTATACGAGGAGCGTATGCGCCGCAATCTTGAGCTCATAACACGTGTGGAGCGCGAGGCGGGTGTGAATATAATCATGGCATTCAAGGCGAATGCCCTGTGGCGTTCGTTCGATGTGGTGAGGGAGTATAACCGCGACTTCACGGCAAGCTCACTCAATGAGCTTAGGCTCGGAAATGAAGAGCTTGGCGGGGAGGCTCATGTGTATTGCCCGGTATACACTCCTGCTACCATTGGAGAATTCCTGTCAAGAGCCACTCATCTGACATTCAATTCTCTTAGCCAGTGGGAGAAGTATGGCGATATGACTCGTGCCGCCGGTGTGTCGCCGGGGCTGAGGGTGAATCCGCAGTGCTCCGTCATAGAGACGGAGATGTATAATCCGGCTCTTCCGGGATCGCGTTTCGGAGTGACTGCCGAGCAGCTTGGCGGCGTGCTCCCTGTGGGCATCGACGGATTGCATTTCCATGCTTTGTGTGAGAGCTCGTCATACGATCTTGCCAAGGTGCTTGAGGCATTTGAGGAGCAGTTCGGCTACTGTTTCAGGCAACTGAAATGGGTGAATTTCGGTGGCGGACATCTTATGACCCGGGAGGGCTATGATGTGGAGCATCTTATAGGGGTGCTTCGCGGATTCCGTGACCGGTATCCTTGGTTAAAGGTAGTGCTTGAGCCTGGTAGCGCGTGGATGTGGCGCACCGGCGACCTTGTGACCTCTGTGCTTGATGTCGTAGAGAACCAAGGGGTAAAGACCGCTATCATAGATGCGTCGTTTGCCTGCCATATGCCTGACTGTCTGGAGATGCCTTACAAGCCGGCGATCACCGAGAGTGTGCCTGTGGCTCCAGGGCTTCCTGTGTATCGGCTGGGTGGAAATTCATGCCTGAGCGGTGACTTTGTGGGTGACTGGGCTTTTGATCGTCTTCTTGAGCCGGGTGACCGCCTCACCCTTGAGGATATGAACCATTATACCACAGTCAAGACCAATATGTTTAACGGCATACAGCATCCTGCCATGGTGATGTGTGCATCTGACGGTGACTGCCGTTATCTGCGTAAATTTGATTATCAGGATTATAAAAACCGTATGGACTGATGGATAGACCGAGGTTTTCAGTGATCGTCCCTGTGTATAACCGCATTGACGAGGTGGAGGATCTGATGGCGAGCCTTGAGGCTCAGACATGCATGAACTTCGAGGTGGTGATAGTTGAGGACGGTTCTACCATGCCTTGCGAGGATGCGGTGAGGCGTCATCCCGGTGTGCGATCGAAATATTTCTACAAGGGTAACGAAGGGCGTTCGATAGCCAGAAATTATGGGATGGAACGAGCCGAGGGTGATTACTTTATATTTTTCGATAGCGACTGTGTGATACCGGAGAAGTATTTTGAGATACTTTCCAGGGAGCTTGACAGCACACCTGTGGACTGCTTCGGTGGACCGGACGCGGCTCACGATTCCTTCTCCTCGACACAGAAGGCAATCAATTATGCTATGACATCGTTTCTCACCACCGGAGGGATACGTGGCGGCAGGATGAGCCTTGAGAAATTCACACCTCGCACTTTCAATATGGGATTCTCGCGTGAGGTATATGAGGGGGTAGGAGGATTTCGCGAGATGTTCTCCGAGGATATAGATATGAGCACCAGGATACGTCAGGCGGGGTTCGGTATCGCCCTAATACGGCCTGCCTATGTGTATCATAAGCGGAGAGTCGATTTCAGAAAGTTTTTCCGTCAGGTGCATGTGTTCGGGATGTCGAGGATCACACTCCATCTTCTATACCCCGGGTCAATGAAAGCTGTGCATACCCTCCCGGCTCTTGCTGTGCTTGCTGGAGTGGTGCTGATTCTGCTCGGCATATTTGTTTCCCCCTGGTGGCTGCTCCCTCTCGGGGTGTATCTTGTGGCGATATTTTTGTCGGCAATACTGATCACCCGGTCACTTGTGATCGCGCTCAAGGCTGTGCCGGCGAGTGTGATACAGATCCTTGGCTACGGCTCGGGATTCATCAAGGCTTACATCACGAAGATTCTTCTCGGACGCGGACGTGACATAAATGAGGAGATTCTTATACGCAAGGGTAAATAATGGGTGTCGGTGCTGACAAGCCGTTCATATCGACTCGTATTCTCGATCTGAACAAGGATGATATGCCGCGCGAAAAGGCTTTGGCGCAAGGTGTACGTGCGTTGAGCGATGCCGAACTCATAGCCATAATATTTGGAGGCGGACTTCCGGGATTGTCGGTCGTGGATATGGCGCGAGGCATTCTGCGCGACTGTGACAACCGTGTTGATTTTCTCGCCAGGCTTAGCATGAACGAACTTATGAGCAAGTACAAGGGTATCGGACCAGCGAAGGCTGTGAGCCTTGCGGCGGCATTTGAACTTGGCAGGCGAAACAGCGAGCAGGCGTCATCGTGTGTGGACCCTCAGATAAGGTCCAGCCGTGATGTGATGGTGCTTATGGCTCCGTTGCTTGGAGCCTTGGAGTATGAGGAGTTCTGGGTGCTTATGCTGTCGCGCTCCAATCGTGTCACATACAAACGTTGCATCTCTCAGGGCGGCACTGCGGCTACCGTGGTGGATGTCAAGCTGCTGCTAAAGCGAGTGATAGATTGCCTTGCCGAAGGGATAATACTTGTGCATAATCATCCTTCAGGAAACCCTAATCCGAGCGGAGAGGACGACAGCCTGACACGACGTATAAAGGACGGAGCCAAGATACTTGGTATCAACGTTCTTGACCATATCATCATAGCCAGGGATAAATATTTCTCATATGCCGATGAGGGCAGGCTGTGAGGCTGGATGCGCGCTGATAAGGATATGGCAGTGAGTGTATTCAGAGGGTCAATTGTTCCCGCACTTTCTTTGGTAGCCCTTTCAAGGTCTGGTGATAGGCGTGAGTGAGAAGCTCCCTGTGCATGTGTTCGGGCATATCTCCTGTGTATTTTACTGATATCCAGTGGCGTTTGTTCATATGGTATCCGGGTGACACGGCTTCGTACCTTTCCCGCAGCTCTTCGCCATATACCGGATCGATCTTTATGTTATAAAAGTCCCATTTGGAGTTTAGGTCCACCAGGCAAAATTGCTTTCCGCCTATTTCAAACGCAAGATAGTCCGGACCATAAGGGCATCTTTCTGTCACGTGAGGTAATGACAGTGCCGTATCTCTGATATATTCGATGTTCATGATTCACTATTGGCTTAGCGTGTGATGACGCGGTATTGGAGCGCACCACCTGAGGTGATGTTGTAGCGTTGCAGGGCATAGCCGTGGTCGGCGGCTGGTCCGGAGCGCGGGTTGCCGTGGTTGGTGTATATGTCGAACGTGCTTCCGCACTTAGGGCATCGGGCATGGAGCTCTCCGTCAGGGATCTCTAAACGGACGGATGGCGTAGGGTCGTAGGGGCAGGCAAGATCATAGACTATGAGGTTGCCCATAACGTCCGAGACGAGAAGTATCCCTGAGTAGCCGGTATGGTCGGATGCCTTATATGGGAAGCCGGCAGGCTCTGTCACTCCTTTTGCAAGAATGTAGCGGCGGTAGTCGGCGGCATCACCTTTGACTCCGTAGAGATTCCATTCGGCTACGGTTGTGAATGAAATGTGCACCTCGCTATACGGAACGCGCTCATCATCGACGGATTTACCGCATCCGACGGTGATGAGCGTGATAAGTGTTATAGCTGAAAGTTTGAGCCGGGAGAGGAGGCTGTGTGTCATACAGCGGGGAAGAGCGATGTGAATACTTCGCCGAATTTGTCGGCAGCTTCCTGTATCTTGCTTCCGATGAACGGACGGAGCATTGCAGGTATCTGTATGTCGACACGTGGAGTGAGGCGTGTGGAAGCCTCGTCGACTTCGGCAAGGTCTATTGACAGTTTGAGAGGTATGGGTGATCCCTCGGCGTTCAGCCCTACATGGGTGGATGGGGTGCGTTCAGTGATCTTGAACACGAGTTCTCCCACTCCGGGAGCGTCCATTTTAAAGGCGTCTCCTCTGAATTCCACTCCCTGGAGCTTTTCTCGCTGGTCGGCTGGAAGCTGTTCCACCATATCTCTGTACTGCCCGAGATCGCTTATCTTGGCATAGATTTCAGCAATAGGACGAGGTATGGTGACTGGTTTTCCTGAATATACTGACATAAAAGAGTGTTATGTGACTAAGTGGATTATTCGTCAGCCTTGTCAACTCCGGGGCTCCATACGGAGGGGTCTTTTCTCCATTCGCGCAGGGTGTCGACATCCTTTTCACGGATGAAGCCTGTCTCCAGGGCGGCAGTGATGAGGGCTGTGTAATTGGAGAGCGTAAGGAGGTTTACATTGGCTTCCTTGAATGCCTTTGTGGCTACTGGGAATTCATAGCTGAATATGGCTACCATACCTGCCACTTCGCAGCCGGCATTGCGTATGGCTTCAACAGCCTTTAGGCTGCTGCCTCCGGTGGATACAAGATCCTCGATAACTACGACTTTTGAGCCGGGGCGTAGGTCACCCTCTATGAGATTCTCAAGACCGTGGTCCTTTGGTTTCGCGCGTACATATACATACGGAAGCCCGAGAGCATCGCTGACAAGCGCACCTTGTGCAATGGCTCCGGTGGCAACACCTGCGATGGCATCGACTTCAGGGAAGTTCTCAAGGATGTTGCGTGCGAGCTCCACTTTGATGAAGTTGCGCACATCTGGGTATGATAATGTCTTGCGATTATCGGTGTATATAGGTGAATTCCATCCCGAAGCCCATGTGAAAGGGTTTTCGGGTTGAAGCTTTATGGCACTGATTTTTAGGAGCTTCTCGGCAAGAATAAGATCGAGATGTTTCATAGCGGTTCAGAATTGATGTTGTTCATCACTAATTGGGTGCAAAGGTACTGTTATTTGCGCCCAATTGCAACTATTTTTTGTTAATCTTGTACAAGAACCTGAATAAAAAGATAAAAGAGAGATGTCTCACGACACCCCTCTTCCTTTAAACCTTTATCTTAATCTAATACTATGAAAAACACACGTGCAAATGTAAGAATAATTATTGTATGAGTCATAATAAACGCATGTGTTTAACATAAATTTAAATTTTAGGATGATGTATCTTACCGTTTAGGGTCGAAGCCTCGTCTTTGGAGGGCACGCAGCATCCCATAGTTCATCGCTTCACGATAGTAGGATATGATATGTGTTGCCCAGTCATTATCGGTCTTGTCGCCTGCTCGGGTGCGGTTATATTCCTTGATGGTCTCGTTGTATTCCATGATGTCGGCTGTCATCTCGGCTTCATCCTGCGGATAACGGTTGTGGAACACTACGAGCTCGCGTGGCTGTTTCGGCTTCAGGTCGGGCAGTTCACGCGGGACTCCAATGGAGAGTCCGCATACCACAAATGTCTTTTGTGGCAGTCCGAGCAGGTGGGATATGGCTTCAGGAGCCACAGTGCGGGCGTATCCTATGGGACAGCATCCCAGGTCGAGGGATTCCGCCATGGCTACGGCACTCATCATTGCGAGAGAGGCATCGATGATACCTACGGCGAGTCCGTCGACGGTGTTGTTGAATTCGGGCATTTCTTCTCCGAGAGCGTCTGCCGCAAGTCCTATCTTGTGATAGTCAACGAGGAACAGGAGGAAATGGCTGCACGTCTTGATCTGTTTCTGCCCAATGAGTTCGTAAAGCTTGAGTTTGAGTTCGGGGTCGGTGACATCAATTACGGAGAATTGCTGTCCGTTATAACTGGTAGGTGTGTTACGTATTGCATCAAAGATGAGACGCATGTCGTCATCGCTGATGTTTTCACGTTCGTAACGTCGTATGCTGCGCCTTTGGAGCAGGGATTCTTTTACACTTTTCATGTTTGAGAGAGTTCTTGCGTATGTGTATTATATGATTTGAGCATAGGGGTTTTAGGTTGTAACAATGTTAAGGTGCAAAGAGTTTTGCGTATATTGATATAAAAAAAGGAAGCGAAGTGTGGCACATGGGGGCTAAAAGTGCGTGAGCTCAGGAAAAATAGCACCGTATGAATGTAAAAGACATAAAAAGTTCGTAACTTTGCATCCCGAAAAGTTTTAAAAATACTCAACCCGAATGAGACATACTAAGCGCGCTTTCCTCATGCTGGAGGACGGTACCACTTTTGAAGGGAAATCATTTGGCCACGAATCATCAACGGCCGGTGAGGTAGTGTTTAATACCGCAATGACGGGTTATCCGGAGAGTCTGACCGACCCATCCTATGAGGGTCAGATACTGGTGACGACTTACCCGATATTGGGAAACTATGGAGTCCCGCCCCACCGAGAGAAGGATGATGTGAGCGAGTATTATGAGAGCGACCACATACATTGCCGGGCCATTGTAGCTCAGGATTATTCTTTTGATCATTCCCATTGGCAGGCCGACCGGCCGCTTGCAATGTGGCTTAACGAGGAGCGTATCCCGGGGATATATGGTATTGACACCAGGGCTCTCACCAAGCATCTGCGCGAACACGGCTCCATGCTCGGGAAAATAGTGATAGAGGGTGGCGATGACTGCGGGTTCTATGATCCGAATCTTGAAAATCTTGTAGGCAAGGTGTCATGCACCGAAGTGGAGACCCATGGCGATGGTGACAAGACTGTGGTGCTTGTGGACTGCGGCGTAAAGCATAACATAATCCGTTGCCTTACACGCCGTGGCGTGAGGGTGGTGCGTGTGCCCTGGGATTATGATTTCACATCCATACCTTACGACGGTCTCTTCATATCTAATGGTCCCGGCAACCCTGACATGGCGTCGGCGACAGTCGAGAATATACGTAAGGCAATGGCTATAGGGAAGCCTATATGCGGTATCTGCATGGGGAATCAGCTCCTTGCCAAAGCTGCCGGAGCCAAGACCTATAAGCTTAAGTATGGTCACCGTAGCCATAATCAGCCTGTGAGAAGGGTTGGGACTGACAAGTGTTTTATCACATCACAGAACCATGGCTTTGCAGTTGACAATGATACTCTTCCTGAGGATTGGGAGCCGCTGTTTGTGAATATGAACGATGGGACCAATGAGGGTATAAGGCACAAAGAGAAGCCGTTCTTCTCCGCCCAGTTCCATCCTGAGGCAAGTTCCGGACCGAAGGATACGGAATTTCTGTTTGACGAGTTTATTAGTATGCTTTAACCGCTCTCTCACTATAATATATTAAGGTGTATGCGCAACGAAAAGATTAAGAAGGTGCTCCTGCTCGGTAGCGGAGCTTTGAAGATAGGTGAGGCCGGTGAGTTCGACTACTCCGGGTCTCAGGCTCTAAAGGCAATGAAGGAGGAAGGGATCACCACCGTTCTTATAAACCCCAATATAGCCACAGTGCAGACTTCAGAGGGGTTTGCTGATAAGATATATTTTCTCCCTGTGACCCCTTACTTCGTAGAGAAGGTGATAAAGAAAGAGAATCCTGATGGGATACTCCTTGCTTTTGGCGGTCAGACAGCACTTAACTGTGGGGTGGAGCTGTATCGCACAGGGATACTTGAACGATATAATGTAGAGGTTCTCGGCACCCCAGTACAGGCTATAATGGATACGGAGGACCGAGAACTGTTTGTTCGAAAACTCGACGAGATAGATGTACGCACCATCAAGAGCGAGGCGGTCAGTTCTGTGGCTGATGCCATCGAGGCCGCGTCCACTCTCGGATATCCGGTGATTGTCCGTGCCGCATATGCTCTGGGCGGTCTCGGTTCGGGATTCTGCGATAATGAACAGGAGCTTGTGGCTCTTGTGGAAAAGGCTCTCGCATTCTCGCCACAGGTGCTTGTGGAGAAATCACTGAAAGGATGGAAAGAAGTGGAGTATGAAGTGGTGCGTGACCGCTTTGACAATTGCATCACCGTATGCAATATGGAGAACTTTGACCCGCTCGGAATCCACACAGGGGAGTCGATTGTGGTCGCCCCGTCCCAGACTCTCTCCAACGAGGATTATCACTGGCTGCGCAAGCTTGCCATAAAGATAGTGCGCCATATTGGAATCGTGGGCGAGTGTAATGTGCAGTATGCTTTTGACCCTGATTCGCTTGACTATAGGGTTATAGAGGTGAATGCGCGTCTGAGCCGATCGTCGGCTTTGGCATCGAAAGCTACAGGCTATCCGCTTGCTTTTGTGGCAGCCAAGCTGGGACTGGGTTATGGATTGTTTGACCTTAAGAATTCGGTCACAAAGGAGACTTCGGCATTCTTTGAGCCGGCTCTTGACTATATAGTTTGCAAGATACCCCGATGGGATCTCGGTAAGTTCCATGGTGTGCGCCGCGAGATAGGCTCGTCGATGAAGTCGGTTGGCGAAGTTATGGCAATAGGTCGTACATTCGAAGAGGCGATACAGAAAGGCCTGCGAATGATAGGGCAGGGGATGCATGGATTTGTCGGCAACAATCAGCGCGATATCCCTGAGCTTGAGCATGCGCTGAAGGAGCCTACCGACAAGCGCATCTTTGCCATAGCCCAGGCTTTTTTCAAGGGATATACGGTGGAAAGGATTCATGAGCTCACCCGGATTGACAGATGGTTTCTGTACAGATTGCAGAACATTATCGACACTGCCCGGGAGCTTCATGGATATGACGATCTTGATTCGCTTCCCGAACCGCTTCTGCGTCAGGCAAAAGAGCAGGGGTTCAGCGACTTTCAGGTGGCGAGAGAGGTGCTTAAAGATGGCATGACCGATGCTGAGAATGCCAATCTGCTTGTACGTTCCCTCCGAAAGAGGTTAGGGGTGTTGCCTGTTGTAAAGCAGATAGACACTCTCGCTGCGGAATATCCGGCCCAGACCAATTATCTGTACCTGACGTATAATGGCAGGGAGAACGATGTGAACTATCTCCATGACCATCGCTCGATAGTAGTGCTCGGCTCGGGTGCTTACCGTATAGGGTCGTCAGTGGAGTTTGACTGGTGTTCGGTCAATGCCCTTTTGACGGTAAAGAAGGAGGGGTGGAGATCAGTGATGATCAATTATAACCCTGAGACAGTGTCGACTGATTATGACATATGTGACCGCCTGTATTTTGATGAGCTCACTTTCGAGAGGGTAATGGATATCCTTGATCTTGAACAGCCCCACGGCACTATTCTGTCGGTGGGCGGTCAGATACCCAACAATCTTGCCACAAGGCTTGATGAACAAGGCGTGAATATCCTCGGCACAACAGCTAAGAGCATAGATAATGCCGAGGACCGCAACAAGTTCTCGGCGATGCTTGACCGCCTTGGTGTTGACCAGCCGCGTTGGAGGGAACTGACAAGCATGGAGGATATCAATAGCTTTATAGAAGAAGTTGGATTCCCGGTGCTTGTCCGTCCGAGCTATGTCCTTTCAGGGGCGGCAATGAATGTGTGCTACAATCAGGAGCAGCTCACCCGTTTTCTGCGCCTTGCAGCCAATGTGTCGAAGAAGCACCCTGTGGTAGTGTCGCAGTTCATCTCCGGAGCCAAGGAGATAGAGATGGATGCTGTGGCTAAGGACGGAGACATAGTTGCATATGCAATCTCGGAGCATATAGAGTATGCGGGTGTGCATTCGGGTGATGCCACCATACAGTTCCCGCCGCAGAAACTGTATGTGGAGACAGTGAGGCGTATCCGGCGCATATCGCGCCAGATAGCAAGCGCGCTTGAGATATCCGGTCCGTTCAACATACAGTTTCTTGCCAAGAATAATGACATAAAGGTGATAGAATGTAACCTTCGAGCCTCGCGGTCATTCCCATTCGTTTCTAAGGTGTTGAAAATCAATCTTATTGACCTTGCCACAAGAGTGATGCTCGGGCTTGATGTCGAAAAGCCCGGTAAGAATGCCTTTGATCTCGATTATGTAGGTATCAAGGCTTCGCAATTCAGTTTCTCGCGTCTTCAGGGTGCCGATCCTGTGCTTGGAGTGGATATGGCTTCGACCGGGGAGGTGGGCTGTATTGGCAACGACTCGTCCGAGGCACTGATCAAGGCGATGGTTTCAGTGGGCAACCGAGTCCCCTCACGTGGAGTGCTTCTGTCCACCGGTACCCCTAAGCAGAAGGCTGATATGCTTGACGCCGCCCACGAGCTTGCCAATCGCGGATACACCATATATGCCACCGGAGGCACTCACGCTTATCTTAATGACAACGGCATACCGGCCATAAGGGTGTATTGGCCTTCCCAGTCCGATATGCAGCCTCAGGCTATAGATCTGCTTCATGAACATAAGGTGGATATGGTGGTCAACATTCCTAAGAATTTCACTGACATGGAGCTTAGCAATGGCTACAAGATACGCCGTGCGGCCATCGACCTGAATATTCCGTTGCTCACAAATGCACGTCTGGCATCGGCCTATATCGATGCTTTCACCACCCATCCGCTCGACGAGATGGAGATCAAGAGCTGGGACGAGTATTGATGAGCGGAATATCGCAGTCGGAGGTCTCAAATATTTTTGATAAAGCTGTGATAATGTGAAAAAATTGCGTAAATTTGCATCGTAATTTTAACGACAATAGGTTAAAACAATTTTTTATATATCCAATAACTATGAAGATTGAGAAAATTATCGGCCGTGAAGTTCTTGACTCACGTGGCAATCCTACTGTTGAGGTAGACGTAATCCTTGAATCCGGCGCACGTGGCCGCGCTTCAGTTCCCTCTGGAGCATCCACTGGTGTCAACGAGGCTCTTGAGCTTCGCGACGGTGACAAGTCACGCTATATGGGCAAGGGCGTACAGAAGGCTGTAGCTAATGTCAACGGACCTATCGCCGAGGCCCTCAAGGGTATGAGTGCTCTCGACCAGATCAGAATTGACGAGACTATGCTCGCTCTTGACGGAACTGAGACTAAGAGCAACCTTGGAGCAAACGCTATCCTTGGCGTGTCTCTTGCTGTCGCTAAGGCTGCTGCCGATTACCTCGACCTCCCCCTCTACAAATACATCGGTGGCTGCAACACTTGCAGTCTTCCTGTTCCTATGATGAACATTATCAACGGTGGCGCACACTCTGACGCTCCCATCTGCTTCCAGGAGTTCATGATCCGTCCTATCGGCGCATGCTGCTTCAAGGAGGGTATCCGTATGGGCACTGAGGTGTTCCACAATCTTAAGAAGGTGCTCCATGACCGCGGTCTCTCTACTGCTGTAGGTGACGAGGGTGGTTTCGCTCCTGCTCTTGACGGAACAGAGGACGCTCTTAACGTTATCATCAAGGCTATCGAGGCTGCCGGTTATGTACCTGGCAAGGATGTTACAATCGGTCTTGACTGTGCATCTTCCGAGTTCTACAAGGATGGTGTGTACGACTACACCTGGAAGGAAGGCGAGGGTGCTCCCAAGCGCACTTCAGAGCAGCAGGCTCAGTACCTCAAGGAGCTCGTTGAGAAGTTCCCCATCGATTCTATCGAGGATGGTATGAGCGAGAATGACTGGGCTGGCTGGAAAGTCCTCACTGACCTTATCGGCGACCGTTGCCAGCTCGTAGGTGACGACCTGTTCGTGACCAACGTTAAATACCTCAAGCGCGGTATCGAAGAGGGTTGCGCTAACTCTATTCTTGTTAAGGTTAACCAGATCGGTTCGCTTACCGAGACTCTCCGTGCGGTTGAGCTCGCTCAGCGTAACGGTTACACTGCTGTCATCTCTCACCGCTCAGGCGAGACCGAGGACGCTACTATCGCCGATATCGCAGTAGCTACCAACGCAGGTCAGATCAAGACCGGTTCTGCAAGCCGTTCTGACCGTATGGCTAAGTACAACCAGCTTCTCCGCATCCAGGAAGAGCTTGGTGCTGATGCTGAATATGGCTATGGCAAGCGCACAAAGCGTTCATGCTAATTTGTCGTAATGATTGCGTAGGCTGCTTTTAGGCCTTATGCCATAATGTATGATGCGTGCTCAGTTGTGAGTGCGCATCATTTTTTTTATTGTTAAGCTGCATATTTGTTTTCCATGAAAAAAGACAAAAATAATGTTGTGTTGAAGTAGAATGTGTGAAGTAGTTGATACTCAGTTTTATAGCTGCTATTTTGGTGTGTTGTAAATCAATATTCTTCAAATGTTAAATAACTGTTAAACATGGTCTAAAAATTTGGATGGT
Source organism: Duncaniella freteri (assembly GCF_004766125.1). Lineage (NCBI taxonomy): Bacteria > Pseudomonadati > Bacteroidota > Bacteroidia > Bacteroidales > Muribaculaceae > Duncaniella > Duncaniella freteri. The sequence goes on from NZ_SJSA01000001.1 coordinate 1,591,533, forward strand.
GATGGAAGAATGTCTACCTTTGCACTCGCTTTTGGGAATCACCCCTCGCAGCGGCGAGACGGTCCAGAAGGAGGAACGCTTGAAAGGCCCCCGAAGTTCGGGGAGAGATGTTAAAAGAATGTTAAAAACATCGAAAAGTTTGCAGGAATGAAAATTTCGCAGTAACTTTGCAGAACATTTCGCAAGAGTTCTCCGGTCAGTTTCCGGAAGCGCGAACAGAGTACATTGAAAAGAATTACAATAGACAAGTTAGAAAGTAGTACAAGGGTCATCACGGCCCCGATCCCGGGGAGTGATGATGTTCTCAAGTCAATTCTACAACTATCCATATAAGTCAGCGTCCACAGGGCAGGCGAACCACCGTCGAGCGAAAGCAACAAACAACAAATCGGTTTCTGTTGCTTGATTTCAACTGAAAAGAAGAAAAATAAGACAATAGAAAACAGCGGAGAGTTTGATCCTGGCTCAGGATGAACGCTAGCGACAGGCTTAACACATGCAAGTCGAGGGGCAGCGGGGGAGCAGCAATGCTCCTGCCGGCGACCGGCGCACGGGTGAGTAACACGTATGGAACCTGCCCGCAGCAGGGGGATAAGCGGAAGAAATTCCGTCTAATACCGCGTAACACCGCGGAGGGGCATCCCTCGGCGGTTAAAGATTCATCGGCTGCGGATGGCCATGCGGCGCATTAGCTAGTCGGCGGGGTAACGGCCCACCGAGGCGACGATGCGTAGGGGTTCTGAGAGGAAGGTCCCCCACACTGGTACTGAGACACGGACCAGACTCCTACGGGAGGCAGCAGTGAGGAATATTGGTCAATGGCCGGGAGGCTGAACCAGCCAAGTCGCGTGAGGGAAGACGGCCCTACGGGTTGTAAACCTCTTTTGTCAGGGAGCAAGAGGCGGGTCGGGACCTGCTGTGAGAGTACCTGAAGAAAAAGCATCGGCTAACTCCGTGCCAGCAGCCGCGGTAATACGGAGGATGCGAGCGTTATCCGGATTTATTGGGTTTAAAGGGTGCGCAGGCGGAGGCACAAGTCAGCGGTAAAATCGCGGGGCTCAACCCCGCTCCGCCGTTGAAACTGTGTCCCTTGAGTGCGCGAAGGGTAGGCGGAATGCGTGGTGTAGCGGTGAAATGCATAGATATCACGCAGAACTCCGATCGCGAAGGCAGCCTACCGGCGCGCAACTGACGCTCATGCACGAAAGCGTGGGTATCGAACAGGATTAGATACCCTGGTAGTCCACGCAGTAAACGATGAATGCTATCTGTCCGGCCGGAATGACGGCTGGGTGGCACAGCGAAAGCGTTAAGCATTCCACCTGGGGAGTACGCCGGCAACGGTGAAACTCAAAGGAATTGACGGGGGCCCGCACAAGCGGAGGAACATGTGGTTTAATTCGATGATACGCGAGGAACCTTACCCGGGCTCAAACGACGCAGGGATGTATGTGAAAGCATACAGTCCTTTCAGGACCTGCGTCGAGGTGCTGCATGGTTGTCGTCAGCTCGTGCCGTGAGGTGTCGGCTTAAGTGCCATAACGAGCGCAACCCCCATCTTCAGTTGCCATCAGGTAGAGCTGGGCACTCTGGAGAGACTGCCGGCGCAAGCTGCGAGGAAGGCGGGGATGACGTCAAATCAGCACGGCCCTTACGTCCGGGGCGACACACGTGTTACAATGGCAGGTACAGCGGGAAGCCAGGCGGCGACGCCGAGCGGAACCCGAAAACCTGTCTCAGTTCGGATCGGAGTCTGCAACCCGACTCCGTGAAGCTGGATTCGCTAGTAATCGCGCATCAGCCATGGCGCGGTGAATACGTTCCCGGGCCTTGTACACACCGCCCGTCAAGCCATGGAAGCCGGGGGTGCCTGAAGTGTGCAGCCGCAAGGAGCGCCCTAAGGTAAAACCGGTGACTGGGGCTAAGTCGTAACAAGGTAGCCGTACCGGAAGGTGCGGCTGGAACACCTCCTTTCTGGAGCCGACGGCACAACGGACAGCGGCGCGGCCGCGACAGTCCGGCCATAGCCTCGGACGCCCGACAGGAAGTCTGCAGAAGAGACACAGACGAGGGCATCCTCCGGGTCATACCCGGAGCCCTGTACACTTTCGACGGTCTATTGACCTACAACCGAATCCCGGCAGGTCCACGGCCGCGCGCAATGCGCGGCGGATACGGCAGCGTGGCGGGCGGCACGAGGGGGACTCCCCGCCGCCAGGTCCGCAGCACGCTATCGGCAGCCGGCGACACGGGAGGGGGGATTAGCTCAGCTGGCTAGAGCACCTGCTTTGCAAGCAGGGGGTCAACGGTTCGAATCCGTTATTCTCCACTCAGAAGAGAGGACATTGACATACTGGAAGCGCGCATCAATTAAAAGTTGATGCGAAGCGAATCGAAGAAAACGAGTAACACAAATCAAAGAGCAAGCAACACTGCAACCCTGCTGAGTGAGAATGATGCAGGCGAGGGTGTTCTACTGGAAAAACCGATTGGATTACTTACAGGTCATAAAGAAAGGAGAGAAGGGCACATGAAGGATGCCTGGGCTCTCGGAGGCGACGAAGGACGTGACAAGCTGCGAAAAGCCGCGGGTAGGAGCAAATATCCTGTGATCCGCGGATGTCCGAATGGGGCAACCCGGCGCGGGCGACCGCGTCACCACCCTTGAAGGGTGGAGCGAACCCGGGGAACTGAAACATCTCAGTACCCGGAGGAAAAGAAAATAACCCAATGATTGCGCAAGTAGTGGCGAGCGAACGCGCAGGAGCCCAAACCGGCGGTGTCGAGGCACCGACCGGGGTTGTAGGACCGCCAAAGAATGGACAGGACAAGCGTAGCCGAACCCACTGGAAAGTGGGGCCGCAGCGGGTGACAGCCCCGTAGGCGAAACGCGCGTCGTGACAGAGGCGGCACCTGAGTAAGCCGGGACACGAGGAATCCTGGCCGAATCCGCGGGGACCATCCCGCAAGGCTAAATACTACCGAGAGACCGATAGCGAACCAGTACCGTGAGGGAAAGGTGAAAAGAACCTCGAACAGAGGAGTGAAACAGACCCTGAAATCATGTGCCTACAAGCGGTCGGAGCCCTTTCGTGGGGTGACGGCGTGCCTTTTGCATAATGAACCTACGAGTTGCCGGCGGCGGCGAGGCTAAGGGGCTCAGCCCCGGAGCCGGAGCGAAAGCGAGTCCGAAGAGGGCGTGCACAGTCACCGTCGGCAGACGCGAAACCAAGTGATCTACCCTTGGGCAGGATGAAGGTGAGGTAACACTCACTGGAGGTCCGAACCGGTAAGCGTTGAAAAGCTTTCGGATGACCTGAGGGTAGGAGTGAAAGGCCAATCAAACTTGGAGATAGCTCGTACTCCCCGAAATGCATTTAGGTGCAGCCTCGGGCTCAGTACCGTGGAGGTAGAGCGACTGATAGGATGCGAGGGCTTCACCGCCTATCAAGTCCTGACAAACTCCGAATGCCACGGCACGGTCCCCGGGAGTGAGGGCGCGGGTGCTAAGGTCCGCGTCCGAGAGAGGAACAACTCAGACCACCGTCTAAGGCCCCGAAATCCGGGCTAAGTTGAAGACAATAACGAGGTGGGACCGCAAGGACAGCTAGGATGTTGGCTTGGAAGCAGCCATTCATTTAAAGAGTGCGTAACAGCTCACTAGTCGAGTGGTCCCGCATGGATAATAATCGGGCATAAGCCCGGTGCCGAAGGCGTGGACCTGCCGAAGATTCGGCGGGTGGTAGGGGAGCATTCCGGTAGCCGCGGAAGGTTGGGCGCGAGCCTGGCTGGAGGCCCCGGAAAAGCAAATGTAGGTATAAGTAACGACAAGGGGAGCGAGAAACTCCCCCGCCGTAAGACCAAGGGTTTCTGATCAACGCTAATCGGATCAGAGTCAGTCGGGACCTAAGGCGCAGCCGCAAGGCGTAGCCGATGGAAGAAACGGTCAACATTCCGTTACTCGGTATGAGAGCGATGTGGAGACGGAGAAGTGACACTCCCGCGCGCTGACGGAATAGCGCGTTGAACCGCAAAGGTATACGCCGCCCAGGCAAATCCGGGCGGAGTGCCGAAGCGGGACAGTACGGCGAGCCCCCGGGCGAGCCGACAGCGGAGGTAACCATGCTCCCGAGAAAATCCGCTAAGCATATCCCATGCCGACCCGTACCCTAAACCGACACAGGTGGTCGGGTAGAACATACCAAGGCGCTCGAGAGATTCACGGTTAAGGAACTAGGCAAACTGACCCCGTAACTTCGGGATAAGGGGTCCCCTCCTCCGGGAGGGGCGCAGAGAATAGGTCCAGGCAACTGTTTAACAAAAACACAGGGCTGTGCGAAATTGAAAGATGAAGAATACAGCCTGACACCTGCCCGGTGCCGGAAGGTTAAGAGGAGATGTCACAGCAATGGAAGCATTGAATTGAAGCCCCGGTAAACGGCGGCCGTAACTATAACGGTCCTAAGGTAGCGAAATTCCTTGTCGGGTAAGTTCCGACCTGCACGAATGGTGTAATGATCCGGACACTGTCTCAACCGTGAGCTCGGTGAAATTGTAGTATCGGTGAAGATGCCGATTACCCGCAACGGGACGAAAAGACCCCGTGAACCTTTACTGCAGCTTAGCACTGTGACCGGGCGTGCGATGTGTAGGATAGTCAGGAGGCAGAGAACCGGCGACGCCAGTCGCCGAGGAGCCGACGTTGAAATACTGACCTTCGCACGTTTGGTCTCTAACCCGCGGTGCGGGGACACTGCTTGGTGGGTAGTTTGACTGGGGTGGTCGCCTCCAAAAGAGTAACGGAGGCTTCTAAAGGTGCGCTCAGGCCGATTGGTAACCGGCCGTGGAGTGTAATGGCACAAGCGCGCTTGACTGAGAGACATACAGGTCGAACAGGTAGGAAACTAGAGCATAGTGATCCGGTGGTTCCGCATGGAAGGGCCATCGCTCAAAGGATAAAAGGTACTCCGGGGATAACAGGCTGATCCCTCCCAAGAGCTCATATCGACGGAGTGGTTTGGCACCTCGATGTCGGCTCGTCACATCCCGGGGCTGGAGAAGGTCCCAAGGGTTAGGCTGTTCGCCTATTAAAGTGGCACGCGAGCTGGGTTCAGAACGTCGTGAGACAGTTCGGTCTCTATCTGTTGTGGGCGCGGGAGATTTGCGAGGCCCCGACACTAGTACGAGAGGACCGTGTCGGACCGACCACCGGTGAGCCGGTTGTACCGCCAGGTGCACCGCCGGGTAGCCGCGTCGGGCCAGGATAAGTGCTGAAAGCATCTAAGCACGAAGCCCCCCTCAAGATAAGATCTCCACATAAGGGCCGTCCGAGACGAGGACGTCGATAGGTCGCAGGTGCAAGCGCGGCAACGCGTTCAGCCGAGCGATACTAATCGCCCAAACCCTTTCTCAGGGAGACATCCCTCAAAACATGTAAATAATAGAAAACCGGCCGGGTGGCCCCGCGATGGCATCATCAGCGGAGGCAACAGGACCCGTTTCCGGGAGTGGTCCGACGCCAGAGAGTCCCGCGTGCGATCATCGCGGGTCCGTCAGACACACCTTCCGGTGGTGCTTGCCGGAGTGTTACCGGGGACTAATCACGGCACACGGATGCCGTCAAGAGTCACGGTTCGCAGCTTCCAGCGTGCCTTTCTTCTACCGAACTAAGGCGGCCATAGCGTGAGGGCTCCACCTCTTCCCATTCCGAACAGAGCAGTTAAACCTCACCACGTCGATGATACTGCGAAAGCGGGAAAGTAGATAACCGCCCCTTCCCGAGCCCCGAGGACCAGAGTCCCGGGGCTCTTCTTTTATGTGCCCCCAAGGGCGGCGGGACCCCCATGCCACCGCACCCTTATTCCGCCGCCGCCACCATCGCGCTTCCGTCCCTCGCTCCTGCGTTTCCGCATCCTTTTCCGCACCGCCGCCCTTTCCTGCCACAGCCTTTCCAGCCAGCCTTTCCTTGCCATCGGACGCACTATCACTGTCCCCCCTGTCCGCCTACGGTCGTCCGGCTAAACTTATTATTTCAAGCACTCTTGCTCATATTTATTTTATTAGCTGAGTAAAATGTTGTATTTTTGTATCTTGAAACCTAAGTAAACATTTTCATTCCGGATGGAAAAGGATTCTAAGATTTATGTTGCCGGTCATAGAGGAATGGTAGGTTCTGCTATAGTACGTGAACTTGTCAGACAGGGTTATAACAATATCCTGACTCGTTCTCATGCTGAACTTGACCTTATCTCTCAGGAAGCTGTCAATGATTTCTTTGCCAAGGAGAAACCTGAGTATGTGTTTCTTGCGGCTGCTAAGGTAGGTGGTATTGTTGCCAATCAGTCTGCCTTGGCCGACTTTATGTATGACAATATGATGCTTGAAATGAATGTGATTCATGCAGCCTGGAAAAACGGTTGCAAAAAACTCGAATTTCTCGGCTCGTCATGCATATATCCGCGTATGGCACCACAGCCTATGTCGGAAAGCTGCCTGTTGACCTCCGAACTCGAAAAAACCAATGAGGCGTATGCCCTTGCTAAGATATCGGGACTGAAATATTGTGAGTATCTTAATCGGCAGTACGGCACCGATTACATATCGGTGATGCCAACCAATCTTTATGGTCCCAATGATAATTATCATCCTGAACATTCACATGTGCTTCCTGCTTTGATAAGGCGTTTTCATGAAGCTAAGGAGCAGGGATTGAGTGAAGTGACATGCTGGGGTGACGGAAGTCCTCTACGGGAGTTTCTTTATGTTGATGATCTTGCCGACCTGTGTGTGTTCCTGATGAACAATTATTCGGGTAACGAGACTGTCAATGCAGGGACCGGAAAGGAGGTGACAATAAGGCAGCTTACGGAGCTTGTGGCTCGGGTGGTAGGTTACGATGGGGATGTGGTGTGGGATACAACGCGTCCCAATGGCACCCCGCGCAAGCTTCTTGACGTGTCAAAGGCTGCCGGTTTGGGTTGGACTTACCGTACGGAGCTTGAGGACGGTATCCGGCTTGCCTATAAGGATTTCCTGACCAATACTATGCGTGCCGAACGTTAAACTGACTAAAATTATGCCCAATATATCTCAAAATCAACCACAGTCGCCAAAAACTAAGAATCGTTCTGTTCGTGGCTTGATAGTAACGATGTGGATCGTGTTCTGTGCGGCATTCGCCGGACTGTTCCTGTTCCTGTATCTCGTTTATAACGGTGTTGTAGGATATATGCCTCCTGTCGAAGAGCTTAAGAATCCTACTGACCGTTTTGCGTCAGTGCTCTATTCTGCCGACGGCAAAGAGATCGGCAGATATTTTGTCGGAACAGGCAACCGCGTGTATGCCGATTTTGATGAAGTGTCGCAGCATGTCATAGATGCGCTTATTTCCACTGAGGATGTGCGCTTTGAGGAGCATTCCGGTATAGATATGCGAGGTCTTGGTCGTGTGCTTTTCAAGACTGTGCTTATGGGCAACAAGAATGCAGGAGGCGGATCTACGCTTACCCAGCAGCTCGCCAAGCAGCTGTATTCTCCTGAAAGTTCGGGATTGCTTGCCCGTGCGATGCAGAAACCTATAGAGTGGATGATCGCTGTCAAGCTTGAACGCTTCTATTCCAAGGAGGAGATAATAAAGATGTATCTCAATCAGTTTGACTTCCTGTATAATGCTGTTGGCATCAAGAGTGCCGCATTCATCTATTTCGGCAAGGAGCCCAAGGATCTTAAGATAGAGGAGGCCGCGACACTGGTGGGCATGGTGAAGAATCCTTCCTATTATAATCCGGTGAGACAGAATGAACGCACGCGCCAGCGCAGAAATGTAGTGTTGCAGCAGATGCATAAGGCAGGCAAGCTTTCGGATGCCGAGCTTGATTCGCTGTCGGCACTTCCGCTGAAGCTTAATTTCCATCGTGTCGATACAAAGGATGGCATAGCTCCTTATTTCCGTGAGGAGCTTCGCAGGATGCTCCGAGCCAAGCGTCCTGAGCGTTCCAATTATCGCGGATGGGAGACTCAGAAATATGTTGACGATTCTATTGCATGGGAGACCAATCCGCTGTATGGCTGGATCGAGAAGAACCCAAAGCCCGACGGATCTAAGTATGATATATACAACGATGGACTGAAGATATACACCACTATCGACTCGCGTATGCAGCAGTATGCTGAAGAGGCGGTTGCAGAGCATCTCGGCGGAGATCTCCAGAAGGCATTCTTCCGTGAAAAGCGTGGCACAAAGGGTGCGCCTTACACTACCGATCGTGCCGAGCTTTCAGAGATCAGGCGCAACCATCTCATACGTAACGCAATGAAGAATACCGACCGTTACCGTACGATGGTGAAGTCGGGTGCATCGCGCGAGGAGATTGACAGGGCGTTCAACACTCCGCGTGAAATGAAGGTGTTCTCTTATTCAGGATCGATTGACACTGTTATGACCCCTCTTGATTCGGTGCTTTACCACAAGCATTTCCTGCGCACCGGATTTATGGCGATGAATCCTCTGAACGGACATATCAAGGCGTATATCGGAGGTCCTGATTTCGGTTACTTCCAGTATGACATGGTGTCGACAGGCCGCCGACAGATAGGATCTACAGTGAAGCCGTTTCTCTATACTTATGCTATGGAGGAGGGATTCACTCCTTGTGACGAGTTCTCCAACACTCAGCCTGTGCTGACTGATGAGGCCGGCAGGGTGTGGGCTCCGCGAAATGCAGGAAGTGCAAGGGTAGGAGAGATGGTTGATCTTAAGTGGGCACTTACCAACTCTAACAACTGGATCTCCGCACGGCTTATATCTCAGCTCTCACCGTCGTCGCTTGTGAGGACGATGCACAACTTCGGAATCACAGCCAAATTGCCTCCGGTGATGTCGTTGTGTCTCGGTCCGGCTGATGTTTCGGTAAAAGAGATGGTGACAGCATATTCCGCATTTGCGAATAATGGTATGAGGGTCGATCCGATGTTCGTTACTGCCATTGCTGACAATAACGGGAACATAATATCGGAATTCTCACCACGCCATACCGAGGTGATATCCGAAAAAGCTTATTTCAGGATACTTTCCATGCTGCTCAATGTGGTCAACGAGGGTACCGCCCACCGTGTGCGTTCGCGTTTCGGTCTGACAGCCCAGATGGGAGGAAAGACCGGTACCACCAACTATAATGCCGACGGATGGTTTATGGGATTCACTCCTGAACTTGTAGCCGGCACTTGGGTTGGGGGTGACGAACGTTTTATTCACTTCAATACCATGGCTTACGGTCAGGGTGCATCGATGGCACTTCCGATCTATGGCAGATTTATGAAGAAGGTATACAACGACCCGACATTGAAGTATTCTCAGTCCAAGCGGTTTAATTTCCCTGCCAATATAGATCTCTGCGAGAAGGAATTCTACGGCTATTACGATGAAGAGCCGGATGCCGACAATAATGCAGAGGAGTCGTCGATAGAGGGTGTGTTCGATTGAACCAGCAGTTGTATAAAACGATAAGAGTGTATAATAAGATATTATTATGGATCAGGATTTAAAGAAAGAACTTTCGCATGATACAGACGGTCTGTTGACCTATGAGTATATAGCCAATCATATAGGACAGTGTGACGACATTATGGATGAGCTGGTCGACAATATGAATTTTGTTGACGGAAACGGTCAGTTCGTTGTGTCGGCGGCTCGTTATCTTCATGCTATCGATCACGAACGTTATGCGGCGGCGATAGACCGTCTTGTGGCATTGGCAATAGAGAAGGACCGTGAGCACCGCTATCTTCCTGCACTGATCGAGGGGCTTTACGGTGCCGATTACCGTATGAGGGCCGACGAGCTTTCAGCATCCGACGATAACTTTCGCCGCATCTATAAGCGCATTCAGCCCAGCGACGCTTTTTAGGCTTCCAACCAGGTGCGATCGCGCAGACGCCGATGTCGGAGCAGTCGTTTATATAAGGCGGTTGTAGAATTTTCGCAGATTGTCGCGAAGTGTTTCGGTTGAGAAATTCTTTAGATGTTCTTTGCCTCCGTCAGAGAGCTGTTGGCGAAGGTTTCTGTCAGAAAGCACCTGTCTCATAGCATCGGCAAGCTCGTCAGGAGCGAATGGATTGCAGTATATGGCACCTGCTCCACCTGCTTCCTCAAGGCACGATCCGGTCGCAGCTATCACCGGTACTCCTGATGCCAATCCTTCCAGTACCGGTATGCCGAAGCCTTCGAAATAAGAGAAATATATAGCCGCCTGTGAGCCTTGATACAGAGCCGGCAGCCGGTCGAAGGTCACATTGTTGATGATCCGTACGCGGTCAGTTATGCCGAGCGACTGGATTTCGTATTCCAGTTTTTCCTGTAGCGAGGTGTGTTTGCTCACGATCACCAGCGGGATTTCCGGATCATTGAGTCTGGCAAGAGCTTTTACAATTGTTGAGTGGTTCTTACGGTCCTCGATCGTGCCCACGTTCAGCATGTATCGTTCCGGAATATTGTATTCATCACGCACACGGCGTATTTTTTCCGGCGATTCTTTGTGATAGAATGCCGGATTGCATCCCTGGTATACCACATCGATCTTGTCAGGGTCAGTGTGATAGAAATCAATGATATCACGTTTGGTCTGCTCGCTTATAGCAATGATGCGTGTAGCAGTCTTGCAGGCATATCGTGTTTTTCTTTCGAGTATCAGTCGTGACAGCAGGTCATAGGTATTGGGATAACGGAGGAATATCAGGTCGTGTATAGTCACGGCAGTAGGGATATCTGCCGATGATATCCCGAATGGCAGTTCGTTGCTAAGCCCGTGAAAAAGGTCTAAACAATCCTTGCGTATGTCATTGATCATGCCATGGTTGCGCCACCAGTGCCTTCCTATGGATGATGTGGCTGAAGGATACACATATCTCACATTACCGTTCTCCAGTAGTTCGCGACGGCATCTGTCGTCACCGTATTTGGGAGTGTACAGCACACATTCGTCATTGCCGTCGGCAGAAAGTATATTGACGAGCCCACGGCTATAGTTGCCGATACCAGTGAGGTTGCTTACTATTTTTTTTGCGTCAAAACCGATTCGCATATTGTATCCTTTTTGTTGCAAAGGTATCACTTTTTTATGTTTTTGGAAACAGTCGGGTCTCAGCTAAAGGAAAATCACTACAAAATTCCTTTCAAAGACAGGACAGTATATAAATTTTGTATAACTTTGCATATATATGTCCGTCCGGAATGTGAGAACCGTTTCTGATGGTCTATGATACCGTTAATGATATGATTGAGAATACTACGTCACCGCTTTTTTCAATACTCATCCCCACATGGAACAATCTTGAGATACTTAAGCTATGTGTGAGGAGCATAGAGAATAATTCAAGTTTCTCTCATGAGATATTGGTTCATATCAACGATGGCAGTGACGGCACTCTTGACTGGGTGAAAGAAAAAGGCATCAGGCACACTCATTCAGCAGGCAATATAGGTGTATGCTGGGCATTGAACCGATTGCGCTCATTGGTGAGCACTGATTACATTGTGTTCTTCAATGATGATATGTATGCATGCCCCGGGTGGGATAAGGCTTTCTATGATGAGATAAAGGCTCTCGGGCATAAGGATTTTTTCCTTGCCTCGACCACGATTCAGCCTTTGGCTCATAACCTGAGGAGTATAGGTGTTCCTGTAGCCGATTATGGACGTACGGTCGGGGAGTTTGATGAAAGTTCATTGCTCCGGGATGTCAGGGATATGAATGTGCCTGACACAAAGGGAGCTGTGTGGCCTCCGAATATTGTGCATCGTGACATGTGGGATCTTGTAGGAGGATACAGCATAGAGTACACTCCCGGACTGGGTTCCGATCCTGACTTTTCAGCCAAGTTATGGATGGCGGGTGTGAGATACTTCAAGACCTTGGGTTCGAGCATGTGTTACCATTTTATGAGCGCGTCGGTCAACAGAGTCAGGAAAAATGTAGGACATCTCCAGTTCTTGCGCAAATGGGATATCACTCCGAGAGTTTTTCTTCGGGATTTTCTTGAAGTGGATGCCGTGTGGAAGGGTGATCTGTGCCTTCAGGACTGCATAAAGAACTGATAAGATGCGATGCCAAGAGGTTGCTTACGGTCATGCAGGACTCAAGGTCTCCAAAATTATGGGACAACGAATTCAGACAGAATGAATGATATGGCATAGGCTGGCGGTCGGACAGTCCGGTATGTCAGTGTTGATTCCGGTTCGATAAATGACATAGATATAATTTCGATAATGAAAAAACAATTAATAACCCTATTTGTGATCTTTGCCGCCACAGTCGGACTGTCGGCGTGCAAAACCGAAAACAGTATGACACAGCAAAACAACGGATCAGAGGCTCAGGATTCAATAGTCCCAGCAGCCTACACAATTCAGCCCGGAGATGTGAAGGTGGTGCTCAACACCTCGCTCGGCGACATCACACTACTTCTATATGGTGACACCCCGCGCCATCGCGACAATTTTATAAAGAGAGTGGAAGCCGGTGATTATGATGGTGTCCTATTCCATCGTGTGATCAGCGACTTTATGGTTCAGACAGGTGATCCCGACTCCAAGAATGCTCCCAAAGGGAAAATGCTTGGCATGGGGGATGCCGGGACTGAGATTGAGGCAGAATTCCTGTTCCCTAAGCATTACCATCATCGCGGGGCTATAGCTGCTGCCCGCAAGGGTGATCAGGTGAATCCTGAGAAGAAGTCGTCAGGGTCACAGTTCTATATAGTCACCGGTAAGAAATATACCAAGGGTCAGATTGATCAGATGGAGCATCGCGCTATTGTGCAGCACAAGCAGGAGGTGTTCAATAAGCTTGTAGCCGAGAATACCGACAGCATCAAGGCTCTGCGCCGCAACAGGGATACTGCCGGGCTTCAGGCATTGCAGGAACAGCTTGCCAAAGAGACTGAGCGTATCACTGCCGATGTCACATCGATATACACTCCCGAGATGCGTGCCGATTATATGGCAAACGGCGGAACTCCTCATCTCGACGGTTCGTACACTGTGTATGGTCGCGTTCTTGAGGGCATGGATGTGGTAGATAAAATCGAGAAAGCCGAGACTGATGCCAACGATCGTCCTATAGAGGATATCAAGATCATTTCAGCAAAGGTTGTGAAATAATTCAATACAGGCATATCTGTATCCGGAAAATAACAGTCCGTGATGAGGCTTGTACAAAGGCTCATCACGGACTGTTATTTTTGGAAAGAAGCAAGCGTGTCGCCAAGGAGCTGTTTCAGTGGATTGGCATAGTAACGGAAGTCGTTCATTTCGCGTATGGATTTGGCGAAAATCGGTTCGTATTCGTGCAGTAGCAATCGTGACTGTAGATGGGTTAGAGTTTCAGTAAACAGTTTGTCGATCGCGTTATTGGTTGAATCGTTAAGAGTGTCGTGCGTGGCAACCTTACACAGTTCCAATATGGAGAAAGCCATAAGCTCGCCTACAGCTTCATCTCCGGGATCGAGAATTGATAATTTTTTGATGGTAGCCCTTATGCGCGGAATGCGTGGTCGGTGAGCGCGTCTCACATACCGTTGTACCTCTTTCAGGATGGTCTTTTTATATTCATCGAGTTTCTTTGCTATGTCAGGCACGGCGTAGAAGTCGAGAATCTCTTTTGCCTCCTTGCTTTTGGTGTATATATCGAGAATCAGCTGACGCAGTTCGCCGGCATCGAATCCCTCAAGCGATTTCTTAACGGTGGTTTTTGACATTTCTGTAAAAAAATAATGCCGGGAGGATGAAGATAAATCCTCCCGACATTTTAACGTATTATAATGGCTGTGGGTTTACTTTGAGTAGCCCTTGATGCCTTTTTCGAGGAACTGTGTGAAGCCAGGGATATTCTCTTCATATGAGAATGGACCTGAGAGGAGGCTACCATTTTCGTCGAGAGTCACATAGTAGGGCTGAGCGTTGGCGTTGAACTTGTAACGCTGCAGGTAGCTCCACTTGTCACCATAGGTGTAAAGAGTGACCTCCTTGCCGAATTCTGTAACCTTGATAGGTTCGGGAAGTGCTTTCTTTTCGTCAACCATGAGCTTGATGACTACGAAGTTGTCGAGGATCATATTCTTGACATTGGGATCGTCGAGCACTGCGCCTTCCATCTTACGGCAGTTCACACATCCGTAGCCGGAGAAGTCGATGAGTACCGGTTTCTTCTCTTCGGCGGCAGCCTTCATGCCTTCCTCATAATCGTCATACTCCTTGAAGCTTTCGCCATAAAGGTTGAAGTCCTGGGTGTACAACGGCGGAACGAACGCGCTCACGCCCTTGAGGGGTGCGCCCCAGAGACCAGGGATGAGGTAGACTGACATTGACAGTGATATCATAGCAAGGAAGAAGCGGAACACTCCGATGCTTGAATCGGCAGGACCGTAGTGTGAGAAATTGAATTTCCCGAGCAGATAGAGACCGAGCAGTGCGAATAGTACAATCCAAAGAGCCAGGAATATTTCGCGGTCAAGTATGTGCCAGCCGTAAGCGAGGTCGGCAACAGAGAGGAACTTGAGCGACAATGCGAGCTCTATGAAACCGAGCACTACCTTGAGGGTGTTCATCCAGTCGCCTGAGCGGGGTGCCGACTGGAGCATGGTGGGGAACATTGCAAAGAGCATGAACGGCAGCGCAAGAGCGGTGGAGAAGCCGAGCATACCGATGGCGGGGCCCCACATGTTGCCCTGTGATGCAGCTTCCACGAGAAGGGTACCGATGATGGGACCTGTACAGGAGAATGATACCAGGGTAAGGGTGAATGCCATGAAGAAGATGGAGAGCAGGCCGGAGGTGCGCTCGGCTGATGCGTCCATACGGTTGCTCCATGAAGCAGGAAGCTTTATGTCGAACGCTCCGAAGAACGAGATGGCAAAGACTACGAGGAGCAGGAAGAAGATGATGTTGAATGTGGCTGAGGTTGAAAGCTCATTGAGCTTGCTTGCACCGAAGATGGCGGTGATGATAAGACCGAGTGCCACATAGATTATGATGATTGAGAGACCGTAGATCACAGCGTCACGGATTGACTTGCTGCGGTCCTTACCTTTCTTAAGGAAGAAGCTTACGGTCATTGGTATCATGGGCCATACACACGGAGTGAAGAGGGCTACGAGACCTCCGAGGAAGCAGGTGAAGAATATGTACCAAAGAGAGCCTTCCGAGATGGATGTGGCTTCGGAGGCATCCTCGTATGTTACAGGGGTCCAAAGGTCGGATGGTGCTGCACTGTCGTCAGTAGCAGCTGCTGTTGAGGCTACGCTGTCAGTGGCTACGGAGTCGGTAGCTGCGACAGTTTCTTCCGCAGCGGGTTCCTCTTTAGTCTCGGCAGGCTCTGCTTTCTCCTCTACAGGAGCGGCGGCAGCCTTGACTTTAGCGGTACCGTTGAAAGAGAATGTCTCGCGTGATGGGGGGACACAGTTCTCATCGTTGCAGGCACCGTAACGCACCATTGCTTCAATGGCAAATTCAGGCTTGGTTGCGGTAAAATTCTGGGTGATGGTCACTCCCTCGGTCCACCAGGCAAGCTCCATGCCAAACATTTCGTCCATCTGGCGGTGAGGTGCCTTTGAAGGTGTGAATTTGCCGTCGAGCTTCACTCCGTCGAGTTTGGGGAATGTGAGTTCAAAGGGTTGCGGACCACCGTCAGCAATGTCGTGGGAGTACATGTGCCAGCCATACTGGATGGCAGCGGTCAGAACTATTTTTCCCTTGTCGTCACCGGTCATAGTCATTTCTGATTTCCAGGTGACCGGGGTCATGATCTGGGCTCCGGCTGTGCCGGCGAGTGCCAGGATAGCAATTAAAATTGCAAAGAAACGTTTAAACATGATGATTGGTAAAGATTCAATGGTGCAAATGTACAAATTTCTGTTAATTAATGGCAAGTTTTAGTGGGAAATTTTTATTATGTTCAGTATCAATCTATCGCACGTTTCACTTCGTCTACTCCGGGTATAATGGAAATGTGGCGCATGATTGATTGCAGTTCCGTGAATGAATGCACCGAGAAAGTGATGGAGCATGTCACGATGGCATCCTCTGACACGGAGTGAAGGGTGTCGATTGAGAGGTTAAGGTCGTTGGTGATGCAGTCCACGAGGTCAATCAGCAGATGGTAGCGGTCGACTGCGCGTATGTTGATGGTGACAGGGTAGAGAGTGTCGTCGGGCTTGAATTCCACCGACACTATGTTGTCCCCCTTCTGCGATGCGAGCCGTATAGCTATAGGGCAGTCACGTTTGTGCAGTGTGATGTTTCCGTCGGAATCCTTGAAGCCGATCACTTCCTCTCCCGGCATTGGGTTGCAGTCGGGGCATCGGCGGTAGAGCGGGCGCGGCTGTTGTTTAAGATAGTTGGTTATGGCGCGGCGAGCCTTGTAGGTCAATGCTGTGTCGAGCCATTCATCGGTGGGGTGTATGTCAGGATCGGTGAACACTTCCACGATGTCTCCGCGGTGGAGACGTGTCTTTACCGATGCGAGAAGCTGGTTGTTGATGCGGGCATATTTTGCATGAAGCCCGAGCTCGGTGTGTACCTCAAAGGCGAAGTCCATCACTGTGGCACGCTGAGGGAGAACTATAGGTTTGCCTTGCGGGGTGAATGTCATTATATCGTCGTTGTAGAACGATCTTACCACCTCTTCGATGAAGCTTTCACCCTCCTGTCCGCGGGCAGCGATGTCGCGGAGCACCATACGGAACTTTTTGATCCATTGCCATATGTTGTCCTCATTGCGGCTTGCCACGCATCCAAGCTGAGAGTCACGTATCATGCGTTCGCTGCTGATGTGTACCTCCTGCCATCTGCCGAACGAGGCAAGGAGCTTTACATGATAGCTCTGGTAGCCGTTTTCCTTTGGCGAGTCGATGTAGTTGGCGATTCCTCCCGGCTTTTCCTTGAACCTGTCGGTGAGTATGGAATATATGCGCATCACCATGTCTTTCTCGGCTTTTCCTTCCGGGGCGTCAAACACTACTTCAGTGAAATGCCGGTATTTCAGGTGATTGAAGTCGTCGCCGAATTTCCGCATCTTTCTCCACAGGCTGTAAGGCTTGCGGTATTCTATATAGACACGGGCATTTATGCCGTGGGACGAGAGTGTGTCGCGGATTTCGTCGCAGAATTTTTTGAGGCGTTCGCGTTGCAGGTCCTCGTCACGGGCTATCATTGTGGTGAGGTCCTCATATTCATGTGGGCAACGGAATTTCAGGCTGAGGTTCTCAAGTTCGGTCTTTACGTTGTATAGTCCAAGGCGGTTGGCAAGCGGTGCGTAGAAATAGTCGGTCTCGCCTGCTATTTTCATCTGCTTGTCGGGGAGCATCGACGAAAGGGTGCGCATGTTGTGAAGTCGGTCGGCAAGCTTTACGAGGAGGGCCCGTATGTCGTACTGCACCGAGTCGAGCATCTGTTTGTAGTTGTCGACCTGTTTTGACTCGTCATACTTGTCCTTTTTCTGCTTTGTGACTACGCGCACCAGGAACGCGACATCGTGACCGAACCGGCTCTCTATGTCATCGATGGTGAAATCGGTGTCCTCTACCACGTCGTGCAGGAATGCTGCAATCACCGGATTGGTACTGAGCATAAGTTCCTTTGCGCATATTGTGGCTACGGCTATGGGGTGGAGTATATAGGGTTCCCCGGTCTTGCGTTTCTGGTCGGCATGGGCATGTCGCGCCAGGTCGAATGCCTGGTGCAGCCGTACCATATCTTCCTCGGGCACACGCCCTTCCATCGCCTCGAATACTACTTGAGATCTCTCGTCGATAAGCTTTTCATAGTCCACGCTCATATGCATGAAGTCGGATTTAAGAAATTTAGCCGCAATTTAGCAAATAATTACCAAATAATAGCAAAAAAGAGCGGATATTTATGTCCGGAGCATGGTTTTTTCAGACTTCCTTTCCCGCTGTACGGAGCTCATGACGCCACCCATCGTGATTATGCCACTCCGATAAGTTCTATTTCAAACACGAGTGTCGAGCCGCCGGGTATGCCGGGCTGATTGGACTTTCCATATGCCTGTTCTGCCGGATGTACACTTCCCATTTGTCACCGACATGCATCTGCTGGAGAGCGATGATCCATCCGGGTATCAGTTCGCGGAGCCTGAACGCAGGGGCTACTCCACCACGGCTGCTGTCGAATGTCTTGCCGTTGATGGTCTTGCCGGTGTAATGCACTGTGACCACACTGCCTCGGTTGGGCGATTTGCCTTCCGGATTGCCTCGTTTCAGGGGTTTATAATATATGCCCTTGTCGAGAGGCTTTACACCTGTTTCAAGGGCTTTTGCCGCAAGCCATTCGCGGTTCTTCTGTATGTATTCCTGTTTTGCCATTCTATGTTGCTTGAATCCATGATTGCCAGAGCAAAGATAATACATTTGTCCAAGCCGTACAATATTTTCCGGACAGGTATGTCGAAAGTCGTTTTTTTGATATTTTAAGGCGGGGATGGGGCAAGGGTGGAAAAATTTTAGTAACTTTGCGACTTCCAAACACATTAATATACGAAATTAAAGTAAAAAAATACAGTACGATACAATGGCTACCCAGGAAGATGTATTTAAGAAAATAGTGAGCCATGCCAAGGAGTATGGTTTTGTGTTCCCTTCAAGCGATATCTATGACGGTCTTTCAGCTGTGTATGACTACGGTCAGAATGGCGTGGAGCTCAAAAACAATATCAAGCGTTACTGGTGGGATTCCATGACTCTCCTTCACGAGAATATCGTGGGCATTGACTCTGCGATCTTTATGCACCCTACCATATGGAAGGCTTCCGGTCATGTGGATGCGTTCAACGATCCTCTGATTGACAACAAGGATTCCAAGAAGCGTTACCGCGCCGATGTGCTCATCGAGGAGCAGATAGCCAAGATCGAGGATAAGATCGAGAAAGAGGTAGCAAAGGCTGCCAAGCGTTTCGGCGAATCGTTTGACGAGGCAATGTTCCGTCAGACCAACCCCAGGGTGCTTGAGCACGCAGCGAAGCGCGAGGCTCTTCATGAGCGTTTCGCTCAGGCGATGAACGACAGCAATCTCGACGAGTTGCGTCAGATAATAATTGATGAGGAGATAGTTTGTCCCATCTCAGGCACAAAGAACTGGACCGAGGTGCGTCAGTTCAATCTCATGTTCAAGACCGAGATGGGCTCCACTGCTGATGGTGCGATGGCTGTGTATCTGCGTCCTGAGACTGCCCAGGGTATATTTGTCAACTATCTCAATGTGCAGAAGACCGGACGTATGCGCATACCTTTCGGTATCGCTCAGATAGGAAAGGCTTTCCGCAATGAGATCGTAGCGCGTCAGTTCATCTTCCGTATGAGGGAGTTCGAGCAGATGGAGATGCAGTTCTTTGTTCGCCCTGGCTCTGAGATGGAATGGTTCAAGACCTGGAAGGAGTTCCGTCTGCGCTGGCACAAGGCTCTCGGGCTCGGCGATGAGAAGTACCGCTATCACGATCATGAGAAGCTTGCACACTATGCAAACGCTGCCACCGATATCGAATTCCAGATGCCTTTCGGATTCAAGGAGGTTGAGGGTATACATTCCCGCACTGACTTTGACCTGTCGCAGCATGAGAAGTTCTCGGGCAAGAAGATCCAGTATTTCGATCCTGAGCTCAACGAAAGCTACACGCCGTATGTTATAGAGACATCCATTGGTGTTGACCGCATGTTCCTCAGTGTGCTGTGCTCAAGCTACGAGGAGCAGCCTCTTGAGGGTGGCGACACCCGCGTGGTGCTTCATCTTCCTGCGCCTCTCGCACCTGTGAAGTGTGCTGTCATGCCTCTTGTCCGCAAGGATGGTCTACCTGACAAGGCTCGTGAGATCGTCAACGATCTTAAGTTTGATTTTGCGACCCACTATGAGGAGAAGGACTCCATCGGCAAGCGTTACCGCCGTCAGGATGCCATCGGTACACCTTTCTGTATCACTGTGGACCATCAGACTCTTGAGGACAATACCGTCACTCTGCGTGAGCGCGACTCCATGGAGCAGACCCGCGTGAGTGTCGACGATCTCCACAAGATTATTCACGACCGAGTATCACTCAACTCCCTTCTCCGCAAGCTCGGCTGATTTACAGTCCATGTGTATGAGCTTGTGAAAAATTAAAAATAATTCACTATGAGACATTTCAAAATTTTTATCCTATTGCTTGCCATGCTCCCGGCATTGAGCTCGTGCAACTACAATTCTCTTGTAGAGCAGAAGCAGGGTGTGGAGCAGCAGTGGGCTGAGGTGCAGAATCAGTATCAGCGTCGCGCCGATCTGATCCCCAACCTTGTCAATACGGTCAAAGGGTATGCCACTCACGAGAGTTCGACTCTGGAGAAGGTGACCCAGGCTCGTGCCGCAGCTACTTCGGTAAATATAAGTGCCGATAATCTCAATGAGGAGACAATGGCAAAGTTTCAGGCTGCGCAGAATCAGCTTACCGGAGCCCTTAAGTCACTTCTTGCTGTCACTGAGGCATATCCCGATCTTAAGGCAAACGAGAATTTCCGTGATCTCCAGGTGCAGCTCGAAGGCACCGAGAACCGTATAGCAACTGCCCGCGGACGTTACACCGAGGCTGTGGCAGGATACAATACAGCCATAAAGAAATTCCCAACCGTGATATATGCCGGATGGTTCGGCTTCACACCCCAGCCACAGTTTAAAGCCGATGATGCCGCACAGCGCGCACCTGAAGTTCAATTCTAAAAGTGAAATGAAGTACTCAAGACTAAGCATATTGCCCCTTATGATGGTAGCGGCTTCCGTTGTTGTGAGCTCATGCAACGATGACGACAAGTCCACCTGGGAGCAGTACAAGGAATGGCGTGAAGCTAACGAAGCCTATTATGACACCCAGAAGTATATGATGGAGGATGGAGAGAATGTGTACACTACTCTCACTCCGTCATGGAATTCCGGTGCCAGCATACTTATCAGATATCTATCCGACCGGAGCAAGACAGAGGGCAACCTCTCGCCTATGCTCAATTCTACTGTCAAGGTCAAGTATATAGGACGTCTCTACAATGATGTGGCATTTGACTCATCCTATCTGCGCCCCGACAGTGTGAGCCTGTTCAATGTGTCGGAGGTGGTGCCCGGCTGGACTACAGCCCTGCAATATATGAGAGTCGGCGACAGTGCCAGGATTGTGCTCCCTTATATGCAGGCTTACGGAGTGTCAGGATCAAGCTCGGGATCGATACCTCCGTACTCGACTCTTGTGTTCAATTTGAAGCTTGTTGACATTGTGGACTACGAACGTCCGTGATATCACTGTCGGATTGAGTCAGGAAAAAGTATAGAGCATGGATTTCGTATTACAGTCCACCGCATCCGGCAGCAATGCGCGTGCCGGACTTATCACTACCGACCATGGCGTTATCGAGACTCCCATATTTATGCCTGTGGGTACGCTCGGTAGCGTGAAATCGGTGCATCAGCATGAGTTGCGTGATGATATCAAGGCTCAGATAATTCTGGGCAACACCTATCATCTGTATCTCCGTCCGGGCATAGATATTCTTGAGAAGGCGGGCGGTCTGCACAAGTTTAATGGCTGGGAGCGACCCATCCTTACGGATAGCGGTGGCTTTCAGGTGTTTTCACTCGCTGCCAACCGCAAGCTCACCGAGGAGGGCGCATGGTTTCGTTCGCATATAGATGGCTCCAAGCATCTGTTCACTCCGGAGAGCGTGGTCGATATAGAGCGTAGTATCGGCGCCGATATCATGATGGCACTTGACGAGTGCCCCCCGGGTACCGCCGACATTGACTATGCCCGCAAGTCGTTGCGCCTCACTCAGCGTTGGCTTGAGAGAGGATGGAAGCGATACAAGGAGACTGAAGGGAGGTATGGTTACCGTCAGGCTTATTTCCCTATAGTCCAGGGTGTGGTGTACCCCGAGCTGCGCAGGGATGCTGCCAAGCATGTGGCTGACCTCGGAGCTGACGGAAATGCCATTGGCGGACTTGCTGTCGGTGAGCCTACCGAGGTGATGTACGATATGATAGAGGTGGTGAATGAAATACTTCCTGCCGACAAGCCCCGTTACCTCATGGGTGTGGGGACACCTGCCAATATCCTTGAGGCGATCGACCGCGGTGTCGACATGATGGATTGTGTTATGCCTACGCGTAACGGCCGTAACGGCATGCTGTTCACTGCTCATGGCATAATGAACATGCGTAACCGCAAGTGGGCTGACGACTTTTCCCCTATCCAGGAGGACGGTCCGTCATATGTGGACCGCACCTATACCAAGGCATATCTTCGCCATCTGTTCATATCCGACGAGATCCTTGCCATGCAGATCGCGTCGATCCATAACCTTGCGTTCTATCTGTGGCTTGTAGGTGAGGCGCGCAGGCACATCATCGCCGGTGACTTCAAGGTGTGGAAAACCGAGATGGTGGAACGAGTGACAAGAAGACTGTAATCCTCCTACGCAGACCACTGACTATGAAGATTCTCGATTGGTACATCATCCGCAAGTTCCTCGGGACATATGTGTTCGCCATATTCCTTATATTGGCGATCACGGTGATGTTTGACATCAATGAGAAACTCGACGCCTTCCTTAAGGCTCCGCTCAAGGCTACTGTATTTGATTACTTCCTCAATTTTCTGCCTTATTTCGCCAATCAGTTCAGCCCGCTGTTCACGTTTATCGCTGTGATATTCTTTACATCCAAGCTGGCCGACAATTCGGAGATAATCGCAATGCTCTCCACCGGGATGAGCTATCGACGGCTGCTGCGTCCATATCTGATCAGTGCCACTGTGATTGCCGCTCTTACCTATGTGCTGAGTGCCTATATCATCCCTCCTGCCAATGTGAAGCGTATAGATTACACCAACACTTACGTGAAGAACAAGCGTGTGGACTATGGTACGAATATTCAGCTCCAGGTGGCGAAAGGGGAGATTGCCTATATGTCGCGTTACGACAATCTTCAGAAGACTGGATACAAGTTCTCGCTTGAGCGTTTTGACGGAAAGACCCTTGTGTCGCGCCTCACGGCGCAGTCCATACGCTGGGACACTCTCCATCAGTGGACAGTGCGCGACTATATGATCCGTGATTTTGAGGGGCAGCATGAGAAGATACGTCGCGGCAACCGTCTTGACACTATTATCCCTATAGAGCCTCGTGATTTCCTTATCTCCAAGAATGACCAGGAGATGCTCACATCGCCAGCTCTCACTGAATACATCGACCGTCAGAAGGAGAGGGGTGTGGCTAATATCAAATCGTTTGAGATCGAAAAGCACCGGCGTTACGCCATGACGGCAGCCGCGTTTATTCTCACAGTGATAGGCATGTCATTGTCATCCAAGAAAGTCAAGGGCGGCATGGGTGTGAACATCGGTATAGGGCTGGTGTTGAGTTTCAGCTATATCCTGTTTATGACAGTCACATCTACCTTTGCTGTGTCGGGCTATACTTCTCCTATGATAGCCATGTGGATTCCTAACATACTCTACACTTTCATAGCCATTTATCTCTATTACCGCGCCTCACACGGCTGATCAATAAATCAGAGAAACCGGATTACAATATTAAACGAGGGCATGTCAAACCAATGACATGCCCTCGTTCCGCACATATGGCGGAGCCACATTAATACTACCAAATTATCGCAAAACCGTAAAAATAAATGTGCATTTTATTGGATTGTCAATATTATTACTTTATATTTGCGACTGAAAACACATATTCCATCACATGAAAACTTCTCTCCATCATATCACATTACCCATCATTATTATTGGGCTGAGCATATGCTCCTGTTCTTCCGACACAGGTTTCTCTACTCATTGGATTCAATAATCTCTACAGACACCGAAATCAAAGCTGTATCGTCGTAAAACGAAAAAATAATCGGGAACTATTATTACAAAAAACATAACCTTTTAATCTTAACAACAAGTCATGACAAATGTGATAAAACGTATTCTGTTCTTTGTATGTTTGTTCATATTACAGATTCCGTCACACTCAGCAAAAGCAGTAAGTAACAGTGTGAATGCCGATACGGTAAAGGTGACACTCTTGAACGGTGTTCCAGCTATTGATGTGAAAAAAAGAGACCTTGGAACTATTCATGTGGGGGATAAGGTTGATGCAAGCGTCCTTCTTTTTAACCGGTCCAAATACCGATTGGAGATTGCGGATCTGGTAGTTTCCGACCCAGCCATGAAGCTTGCCCCTTCGCAATCATGGATGATACCTGAGATGAAGATATGTCTTAACGGATATGTCCGATTCAAAACACCGAGAGGAAAATTTAGGATTACAGCAAAAGTGTATTACAAGGGCGTTAAAAAACCTACCATTGTTGTATATGAAGGTAATGTGATAAAATAATAATACCGACAATGAAACTTCTCAAGAAATTACGATTTATCGCAATATTTATCCTTTTCATCTCATGCCGACAGTCTGTGGATAACTCTCGTAATAATCATGTCGATATATCTCAGGATGTCATACCGTTTGATACCGACAGCATTCAGATAGGAGCCGGTGCACGGATTTACACATCCGACTCTCTTGTCATAATTAAGGACGGACAGTCGAATGACATGTTGTTGACAATAATTGATATACAGACTCTAAAGACTAAAGGACAAATTGCAAAATTCGGTCCTGGTCCGGATGAGGTAGCCGTACCAGGAGCTGTATTTATTGACAGGGATAACAAATCCATATCAATATTTGATTATGGGCAACTAAAGATTTCATCATATAACATTGACAGTGCTTTGGTTATGGACAAGTACTGTCCCACTACAATTTCAAACTTCAATAACCAACAATTCCCTGACCGTTACGTCCATGTTAACGATACTCTTGGTTTTGCAAGGTCAATCACCATTGATCCTAAAAAGAAAGGATATACTCAAGGGATATGCAGATATAACATCACAACCGGCGAACTGACCGACATTTCCGGTCCGTCACGCATGGAAGGATTAAAATCGCTCTTTGGAATATCAGTAGCTGACAGGATAATAGCAGAAGGAGCTACAAATAACGATATTCTAAACATATATGATTTCAATGGTAGATTGCTCCATGAGATCAAAGGTCCGGATTATGAGCCTCAAGTGGTTGGAAAAACCGGAGCAGACTGGGACAGTGCGCCGGAGCAGACTGGGACACTTTTGATGCTGCAAAGTTAATGATTTTTTCTGAGACTGTCGCCTTTTAGCTCAAAACGTATCGCTGAGTGCACCATCCGGTCGAGTATGGCGTCGGCGGCGGTGGTGTTTGTCTCCAGACAGTCGTACCAGTCGGAGACGGGGATTTGCGAGGCTATGATTGTCGCCTTGCGGCCGTGGCGGTCCTCGATGATCTCCATAAGGTCGAGTATCTGCTCGTTGTTGAGTTTCTTGATTCCGAAGTCGTCGATTATGATCAGGTCGTAAGAGGCTATCTTCTCGAAGAGCCTCTTGGTCTGACGCTCGACTCTTGCCATGGCGAGGTCTTCCATGAGTTTGAGGATGCTCCAGTAGCGGGTCTTGAAGCCGGATATGCAGGCATGATGTCCGAGGGCCGATGCGAGCCAGCTTTTGCCCGTGCCGGTGGCTCCGGTTATGATCACAGGAATGCCGCGCCTGATGTATTCGCCGGCACACATCTGGGTGATGTATGCTTTGTCAAGACCACGCGCAGAGTCGTATGCGAGTTCGTCGACTGACACCTGATAGCGGAACCGGGCGTTTTTGAGAAGCCGGGCATTCCGGTTTGCCCGGCGCATGTCGTGTTCTCCCTGAAGGAGAAGACGGAGTCCGTCCACGATGTTGAGTGAAGTTGCCTGACGTGTTTCCATCAGGCTCTGCCATGTCTGCGCCATTCCCGGAAGGCGCATCTGTCGGAGTTCAGAAAGGATTCTTTCCATTGATTGTGTTGTTTTTATGTAAATGGTGGATTATTATGCGAAAGCCGCTTTTCCGCGGATGTTGGAGTGATTTCCGGGAGGCGTCAGTTCATCGGCGTTCTCACGGAAGCCCTCGCATTGTGTCTTGATGAGAGCCTTGACGAACCTGTAGCGCAGATTGCCGTGGCAGACGGCTATGGTACATGCCTGACGGAACAGGGCCGGGTCGCTGTCGCGTTGGAGACTGAAGAAGCCCTGGGCAGTGCGGAAGTATACCTGTTCGGGCTGTCCTCCGGCGAATATGGCCTCTATTATTGTCTTGAACTCGGGGCTGATGCGTTCGGCTTTGGATATGAAGTACTCGGCGCTGTATGCGCGGTATTCCCTTGATTTTGGAGGAAGGTGCTCCTCGACATAGGTGTAGTCGTTGCGGCGGTATGAGCGCATGTGTGTGGCCACGCATTCTCCCGAGTGATATACGCGTACCTGCGTGGCTGTGAAGGTGACATCCACCTGCTGCCCGATCAGACGGTAAGGCACGGAGTATGAGTTGCGGTTCGCCCCGAAGGTGATGAAGCTGTTCGGGGCCACCTTCAGTGTGGCGCGGCGTTTGAACTCGAACGGAGCCTGCGGTAGCGGAGCCAGCATCGGTTTCTCGGAGGCCAGGAAGCACTCACGCCGCGAGTAATCGCAGCCGGTCAGCCGCTTCTGGTTATAGCGGTCGACAAGCTCAGCGACTGCCTCGTTTAGTTCTTCCAGAGAGTGGAAGATGCGGTTGCGCAGCGGGGCGTAGATATGACGGTAGGCCTTGTTGACGGCATCCTCGACCAGAGCCTTGTCCTTGGGCTTGCGAACTCTCGCGGGCTGTGCCACACACAGATAGTGGTTGGCAAGGTCGTTCATGCCTGTAGTCAGGTCAGGTTCGTAGGAATCGGCCTTCTTGACCGCCGATTTCAGATTGTCAGGCACCAGTATCTTCGGGACACCTCCGAAAAACTCCAGAGCCCTGACCGTGGCCATCAGAAACTGCTCTATCCCCTGTGACCGCACGCACATGACAAAAGTCATGCCCGAGTACGGCATTATGGCCACATACGTCTCCACAAACACCTCCTCCCCTGTGTCAGTGTCAATATACGACAGACGGTCCCCGGCAAAGTCAATCAGCATCTTCTGTCCCGGCTGATACAGGTCGCGAAGTAACGTCGAGGGAGTGACCGCTTTCATATGCTGGGATATGTGATAGCGGAACTGCGACAGGCTGTAGCCGTCGGGGTGATCTCTGCGGTATTCCTCCCATAACAGCTGCGATGTGACATGCGGTTTTTTCAGTTCTTTCTCCAAAGCGGGCAGAAGTTCCTTCAGAACTTCCATCCGCTCATCGCAATACGCCGGGCTGCCCCCGTTGAAACGGTGGTTCAGAACCGTGTCCTCCAGCGCTATAAGTTCGCGTGTCGTAAGAGGGTCCGCCTCAGCTATCGACTTGTAGCGGCTGACTGTGTTCTTGCTGATATGGAGCGCTGAAGCAATTGAACGGATCGATTCCTTTTGCGACAGGCGTATCAGCACCTGCTTGATGATATTCATGCTTATCGGTTGTGTTGCCATGGCTATATTCCTTATTTATGGGAATATAGCTGAAAATCATCAAAAGTGTCCCAGCATGCTCCGGTTTTTTGCGCCAGGCGCCCGACAGCCAGAGACTTGCGTCAGAGCGACTGTCCCAGCATGCTCCGGTTTTCTGCGCGGCGCGGCGTGCTTTCGGCCATTTGTCCCAGCATGCTCCGGTTTTTACGCCTGTCGACCCCGAACTCAGGACGCAATTAGCTGATAATCAATCCTGCCTTCCGGCTCTAAAATGCAGATTTCGGCACTGTTTTATGCCTCCCATGCTGTCCCAGCATGCTCCGGTCTCTCCAAGTGGTAAAAGGCAAGGTATTTTTCAGGGAAATAAAAGTTATACCTGATTATATATTAGCTGCCTATTCAGGTCGTGCATCAGGTGAGAATGCATACAGTGCTGACCGAATCCATGTATACAATCATGATGGAAGCTATGTAAAAACACTCATCATAGGAAAAGATATAACCGACATGGCTTATGATAACACCTCGAATCGCCTTTTCTGTATATTCAATGACGAGAATATACAATTTGGATATATCGAACTGGACGGCATTCTATAATGCAATATCACACCTTTGTTATCATAAATTCATGTTATAAAAGTATATTATTATCATGTAAAAGGTGATAATAAACATAGGCATGAGGCTGTATCGTAATCAATGTTTACGATACAGCCTCATGCTTGTGGACTTTATTTTATTGCTGTCAGGAGAGGGCCTGCTCTATGTCGGCGATTATGTCGTTGACATCCTCGATGCCTACGGAGAGGCGTATCAGGTCAGGTGCTACTCCTGCTTCACGCAGTTGCTCGTCGGTGAGCTGGCGATGGGTGTGGCTTGCGGGATGCAGCACACATGTGCGTGCGTCGGCAACATGTGTGACTATTGCTATGAATTTCAAGCGGTCCATAAATTTTATTGCGTCCTCGCGTGAGCCGTGAAGCCCGAATGCGATCACTCCGCATGAGCCTGAGGGCATGTATTTCTGTGACAGACCGTAGTATCTGTTGGATGGGAGTCCGCTGTAGTTGACCCACTTCACTTTGGGATTGCTTTCAAGCCATTTTGCTACTGTCAGGGCGTTTTCACAGTGGCGTGGCACACGCAGGTGCAGTGTCTCAAGCCCGAGGTTGAGGAGGAATGCGTTCTGGGGTGACTGTATCGATCCAAGGTCGCGCATGAGCTGGGCTGTAGCCTTGGTGATATAGGCGTTGCGTCCGAAAGCCTTGGTGTAGGTGAGTCCGTGATATGAGTCGTCGGGAGTGGTCAGTCCGGGGAATTTGTCGGCATGCTCTTCCCAGGGGAAGTTTCCGCTGTCAATAATCACTCCTCCTACGCTTGTTGCGTGACCGTCCATGTATTTGGTGGTGGAGTGGGTTACTATGTCGGCTCCCCATTCAATCGGGCGGCAGTTGATGGGTGTGGGGAAAGTGTTGTCGACTATCAGAGGCACGCCATGGGAATGGGCGATGCGGGCGAATTTCTCTATGTCGAGAACTTCGCATCCGGGATTGGATATGGTCTCTCCGAATAGCAGTTTGGTGTTGGGGCGGAAAGCTGATGCAATCTCCTCCTCCGATGCATTAGGATCAACGAATGTGCATTCTATGCCGAGTTTGCGGAGGGTCACGCCAAAGAGATTGTAGGTGCCGCCGTAGATATTGGATGATGTCACGAGGTGGTCGCCTGCCTGGCATATGTTGAATACGGCATAGAAGTTTGCCGCCTGCCCGGATGAGGTGAGCATTGCCCCCACACCGCCTTCAAGTGCGGCTATCTTGGAGGCAACGGCATCGTTGGTGGGGTTTTGAAGACGAGTGTAGAAGTAGCCTGATTCCTCAAGGTCGAAAAGGCGGGCCATATGTTCGCTCGAATCGTACTTGAATGTTGTGCTCTGATAGATGGGCAGCACTCGTGGCTCACCGTTTTTGGGTTGCCATCCACCTTGCACACATATTGTGGCTGCTGTGTATTTCTTGTTGTTCTCCATTGCGTCGTTATTTATTGATCGAAAAAACAATCAAGGACTTCCCCTCTGTTATCATGGCGGGAAGTCCTTGGATGTGGGTTTCAGCTTTTGAAGGCTTAAGCTATGTTGTGGCTGTGATTAAGCGTTCTTAACCTTGTCGACAACAGCCTTGAAAGCGGCGGGATTGTTGAGGGCGAGGTCAGCGAGCACCTTGCGGTTGATCTCGATTCCTGCCTTGTGGATGAGGCCCATGAGCTTGGAGTATGAAAGATCCTCAAGGCGGGCTGCTGCGTTGATACGCTGTATCCAGAGGGCACGGAAGTTGTTCTTCTTGTCCTTGCGGTCGCGGTAAGCGTAGGTAAGACCCTTTTCCCAGGTGTTCTTTGCTACGGTCCACACGTTGCGGCGGCATCCGAAGTAACCACGGGTGAGTTTGAGGATTTTCTTGCGGCGAGCTCTTGAAGCTACATGATTTACTGATCTTGGCATTTTGCGAAATGTTTTGTGAACGTCAGCGGCACATTATGCTCTTGATTAAATTTAGGGGTGGCTGACCGTTCGGTTAACTTAATTGGAATTAAATCACGTTTTCTCGATCGGAGAAAATATGTCGTTTTGGTCTCGGCAGTCAGGATTACTTGAGTGCGAGGAGCTCCTTGACATTAGATTCGTTAGCGTGAGCTACAGTGCTGGAGTGGGTCAGATTGCGCTTCTGCTTCTTGGTCTTTTTGGTCAGGATGTGGCTCTTGTAGGCATGTTTTCTCTTGATCTTTCCTGTTCCGGTAAGGGCGAACCTCTTTTTGGCACCGGAATTAGTCTTAATCTTTGGCATTTTGAATGTTGTTAAAAATATGATTTGATTCTTAGCGGCCGGTGATCAATCGGGACCGGCGCGCCTGTATGTTGCTTTATGTGTGCCCGGTGGGTCCCGGGCGTGAGTCGAGGCGACTGAGTGTTACTTCTTCTTGGGGCTGAGCATTATTATCATGCGCTTCCCTTCGAGAACCGGCATCTGGTCAACCTTGCCGTATTCCTCAAGATCGTTGGCGAAACGGAGGAGCAGGACTTCTCCTTGCTCTTTGAAGAGGATTGAACGGCCTTTGAAGAACACGTAAGCTTTTACTTTCGCGCCTTCCTGAAGGAAGCCTACAGCGTGCTTGAGCTTGAAGTTGTAGTCGTGGTCATCAGTCTGCGGACCGAATCGGATCTCCTTTACCACTACCTTGGTAGCCTTGGCTTTCTGTTCTTTCTGTCGCTTTTTCTGCTGATAGAGGAATTTCTGATAGTCAAGGATCTTGCACACCGGCGGTTCGGCGGTGGGTGAGATTTCGATGAGGTCGAGCTCCAGTTCCTCGGCAAGCTTCAGCGCTTCCTGGATGGAGTATATGCCTGTCTCAACGTTGTCGCCTACGAGCCGCACTTCACGTGCACGGATGCGTTCATTGGTTGCGTAGGGGTCTTTCTCTTTGTTAGGGACAAAGGGGCGACGGGGCCCGTTGTTGGGACGGGGAGGACGAGGGGTGAAAGGTTTTTTCTCCATTCAGGGGTTTTAAGAATCTTGTTTTAGGGTTACTGGTTAATCATCTCATTGACTTCGCGAGTCAATTCGGCTGCAAAGTTAGCAATTTTCATCGAACCTTTATCACCTTCGCCCTGTTTTCTTACAGAAATTTCACCATTTTCGGCTTCTTTTTCTCCTACGATGAGCATATAGGGGATACGTTTGAGTTCGTTGTCGCGTATTTTCTTGCCGATCTTCTCGTTTCG